>NZ_DFUB01000027.1:0-40231 GCF_002379575.1 Flavobacterium sp. UBA4197
AGCATCCCAAACGGATAGTAATTATAGTAGCATAAAAATCTTATTAATAATAACTTACAGGTTTGTGTAAAATTTAAAAATTGCCTATTATGGTGAAAAACGACCCTTTTTTAACGCTGAAAAAGATACTGGCTTAGGGGTTAATTTAACTAAATTTTTTAAAAAAGAATCGTACAAAAAGGTTTTTTCTGGTTTTTGAAAAAGTACTATATTGCGACGATTAAAAAAATAATTGAATCCCTTGAAAACAAAGACTTTATTTCGTTTTTTTTGCATATCCTTAGTAGTAATATTCTTTTCTTTTACAGATCCGTATCTGATAAAGCGCGTTTCCGATGCGAACTTCCGCTATGAATTCTATGTAACGGATAAAAAAGTAAAACCCAAATCGGAAAAAACCTACTATTGGTTTAAAGGCGGAACCATACATAATGCACAAGGCGGTACAGCTGGTGAATTGCTGGATGATGCCTTTACTAAAATGTACCACAGCAACCAACTGGCAGAACAGGGTCAGTTTGAAAAAGGACTAAAGATAGGTTTGTGGAAAACCTGGTATCCGAACGGAACATTGGAAACAACTCAATACTGGAGCAGTGGTTTGAAAACGGGAAACTTTTACCGCTATGATGATAAAGGAGTGCTGATTGAAAAAGGATATTATAAAAGCCATATCAAACACGGGGAGTGGATTGACCATATCAAAAAAGATACTACCGTTTATAAAAACGGAAAAGTATTTGTGGCACCTCCTAAGTTGACTAAAGAAGAAAAAGCAAAAGTAAAAGAAGACGAAAAAGTAGCAAAAGCTGCTAAAAAAGCTCAGGAGAAACTGGACAAAGAGAAAAAAGCCCTTGAGAAAGAAAATAAGAAAAAACAAAAAGAGCTGGACAAACAACAAAAGGCGAATCAGCCACAAAGAGTGAACCAGCCACAGGAACAAAAAGAAAGTTTCTTTAAAAGGCTGTTTAAGAAAAAAGAACCAAAAGAGAACACGAATGGTAAAGGCGCATAGTCTTTTATATGCGGTTTATATTTGCCTGATTGTATCTATAATCTGCGGCGCATTGCTGTATTTCTCCGGTTTGTACAATCAGCTGAATTTGTATTACAATTTACAGGAGGAATTATACATTCATAACCAGTCGGTGGTGAATTATGCTTTGGGGAATAAACTGGCTGCAGAAGAATTTCCGGCAGACGAAGCCTCCGGAGTTCAGGGAAATTATGAAGTAAGACAATACGGATTACTGAATGTGCTGCTGGCAAAAACATCCCTAAGGAATGATACTGTTGTTTCGGCGCATATTGTAGGAAGCTATTCCAATGATAAAACAGCGATTCATTTGGCGAACCTTACCAAATCGCTTCGCTACTCGGGAACGGTCAGGCTGAATGGCGATAATAAATTACCGTCAACATTTATAGAAACGTCGTATCTCACGAACAAAGCAAGCCAGTTGACGGTTACCGGGAAAAATACTGTTTCGGAGATCAAACTTCCGGAGATCAATGAAAACTTTAAGAAGATCTTTGAAGGAATCAAAACAGAAAAAGTAGCCTTATCCCAATTTGAAAAAACAAAAGATTCCCTGTATTTCAATTCCTTTCTGAAAGAAACTAAGGAAATACTGTTGACGAATACGCTCCTGGCCAATGTTATATTCAAAGGGAATTTCCTACTTCGTTCGAATGATTCGATAGTGATCAGGAAAAATACGGTTTTGGAAGATGTCATACTGATAGCCCCGAAAATAACTTTCGAGGAAGGATTTAAAGGGACGGTTCAGGCTTTTGCAACCAAAAGAATAGAACTTCAGGAAAAAGTGAATCTGCAATACCCGTCTGTAGTTTGCGTGTATAACGACACGGAAGGGGAGAGTAAGCTCAAAATAAAAAAGGAATGTAAAATAGAAGGCGCAATAGTCCTGTTTGGAAGCTCGATATTGACAATCAATAAAAACATTATGGAGCTTGATGAAAAAAGTTTCGTACTGGGCGATATCTATTGTACCGGAAAACTGGACTTAAAAAGCGATGTACGCGGTTCGGTGTACACCAACTATTTTTTCTATAAAAACGGTTCTTCCGTCAATGATAATATGATTGTAGACATCGAAATAGATCCTTTAAAGCGACCGGAGTACTTTATGGCGATTCCGTTATTTGAGGCTAAAAAAAATAATTATGGTGTTATTAAAAAAGTATTGTAATATTCCGGCAAACTCCATTCTGGAATCCGTAATTGCGCTGACAATAATTTCGGTATGCCTGTATATTGCGATCACGGTTTATGCCGCGGTATTTACACCGCGCACATCTGCCAGGTTTTACAATACCCAGAATAAAGTCAATGAAATGTTTTATCTGATGCAGATGCAAGGAGATTCTCTGCAATATGATAGTGAAGATAAGAACCTTGAAATAGAAGAAGAAGTCGTTAACCCCGGAGTGAAGAAAATATTCATACAGTATAAAGACAGTACTAATTTCAAATTTGAAAAAAGTTTTTACATACAAAGCAGCGGTGAATAAAACACAATTACAGGCCTTTTCAATGATAGAGGCCATTGTGGGTATGGCCATTACAGCAATTATCATGAGTCTGATATTTGTTGTTTTTTCTATTGTCACCGAAAGACTGCTGGATTTTAAAAACCAGAACCAGCCGGTAAACGATCTGAACCGCCTGACGTATTCGGTTAATAAAGATATTTTCGAAAATGATAAAATGCAGATCCGGCAGGAAGAACTTGTTTTTACCGGATATTCGGGAGAACTGGTCAGATATAGCGTTCAGGAAGACTATGCTTTACGTACCAAAGGTGAGTTTGTTGACACATTTAAAATTCAGATAAAAGAAATGGTCATGGATTCTGTCTTTAGTCGCTCGAAACGATTAGCCTTCCGGAAACTGAAAATGAAGCTGGAAGTCAGCGAAAAAGAAATGGGGCTGAATTTTTATAAGCAGATTTATGCTAACGAACTATTACAAGCAATACAGGAGAAATGAGTTTTGATTTAAGTACCTATAAAAAAGAAAAAACGGAGAAAAAGGATTTCAGGATCGAAACCGGCCAGCTTCAGTTCTCAAAAAAACTATCCGATAAAAAGAAAGAAGTTTTCTATCGGGAATTGGGTATGCTTTTAAAGTCCGGGGTAGATTTTAAAAAAGCACTGGAAATTCTAAGCAATCAGTCCAGTAATAAGCTGGAAAAAGAAATCATTATCGAAATCAAGGATAAAGTAGTAGAAGGCAGGAGTATCTATGAATCCATGAGGGAAACCAAGCAATTTTCGCCTTATGAATATTACAGTATCCAGATTGGGGAAGAAACCCGGAAACTGGAAGAGGTTTTAACCGAACTGCAAAAATACTTTAACCGGAAAATCCAGATGCGCAGGCAGATCGTTTCGGTATTGACCTATCCGGCGATTGTAATGTGTGTGACCATACTGGTATTGTATTTTATGCTGAATAAAGTCGTGCCGATGTTTAGCTCCGTTTTCAAACAATTCGGAAGCGAGCTGCCTAAAAGCACGCAGATCATTCTTAAGATATCGAATCATTCCGGAACCATTTTTACAATAGTGGCGATTGTGATTGCGGGACTGGTGTTAATCCATGTCCTCCTGAAAGGTAAAAACAGCTACAGGGCTTTTACGACCAACATGATCTTAAGAATACCCTATTTTGGAAGCCTGATCCGTAAAATATACATCTCCAGATTCTGTCAGGCCATGAACCTGCTGATAACCTCAAAAACAACGCTCATCAATGCGCTGTCGTTAACCTCCAAAATGATCGGATTCTATCCGATTGAAATTGCGATTGAAGAAATCAAGGAGGATATTACCAGAGGGGTTTCGCTTAGTGACAGTTTAAAGAAACACCATGTTTTTGAAAACAAAATGGTTTCCATGGTTGAAGTGGCCGAACAGGTTAATCAGCTGGATACCATGTTTGAACGACTGGCCGAACAGTATAATGAAGAGATCAGTCACCAGACAAAAATGATTGGAGTAATCCTGGAACCGATGATTATTATTGTAATTGGCGTCATCGTTGGGGTGATCATGGTATCGATGTATGCGCCGATGTTTGATTTAAGTAAAATAATAAATAATTAAGAATCATCTCATTAATGTTTGTATTTTTGCCGCCGTTAATTAACACTTTTTAATAAATAAAATAGTATAAAGATGTTTACTACCACAAAAAAATATCTTCAAAAAATAAAGAAAGCCGCTGTTAAAGCCTACTCCTTAACGGAGATTCTAATCGTTTTGTGTATCATCGGAATTTTATTACTGATGGTATTGCCCAATCAGACCTCGGTAATCAGCCAGGCTAAGGCAATTGAAGCTCAGGCAATGCTCAATCAGGTATATGGCTTGCAGAAAAGTTATTTCTACAGACACTCAAAATATTCCAACAGCTTGGAAGAATTGGGCTTCGAACAGGAAAAAACCGTTCAGGAAGGTGGACAGGCTGTTTACAAAGTTGAGATCATTGAAGCGTCAAACGATTCTTTTATGGCAAGAGCGACCTCGGTTTCCGATTTGGATGGCGACGGTAATTTCAATACGTGGGAAATAGACAGTAAAAAAGTGCTCACAGAAGTGACAAAAGAATAACGTGTATATGTTGCCGGGAGTATTACTATGCTTATTGCTGATGGTTTTTCAGGACTGGAAAAACAGGACCATTCACGTGGCTTTACCGCTGCTGGTCTTTGTATTGTCTTTGCTGTTGATAAAACAGGAATATAGCAGCGTGTGGATGATAACGGCCTATAATGCCGGTTTCTTCCTGATCACCTTTGTGATATTAATACTCTATATGAGCTGGAAGAACAAACAGTTTTTAAACCCGTTTGAACACTATTTCGGACTTGGTGACCTGCTGTTCTATTTAGCGATAACACCCTTATTCCTGCTTAAAAACTATGTGGTCTATTTTATTTTTTCCATGCTGTTTTCCATAGTACTACAATTGGGATTAAAGAAAGTCATGAAACACAGGACAATTCCTTTGGCTGGCTTTGCATCCCTTTTGCTATTGATACTGATGGCAGGCGATTTATTTTTAAATTTTTATAAAATCACATTGATACCCAGAATATGAATGATATAATGGTCAATCCGGATATACAGCATATTATTTCAAGTGATATGGCAAATCATTACAGGGTTTTACCAAAAACTGTAAATGAAAATACAATCGAATTATATATTGATGGTTCCCACAATCATCAGGACATAAAAGACGAACTGGAATTGTTATTGGGGAAACAGATTTCATTTGAAATTTCGGATGCTTCCGAAATCGAAAAAGCACTGTCCATTCATTACCGGAAAGAACGTCATACCAGCAGTAATAAATCCCTGAATATTGAAAAAGGCGATTTCCTGGAAAACCTTTTAGAAGAAGCAAAATCCTTAAAAAGCAGTGATATTCATTTTGAGGTTTATGAAGAGTCGTCCCGTATTCGTTTCAGAATCGACGGTCAGCTTATCGAACGATACAAGGTAGAAAAGGATAACTACCTGGAATTGGTGAATAAGATCAAGATCAAGTCCAAGCTGAACATTACCGAAAAGCGATTGCCGCAGGACGGAAGGATTACCAATGAATCATTTGATATCAGGGTTTCCATATTGCCGACCTTATTTGGCGAGAAAATCGTAATGCGTTTATTGGGTCAGGATGCCTCAAATATCGATCTGAACACGTTAGGACTGGAAAAAGAAGAACTGAGAAGTTATCTGGAAGCAGTAAAAAAACCAAACGGGATCATCCTGATCAGCGGTCCTACAGGTTCCGGTAAAACCACTACGCTGTATGCCACATTGCGATTGCTCAATGATTCCAAAAGAAATATTGTAACGGTAGAAGACCCGATCGAGTATACCTTAAAAGGAATTAACCAGGTGCAGCTGAAAGAAGATATCGGATTGACATTTGCATCGGCCTTAAAATCGTTCCTGCGTCAGGATCCCGATGTCATTATGCTCGGGGAGATTCGTGACTCCGAAACCGCATTAATGGCAATACGTGCCTCATTAACGGGTCACCTTGTGTTGTCCACAATACACACCAACTCTGCAATCGGGACAATTTCCAGACTTGTAGATATGGGAGTGCCGTCCTATCTGATTGCGGAAACGCTCAATCTTTCGGTAGCACAGCGGCTTGTTCGGAAACTTTGCAATGACTGCAAAAAAGAAGCCGTTTGTAATAAAGAAGATTTTCCGTCCCATTTCGAATTTCCGTATGAAATCGAAACCTATTATAAACCGGTTGGCTGCAACAAATGCTATCATACCGGATACAGAAGCAGAAGAGCTATTTATGAAGTTTTAAATATTAACCATAGTGTTTCCGAATCGATAAAAAACAATACCATAGCGCAGTTTTTGGGTAATGATGAAAAACACAAATCATTATCTGAAAAAGCCTTTGATATATTAGCCGAAGGAGAAACTTCATTAGAAGAAATATATTCTATTTTAATTAACGCCTAAGAAATGTTTAAAAAGACCGTTTTTTTAATTATAAGTTTATTAATCACAGGATTACTGTCGGCTCAGGATATTGAGCTGGAAAAGAAATTTGACGAATTAGCCAAACAGAAAAAAGGACTGAACGAAATCATAAAAATTGATGTTTCAGGCTTAACATTACACGACTTTATTCTCTCCATTGCCGAAGAACATCAGTTGAATGTCAGTGCCGAAAGTGATCTGACCCAATCGGTTGTAAACAACTTTTTCGATGTAACGGTAAAAGACGTGTTCCTTTTCCTGGCGCAGAAATATGATCTGGAAGTTGGTTTTATGAGTAATATCATCACTTTCAAGAAAAGAAAAGAAGTGAAGATCATAGAGCGGAAACAGCCTAAACAGGTCGATGTCAGCTATAACCCTCAGAACGATTTCCTGTCGGTGAAATTAGAAAACGATTCACTGCCGTCTGTTGCGAAGGCGATTATTGATAAATCCAGTAAAAACCTGATCCTGGCACCGGATGTTAAAGGCCTTAAGGTATCTTCCTATATCCTGAACCGCCCGTTCGACCAGGTAATTGAAATGATGGCCAAATCAAATGATTTATTGGCGACCAAAGATGAAAACGGTTTCTACTTTATTGAAAAAAATAAGGATGTGAATAGCGGTGCTACCGGAAATACTTATGGCAGTAGCGGTCAAAAAACCAAACAGCCCAAAGCATCGGTCGGTGCAGCCGGATATTATGAAGTTGACCTGAATAAAGCCGGATTTTTAACGGTAAAAGCCTATGTTGCCGATGTTTCCGATTTGATCACCGAAGCGGCAGAAAAACTGCATGTAAACTACTTCCTGTACAACAAGCCGGAAAATGAAAAAACAAGTTTGTCGGCAGACAATATCACGTTTGACGACCTGTTGGAACATGTTTTTAAAGGAAAGAAATACATTTACAGAAAACAGGAAAACCTGTATCTGATCGGAGAACACGCTACAGAAGGATTGCGCGCTACAGAACTGATCCCGCTGGAAAACCGTTCCATAGAATCCGTATTGCCGTCATTGCCGAAAACGTTCTCCGAAAAATTAGAGATTAAAGAATTTGTGGAATTAAACGGACTTATCGTTTCCGGTTCCAGAAGCGCTATAGAAGAGCTGAAAGTGTACATGAAGCAAATTGATAAAGTGGTTCCTTTGGTTCAGATTGAGGTGATCATTGCACAGTATAATAAATCATACGACATACAATCCGGGATTAAAGCGGGGATAGACAGTAAAAATATCGCGCAGACAGGCGGTACATTATACCCGTCGGCAGATATGACCGTTAACGGATCTTCCGTTAACAGTTTGATCAATGCTTTTAACGGATTCGGACTTTTTAAACTGGGGAAAGTAACACAGTCGTTTTATATGAACTTGAAATTACTGGAAAACAACTCCATTGTAAAAATTGAGTCCACGCCTAAAATCGCAACAATCAGCGGACATGAAGCGAAACTGGCAATAGGGGAAACCAGCTATTATTTTGAACAAAACAACCGATTGCTGACCAATAGTATCGGAAACGATATTTTACAGTCCGGTACGTGGAAATCGACCGATGCAAACCTGAGTGTTTCGATCAAGCCGTTTGTGTCAACAGACGAAAATGTAACGCTGACAATATCTGTGGAAAAAAGTTCTTTCTTAGGTAGAGCGGGCGATACGGCACCTCCGGGTAAGGCAACACAGAAATTTGAATCCTTGGTGCGAGTGAAAAACAACGAAATGATTTTGTTGGGAGGTCTGGACGAACTGAAAAAAGAAAACTCCGGTTCGGGTGTGCCGTTGCTTTCCCGTATTCCAATCCTGAAATGGTTTTTCAGCAGTAGAAAAAAAGGTAAGAACGATTCGAAGCTGCACATTTTTATTAAACCTACCATTATTTACTAATGCTGCCGATACTGTCTAAAATAATAAAGATTAACAGTCTTAATATCGTTGGGGTTTCCAAAACGGAAAACGGTGACGTTTTTAACCTGCTTGTTGTAAAACGAAAAGGCAATAAAATCGATATCGTGGCAACGGAAACCTATGATTCTTTTGACGGTTTGGAGAAAAAGATAGATGCCAAATTACCGGTTATCATCGTGGTTGACGGGAAAGGTGTTTTGAATAAGAAAATCGATTTTAATAATGAAGCCGATGTAAACTGGCAGAAAAATGTCGATTATAATGCGATCTATTTTACAGCCTATAAGACCGGGGCAAGCAACTATATCAGTTTTTGCAGAAAAAATGCCGTTGAGGAAGTCCTGCAAAAATTTATAAACCATAAATTACAGGTAATAGATGTATATGTTGGTGCTTTCCTGACAGCGCTGTTGCAGCCCGCTATTAACGAAAAGAAAATACTTTCCGGCGATTTGATGCTGGAATTTGAAGATGCTGAATTTGTTGGCTTTACGAAGCAGTTTGCGGAAATACCGATGAAACTGAAATACAAGATCAACGAAGACCAGATAAGCAGTGATTTTGTACCGCTTTATGGTGTTTTGGTTCATTTTTTTCTGCGGCAAAAAGAAGTTACAAAAACAGAAAGCGATGCCTTAAATATTGAAGAGATCATTTATAAAAAGGCCTTTACGCTTTTTGGAGCAGTAATGCTGGTCGGGTTTCTGCTAAGCCTTTTGGTAAGCTATTTCCTGATACAATATTACGGGACTAAAAATGCCGAATTGAACCTTCAGAATGTCTATTCCAACCAATCGTATCAGCTGGTGCTGGATCTGGAGAAACAAAAAGAAAATAAACAGAATATTCTCAGAGACTCGGGATTTTCCTCTTCAAGATTCTTGTCTTTTTATTCTTATGAACTGATTAAGATCATTCCGGGCGATATATTGCTTAACGAACTGAATATAGTGCCGGTAGCCAAAGAGATTAAATCGAATGAAAAAGTATTGTTCGATCCGGGAACCATACTGTTAAAAGGAGAAACCTATAACGAAACCTCTTTTAATAATTGGATGAGTAGTTTGAAGAATGTGAAGTGGATTAAAAAGTTTGAAATAACAACTTTAAAAAAGGATAAGAAAAACAAGTCCCAGTTTGAAGTGAAAATTACGATTAAAGATGTTTGAGAATTACTCGTATAAACAAAAATGCGGTGCTTTGATCGTCATTTTTATAATGCTGTCCGTGACGGCTTACAAGCGCTCTTTTAGCTCACTGTTCCAGGTGGTAAAAGAGTATAAAGAACTCTCGGCACGTGTGGGTGATATTAATAAAAAGGCAAAGAATGCCGATGAGTTAAGACGCGAAATTGCCTATCTGGATCAGATGCTTGGTAAAGAAGGTGTCACAAAAGAAATGGTGCAGCAGGGAATGGTTAGTTTTGCAACACAGTCACAGCCGCATGTTTCCATAAATGAGCTGGCGCCGATTCATAGTTTTGCTGATGAAAATTATACAGTTTATACCAATCAGCTGGATGTCGTTGGGAATACCAACCAGCTCTTGCAGATGGCTTACGACTTTGAAAAGAAATACGACTATTCCAGAATGGTTGGAATGAAATTTTTTGCGATAAAAAAGAATAATAAAGAAGAAGTTTTACATTTAAAAATGATATTTCAAAATTATGAAAACAATAAATAAAATTATCATCGTACTATTGGCTGTTTTTATGTCTTCCTGTGAAGATATTTTGGAAAAAGATATTTCGAACAGTTCGGTTCAGGCTACCTATCCTTTAAACGGAGCGGTTATCCAGAGTAACGTCGTTAATTTTCAATGGAACAAAATGGATGGTGCGAAGACCTATCGTGTTCAGGTTTTTGATATGAACCAGTCGCTGATCGCAGAAAAAGAATCGGAAGATACACATTTAGAGCAGGAATTGCCGTCCGGTCACTACCAGTGGCGTGTACGGGCAGAAAATTTTGCGTACCAGTCGCAATATACCTTTCCGATAGCGTTCTCAACGGAAATTTCGGAAGACTTAACGAATCAATCGGTGATTTTATCAAGTCCGGACATTGATGCCTATACGAATTTGACAGCCCTGACCCTTAGCTGGCAAAGCCTTCAGGCGGCCACACACTATGTGGTTGAGGTGATCAATACAACTACCGGTCAGTCGGTATATTCAAATACGAACCAGACAACAACGATAGTGCAGTTAAATAATGTTGCTTTATCGGCAGAAGGTGTTTACCAGTGGAAAGTTCAGGCGGTAAACAGTGATAACGATACACAAACACAATACAGTACCCGTAAGTTTTCGATAGACCGTGTGAATCCGAACCAGCCGCAAAATGTAGCGCCGGCTAATAATGCAACGTTAACCGTTAACCAGCAAATCACCTTTTCGTGGACTATTCCTCAGGATTCCGGAACGGTTCAGTCGCCTATAAGCTATGTGTTGCAGTTTTCAGACAATGTTAACTTTACAAATGTCACGCAGCAGTTCGATGTGAGCGGTACATCATTACAGCAAACTTTTACGAATCCCGGAACGTATTACTGGAGAGTTAAAGCCAAAGATAAAGCCGGTAATGAAGGAGTGTATAGCGGAGGATATAAATTTGTTTTAAACTAAGATCATGGCAAAGAAGAAAATAAATATTGTGTTGATTATTGTTGTTTTGGGGCTTTGGGGAACCGTAGGCTATAAGGCGCTTGCGCAATATTTTTTTTCAAATGAAACGGTCGAGGCGAATAGTGTTGCCAGTTATAGCAGCAGCGGAAGACAGGTTGAACGGGATACTTTTGTGCTGGAGAAAATCCACCGGGATCCGTTTTTAAATAAAACGCTGGTAAGAAGTGAAAGTGCCGCTGTTGCCAGTACTATAAACAGAGGTGTCAAACGACACACCGCTCCTGTAAAAACAGTTGTTGAAAAACCAAAGGAAATTAAAAACTGGCCTTCGGTTGCTTATTACGGTTATATCAAATCGGGTGAGAAAAAAGATGAACTGGTAATGCTTAAAGTAGGAAACAGTATTCACCGCCTTCGAAAAGGACAGGAAGTGGAAGGACTGGTGCTGAATAAAGTCTATAAAGATTCTGTAGAATTGAGCTTTAATAAAGAAAAGAGAATGCTGAGAAGAGGATAAATACTCATAAAAATGCCCTGTATTAATTACAGGGCATTTTTTTTGGGATGTATTCACTGTAGTAACCAATATCGAACCGATTCTAAGCCCGATCTTGAACAAATAAAGGCACTTAGAAACGCTTTCGCGTATAAATTAGAATTAATGCACTTGCAAAACCCTTGTTGACTGTAGTTATTTAACGGTTATAATCTGTTACAGTAAGACTTTTAGGAATTGGATTATTAAGCACCCACTTTACTCCTAATTCACTCATTAAATATATGTTTTCAGTATTTCTAGCTTTCACTTCACTTGTAATAATAGCCAGTTCTTCTATTTCTTCCTGAGAAAGTTGATTTTCTTGCTGAATATATTTGAAATAACTGTCCACCATTTTTTTAAATTCAATGTCCCAATTACCGCCTCCGTTATCTAATAATTCCCGGGCTACTTTTCCTGTGATACGAATAACTTCTCCCTGTACGGTTTGGGCAGCACCACGTCCGGGAACCAAAAGCTCCCATAATTCTTCGTGTTGTTTCTGCCAGGTTGTAGCTTTGACAGTAATAGGCGATTTGCCGTCATATACTATCCGTCTTGGGACAGGTTCAACCTCAAAGATGCTGTAAAGTTCATCTAAATCATTGCTTATTTGTTCCGTTGATTCATCATAAAAATTCGGTCTGTGTTGTTCAAACGTTTTTCCGATTTCAGTAACGAACCCTTTCATTTTTTCTGTTTTCTGAGCACCAGCGTTCAACAATATTTTGGAAATTTCAAGGGTATCTTTTATATCGATGTTACAACAAGCCCTTAAAGTCAGCTCCAACGCTGTGTAATCTCCTCTTTTTTCTCCATAACCGTCCGAAACTAAAGCCTCAATTTCTGCGCCGTATTCTAGCAGTATTTTTATGTTCTCCGTGTTATGGTTTTTTGCTGCACAATGTAACGCTGTTCCTCTATGGGTGTTTGTGTTTACGTTTGCTCCCAATTCTAATAAACTCCTGATGTTGCCCGAAAAACGCTTCCCGGAACGCTCCTGAAGTGGAGTATAGCTATAGTCATTAAGCGCCTCTATGTCTGCCCCCTGTTCAACCAGCCATTTGGCTAATTCGTGCGGACATTCTGCAAACGACAATGCAGTTCCTTTGCTGTATCCACCACGGGCTTCTATCTCGCATTTGTCAAATAGTTGAATGAGTTCTTGAATGTCCCCTTTCTTTAGAAGTTCCTCAAAGTCTTTCGGTAATGTTTTTCTTTTTTTTGCCATGTCGTTTTTAATTACAGCTAACAGTTCGGCAGCTTGGCGAAGTGGCGGATAAATTGGACGGAAAGTTCAATTTGCCAGAAACGCAGGAGCCGTTGACTAAAATAATAAAAAAGCCAAAGAGAACAGTATTGGCGACAAAAAAATGTGCAAACTTTCAATTTTTCCTAAACCTGCCATTTTGCCAAACGGCTTGTTAGCTGCCGTTTCTTCTCTTTTCAATATTTTTGTCATTGTATGGCTAACGATATTTTGAAAAATAAACTTCTCAAAGACATTTAATCTTTATTGAGGACTATTTTACGAAAAGAGAATGGTTCAATCTGCAAATATTTAAATAGCATCGTTTATCTAAAGAAAATAATCTTATTGGTCATTAGAGGGCAAAATGAATTTTTTGAATTCGTTTTTGTTTGTAAATCAGTGTGTTGTGTGGTTCGATTCCTGTCAACCTAGTTGCTGGGAAGGTAGTTTAAAAATGATTGAAAAATCTTATTTTTTTATTGTAACTATTTGAAATATAGTAATTTGTTTTTTGCTGTTTTAGTTCGATATGGAGAAATGGTGATTTTTGAGAGAAAGAGAATTTGAAATCAGATTTATTTTGTGAATTATTGATTTTCAGGATGTTGTAAATAAAAAAAGCTCCAAACTATGTTTGGAGCTTTTGTACCTAGGGTGGGAATCGAACCCACACACCGAAGTACACGAGTTTGAGTCGTGCGCGTCTACCAATTCCGCCACCTAGGCATGAATCATCTCATTCAATTGTGGGTGCAAATGTAAATAAAAAAAATATAAATAATCAAAAAAATAGATGAAAATATTCTTTATGTCTGGAATTTAATTTCTAAATTTGCACCTCGTTAAAACGATACAACACTAACTAACTACAAAACAACGAATTAAAATGTCACATATAGAACCGGAGGCAAAAATATTTGCATGTTCCCAAAGTGTGTACCTGGCAGAGCAGATAGCAAAGCACTATGGCGTAACGCTTGGTAAGGTTACCATATCAAAATACAGCGATGGAGAATTCCAGCCGTCTTTTGAGGAATCAATACGTGGATTACGCGTATTTTTAGTGTGTTCGACATTTCCAAGTTCTGATAATTTAATGGAACTTTTGTTAATGATTGATGCTGCAAAAAGAGCTTCGGCACGTCACATCACGGCGGTTATTCCTTATTTCGGATGGGCACGCCAGGATAGAAAAGACAAACCAAGGGTTCCGATAGGAGCTAAATTGGTAGCGAAACTTTTAGAATCGGCAGGAGCAACCCGAATCATGACAATGGATTTACATGCGGATCAGATTCAGGGATTCTTTGAAAAACCGGTTGACCATTTATTTGCGTCTACAATATTCTTGCCTTACGTGAGAAGTTTAAACCTGGATAACCTGACAATTGCATCTCCGGATATGGGTGGTTCGAAAAGAGCGTATGCTTATTCGAAATTCTTACAATCGGATGTGGTAATCTGTTACAAACAAAGAAAACAGGCGAATGTAATTGATACCATGGAATTGATTGGTGATGTTACCGGCCGAAATGTTATCCTTGTTGACGATATGGTTGATACCGGAGGAACTTTGGCGAAAGCGGCAGACATGATGATGGAAAGAGGTGCTTTAAGTGTAAGAGCAATTTGTACGCATGCCATTTTATCGGGTGATGCTTATGAAAAAATAGAGAACTCTAAAATTCTGGAATTAATCGTTACCGATTCGATTCCGTTGAAAAAAGAGAGTAAGAAAATTAAAGTTGTTAGCTGTGCACAACTATTTGCAGATGTAATGCACATGGTTCAGAATAATAATTCGATCAGCAGCAAATTTATTGTTTAAGAATTTTTTATTAATTTAATTATATTTCAAATGAAATCAATTACGATCAAAGGATCTGAAAGAGAAAGCGTAGGCAAGTCGGCAACGAAAGCGGTACGTAATGCTGGAATGGTACCTTGCGTGTTATACGGAGGAGATCAACCAGTACATTTTATCGCTGAAGAAAAAGCGTTTAAAAATTTAGTTTACACTCCAAACGTACACACAGTGGTAATTGAATTGGAAAACGGTAAAACTCTTAACGCGATTTTACAAGATATCCAAATTCACCCGGTGTCTGATAAAATCCTACACATTGACTTTTATCAATTACACAACGATAAAGAAATCACTATGGAAGTTCCTGTGAAAATCGTTGGTAACTCTAAAGGTGTTATGGCTGGTGGTGTTTTACGTTTAAACCAACGTAAATTAAAAGTAAGAGCTTTACCTGCAAACTTACCTGATTTTGTTGAGGCTGATATTACTGAATTAGAGATGGGTAACAAATTGTATGTAACTAAATTACCTACAAATAACTTCAAGTTATTGCACCCGGATAACACTGTAGTATGTCAGGTGAGAATTTCACGTGCTGCTATGAAAGCTGCTCAGGAGGCTGCAAAAGCTGCAAAAGCACCTGCAAAAGGAAAGAAAAAATAATTTTATTTTTTACCTATATCAAAAGCACCGATTTTTCGGTGCTTTTTTTATGTTTGCAGGTGAAGGATTGGTTTTTGAAGCAGATCCGTTTGAAAAAGATTATTTTTGCGCATGAAATTATTTGAGAGATTTTTTAGTAAGAAAGAGATAATAGAAAATACAGATCCCATGAAAAAGTTTTTAATTGTCGGTTTGGGTAATATTGGAGCAGAATATGCCAATACAAGACATAATATAGGGTTTAAGGTTTTGGACCATCTGGCAAGAAAAGAAAGCCTGTCGTTTGAAACGGTTAAACTCGGATCCCTTACGGAATACCGGATAAAAGGAAGAACGCTTTTGCTGCTTAAGCCGAACACTTATATGAATCTGAGCGGTAAGGCTGTACAGTATTGGATGGATAAGGAGAAAATTGCAAAAGAAAACGTTTTGGTAATCACGGATGATCTGAACCTGTCGTTTGGAACGATACGCATTAAAGCCAAAGGAAGTGACGGAGGACATAACGGACTTAAAAATATTCAGCTGATATTGAACTCAGTTGAATATCCCCGGTTTCGCTTCGGGATAAGCGACCAGTTTAAAAAAGGGCAGCAGGTTGATTATGTTTTAGGAGAATGGAGTGAGGAGGAAAAAGCAAAACTGCCGGAGCGTTTGGATATGGCTGTCGAGGTGATACAATCGTTTGCGTTATCCGGATTGGCAAATACGATGAATACTTTTAATGGGAAGTAATTGGTTTTGACTATCTTTAAAGATGAAAAATAAGTAATTATGAAAAAATTGTTGTTTGTTCCGCTGATTTTCGCGGTGTCATTTTGTAATACTGCAAAAACAAAAAAAACCGATATGGCTGTTACTATTGAATCTGTTTGTCCTGATAACGGGAAATGTTCTGTTCAGTTGATTAAAAATAAAAGCGTAGATATTAAAATGGACGGACTGGGTTCGACATACTACCAGTTAGCTGACGATAGTAGTAAATCGGTTGTTATTTACGAGTATAACCGCGATGTGCCGGAAGGTTTGCAGGACGGGCAGCACAAGGAAGAAATTATTTTTGAAATAGATAATAAAGCTTCGGAAATTGCTTTTAGCGATGGGGATTTGAGTAATGTGAAGATGTTGTTTGGCAGACACTGTTTTTGCAGGGGTCAGGCGGGTTATTTCAGGGTTAACAAAGGAAGCCTTAAGCTGACACAAAAAGATAATGTAGTGTCTTTTAATTTGAATTTTAAAGTCACAGAAGTACCGCAGCTGTTTACAGAAGTTAAAGCTGTCGTAAAATAAAAAGAGTCCCGGTTTTCCGGGACTCTTTTGTTATAAAAGTATTTTGTTTTGATTATTCAACAACAATCTTTCTTACTTCTTTTCGCTCTCCGTCAAGAACGGAAACGATATAGATACCAGATTGTACCTGGTTTAATTGGATGTCCTGATTGAATAATCCTGAGTTTTGGTATGATTTGTTGAAAATCTCTCTTCCTCTGATATCGTGTAAAACAACTTTGATATCGTTGTTAGAGTTAGAGTTGAATTCAATTTTGAAATTACCATTGTTAGGGTTTGGATAGATGTTGAAATCCTGTAATCCGAAACTTTCACTTCCCAGAGTTTCTGTTCTGGAACAAATGTTTACACCAAAGCTGTTTAAAGTACCGTTATTTGCGGCAGCAACGTCAGCGATAACCAATCTCCAGTTTCCTGCAGAACTCTGTCCGTTAAATACGTCTAATGAGTTTAATGGTTTGTAAGTGTTGTTTGCTCCGATTCCTGCACAGGCAAGCGCCACTCCTGCATCATCAAAAGTAGTAACCATGTTGCTTGTTGTAAGGGCAGAACATCCTTGTTGGTAAACAATACGGATTTCTCCTACTGTAGTTGCTCCCGGTTTTAATAAACCAATGTATAGATCATTGATTTTTGTATGTGAAATATTAACCGCAAGATTTAAATCAGATATTGTTACGTTGTCCGGAACATTTACCTGTCCTAATATTTGCCATGCAATTGGATTTTGCGCTGCAATTGTAGTGTTAGGATTAGCAGTGTATGTGTTACAAGTTGTAGAAATAGTATATCCTATTGCGATATTTTTTGATAAAGCATAGAAGATATTTCCAACTGCTTCTACCATAACTCTACATTTAGGAGAGGCAACGTTTGGTACAGTGATTACTTGTGAACCATCGTTTGGAGTGTTCGCTACCAAAGTAGTGAAGGTTGCTCCGTCGTCAGTAGATAATAAGATGTTTACGTTAGCGGTATTGATACCGTTTGCAGTTGTTCCTGCTACATCCCAGGTAACAGTTTGTGAAGAACCTTGTGTCCATGAAACGTCAGCAGTACTTGGAGACGTGATTCTGAATGGTCCTGTATTAGCAAATGTAACAACCATGTTGTCACGGTTTGTCTGACCTCCGTTTGGTGTTTTGTTATCTCTAACGGTTAGCGCAAAGTTCATTGTTCTTGCAGCATTAGGAACTACTTCCCATGTTGGTACAAGGTTTCCGGCTAAAACATCCTGGAATCTTGGCATATAACGGTTAGGATTTGAAGATGGAGGGAATGATCTGAAGTTAGGTCCGGTTGTAGCAGTAGCTACAGGAGGCTGTGTAGATATTTGTGTATCTGTTTGCTCCCAGCAGTAAGTAAGTGATTCTCCTGCAGTATCAGTAGCGCTTCCTTTAAGGATAAAAGCAGTTCCGTAAGGAATCGTGTAATCAGCTCCGGCATTTACAACCGGTGCTGCATTTCCGTTATTGGTTGTTACGGCACAGCTACCTGCTCCGTTAACGAAAGTTTGCATTTGTGCAATACTTACAGCGTGGAAATGTGCATCTGAATTGTTTTGTACGTCTACACCAGGGCAGATACCTGCATAACCCATAATCGTGTTACCACTTCCTGGTTCTACAGCTGTAGCGTTGCTACGTGTACTTGTTGTACAGTTTCCTCCAATACCGTTGAAAGTGTGTGTGGCACCAAATTGGTGTCCCATTTCGTGAGCTACATAGTCAATATCGTATGGATCTCCAACCGGAGCTGGTGAACCAGTGATTCCTCTTGCTTTGTTGTTTGTACATGGAGAGTTTAGCTGAGCCAGACCTCCACCACCTGTACTAACGGTGTGTCCGATATCGTAATTGGAAAGACCGATGTTTGCATCGATAACGGTTTGACTTTCGTTAATAAGCGTATTGGCGTTGTCGTTAGTGAAGTTATCAGAATCGATAAAGATGATAAGGTCGTTATTAGCTACTAAATTCATGTGCATAGCCATGTCTCTTTCGTATAATCCGTTAACACGGTTCATGGTAACGTTCATTGCTGCTAAAACGGCTGCTTTTTTCTGAGCAAGGGTTCCGGTGCTAAGACCAGCTGCATTTACGTGGTAAGCGGCATACTCGATTGTACAGGCCATAGCCAAACGGAAAACACGGTATTTCCCGTCACTTGCCAATGCAAGAGAAGCATCCTGGATCATTTTTCCGGAAACTTGTTCGTGATCGTCTTCAATCATACAGCTGAAAGTGCGGTTGGTAGTCAATCCGTCTCTCGAGTAAACAATATAATTGTTTAAGTCTTTTGTATAGGTATCAATATAACTTGTTCCTGTTTTTGCAGACAATGTCATTGTGTGTAATCCGAATAGGGTTACTGTGAAATTGATTGTAGCAGTAGGGTCTTCAATTCCTTTTCCGATATAGGATTTGATACCTGGGTATTTAGCTGCTAATGCAGCATCCATTACAGGAGATTCGAAAATACGATAGCTGTCTAAATTTCCTTGTGGGTTAGGAAAGGAAATAACTACATTGGAATTGCCATTGGAGTTGTCTCTAAGCGGTGCTGTTTGTAATTTTGTTTTTAAAGCAGCAAGATCAAGTGAAAATAATTCAAATTTTTGAGGCTGGGAAGTGCGTTCCGTTTTCTCATACATTCGAATTTTGTCCTCGCTAACTTTACTCCATAATGAACTTTGTGCATAGCCGGAAGCAAAAATACAAAAGGCCGATACAACAAAAAGTAATTGTCTTTTCATTAGTTAAGGGTTTAAGTTATTAATTAGTTGGCCGTGAATATACTAATAATAAATTATATGTTTATTTTTTTAACAAAAATCGCCGTTGTTTTTTGTGGGAACCGGTGTGTTTGATGCGCTGAATAATTGGGTTAAATGAAGTTAAAATTTAAAATATTCCTACAATATGTTTTAAAATACAGCTAGTGATGCTTTATTGCGGAGATAATTTTTTATTTGAACTTTTTAATACTTTGTTGTTTAATTGTGTTTATTTTTTAACAAATAATATATGTTTTTGGTTTTAAATTATGTTTTTAGGTGTGAATAATTTATTGATATATTCTCTCGTGAGCTGTTGAAAAATAAGGGGTTGGTGTTAAATTTAGGTAAACTTTTGATAAAAGATTTATATTTACCGAGATTAAAATTTAAACAACTAACAAATTATGAAAAAAACTACATTGCAGATTTTTGCATTAATCGCAGTTGGAATGTTTTCCAATGCAGCGATGGCGCAGAATCCTACAAGAAAAGTTACTCATTTTGGTAAGGTGATTGAACTCCCAACGCAAGCACTAACGCCAAGTGGTCATATCAGATGTATGACGGATGAGAATGAGGCTTATTTGCGAGCGGAAAACCCAAAAAGAGCTACAAATGAGCAATTTGAAACATGGCTGGCTCCAAAGATCGCTCAGATAAAAGCAGATCGTGCTGCCGGGAAAAATGTTCAGCAAGTGTATAACATTCCTGTTGTAATTCACATTATCCACAACGGAGATGCGATTGGTACCGGTGAGAATATTACCGATGCTCAGGCACGTTCCCAGATCAATGTGATGAATCAGGATTACAGAAAAATGGTTGGAACTCCGGGAGGAGCAAACTCAACCGGTTTGGCTGTAGATATTGAAATTAACTTCTGTCTGGCTCAGACAGATCCTTCCGGAAACTTAACGACAGGTATCATCAGACATAATATTGCGCCTTACAGCAATAATATTACCAATGGTGCCGGTGGTCCTGACTGGGAAACCAGAGCAGATGTTGAGACGATGAAAGCAGCTACAATCTGGGATCCGAATCAATATTTGAATATGTGGACAATTCGTCCGGGTGGTAATCCTTTAAATCACCCAACAGCACCTGGATTAGACGGGTTGTTAGGTTATGCTCAGTTTCCTTCAAACTCTAACTTAGGAGGTCTGAATGTAAATGGTGGTGCAGCAAATACTGATGGTGTTGTTGCAGGTTACGATGCATTTGGAACAATTGCTGAAAATGATGGTACATTCATGATGAATGGAACGTATAATTTAGGAAGAACCATGACACACGAAGTAGGTCACTGGTTAGGTTTACGTCACATTTGGGGAGATAGCTCCAGTTGTACTGTTGATGCAACAGACAGTTTTAATGACTATTGCTTGGATACTCCGGCAGCTGCGGCAGCAAACTATACTTGTGCTACCGTTAACTCTTGCCCGTTGTCTCCAGGAAACGATATGATCCAGAATTATATGGATTATACAAACGATGCGTGTATGGATACATTTACACAAAATCAAAAAGACCGTATCGTTGCGGTTATGCAGAACTCACCAAGAAGAAACTCATTAAATGCTTCAACGAAGTGTCAGACACCTACACCAATTATCCGTTTTGATAATTCTACAGGTTCTGTAAATGAAGGTACAAACTGTAGTTATACAGAAGTTAATTTCCCGGTTTCTATCGGAAAAGCGCCTTCTGCTAATGCAGTTGTTACTTTTAATGTGGCTGCTGGCGGAACAGCAACTCAGGGAGTAGATTACCAAATCATGACACCAACAGTAACTTTTGCTGCCGGTGCGGTAACTTCTCAGAACTTAACAGTTCGTGTGTTTAATGACGGTTTAGTAGAAGCTAATGAAACGTTCACAGTGAACATGACATTAAATGCTAATGGTGGTGATGCTACCTTAAATACAGCTGCAAGCTCAATTGTTGTTACAATTATCGACAATGATGCTGCTCCTTCAGCTTCGCAAACAACTGTTCTATTAACGGAAGATTTCGAAGATGCAACAGGATGGACTATTCTTGATGGTGACGGTGATGGTAAAAACTGGGGATTAATTTCTGGTTTATCAGGAGCTCCATGGACAGGTATTTCAGGTGCGTTTGCTTATTCTGCAACAGATAACCTTATTTTAACCGGTGGAGTAGGATCTAATCCTAACGCTGATAACTATATGATCAGCCCGCAATTCACAATTCCTGCAGGTGCTACTGCAGCAAGTGTTTCATACGCAATTGGAGGTTATAGCAGAACAGCTAACCCTACAGGTTATAAAGAACATTATTATGTGTACTTTACAACAAATAAAGCTACAGCTGCAGCAATTCAGGCTGGTGCAGTTTTAGAAAATAACAGAGAAATTCCGGCGAGAGCTGCAGAAATGAGAACGCATAACCTTACGGCTTATGCAGGTCAGACAGGTTATTTGGTTTTCAGACACTTCCACAATCCAAATGGAAATGGAATGTTGATGCTGGATACAGTTGATGTTACTTCAACCGTTTCTACTGCTGTTCAAACAGCTGTTAACACTTCTACTGCTTACCAGGCAAGTGTTCCTACAAGCGGTGTAACGTATGCTAAAGATGCTACTACCGGTAAAGTAATGGCAAGTATTACAAGTGATGCATTCAACTATGGATGTACTTCAGTGGCTGTTTCCAGAGATCAGGCAACTGCAGGTGCTGCTGCTGTAGCCTATAACGGAAATAATACTCCTAGCAGATTAGTTATGGCGAAATCATTTACAATTACGCCTGCAACTAACAATACTTCTGGAAACGTTACGTTGAAATTCTACTTCACAGAAGCGGAAATCGCTGCATGGGAAGCTGCAACCGGAAATTCAAGAAATGCTCTTAAAGTTATCAAACAGGGAGCTACTACAGCAAATACAGCTACTTTAGGTGCTTTCGGACCTAACGTTACTTTAGAAACTGTTGTGAATACAGGTATGAATGGTGTTTATTTCTTCGGAACAGATGCCAGCTTAAGTGCTTCAAGCTTTGAGATAATCAACTCTGTAAGCGTTTATCCTAACCCGGCAAATGACTTCCTGAATATTAACATTCCTGGAGATTTGTCAAGAACAGATTATATTATCTATAACAGCTTAGGACAAACAGTTCTTGCTAAAAATAATGTTTCTCAGGTTGACTTAGTTGTAAACACGTCAGCTTTTGCAAAAGGAGTATACTTTATTAAAATCAATAAAGACGGTTCTTCTAAAACATTAGGATTTATTAAAAACTAATATATTTTTTAATAGCTGAAAAAGGGGATTACCATTTGGTAATCCCCTTTTGTTTTTAAATAAATTATTGCTGTATTTTTAAAACAATAATGGCTTAAAATGTGTATTTTTTGAAAAAAGTTGTGGTTTTTGTATGAAAAAATAAAATATTCAATAGATTTGTAGGTTACTAATTTTTTAACCAAGTGATTATGAAGAAAAATACTTTATTGGGGTTACTGGGTGTAGCGGCATTGACGGGACTAACTCCAATGGCTACGTTTGCCCAAAAAACACCCAACCAAAAAGGAGCGATGGTTTTTGGAAAAGCAGTACATGCTTCTTCGGTAAACCCTAAAACAGGACATATCAGATGTGCTACAACTGAATATGAAGAATACCTGCGTGCTCAAAACCCAAAAAGAGCAACTACTGCCCAGTTTGAGGCATGGTTGGCACCATTAGTGGAGCAGGCTAAAAATAATAAATCGGAAGCAGGCGGGGTAATCACTATTCCTGTAGTAGTACACGTAATTCATAACGGTCAGGCTTTAGGTGCTGCTCCGAATATTACAGATGCACAGGTAATGTCGCAAATCACGGTATTGAACAATGACTACAGAAGATTAGCGGGAACTCCTGGATTCAACACGAATCCTGTTGGAGCAGATACGATGATCCAGTTTGCTTTGGCAAAACAGGATCCGAACGGAAACCCTACTAACGGTATTGATCGTGTGAATTTATGTCAGTCTTCCTGGTCAACAACCGAGATTGATAATTATGTAAAACCAAATACGATCTGGAATCCGACACAATACCTGAACATGTGGTCTGTTAATTTTACAGATGATACGCTTTTAGGATATGCTCAATTTCCATCCAACTCCACTTTAGGAGGATTATCTCCTGATGAAGGTCCGGCGAATACAGACGGTGTTGTTTCGAATTTCTCTACTTTCGGAAGCTCGGATTATACAGACGGAACATTTATGTTAGCTGCTCCTTATGATAAAGGAAGAACCATGACACACGAAGTGGGACACTGGTTAGGATTACGTCATATCTGGGGTGATAACTCCAGCTGTACGGTAAATATCGCAGATAGCTTTAACGATTACTGTCCGGATACTCCGGCGGCTTCAGAGGAAAACTATGAATGCCCTACAGGAACAGATTCTTGTCCTTCAAGCCCGGGATTAGATATGATCCAGAACTATATGGATTATACAGATGATACCTGTATGAATATCTTTACAGCTAATCAGAAAACAAGAATTGCAACTGTAATGAACAATGCGCTTAGAAGAGTTGAATTGAAAACATCCACCAAAGACCAGCCGATTGCGCTTTTTGCAAATGATGCCGAAATTAAAATCGATACGGATTGTACAGCTGTTTTAGGAGCAGCATGCGGAGCAGGTGGTCAGGCAGTGAAAAAAGTAATTGTTTATAACAGAGGTACCAGTACGCTTACGTCTGTAGGATTAAACTACAATGTTAACGGTGGTGCAAACACACCATATACATGGACCGGATCATTAGCATCTAATGCTTATGCGGTAATCAGCTTACCGGTTGCGGCTACAGCAAGCGGAACGTTCAATGTAGCAGTTACAACGGCTAACGGTGTAGCAGATCAAAGAGCGACAAATAATACCGCTTCCGGTACTATTGCTGCTTCATTACCAGCAAACTTTGAAACCAATCAGGTAGTATTCAGATTGCAACGTGATCGTTATGGTGCAGAAACAACCTGGAACCTTAAAAACAGTGCCGGAACGATCCTGTATCAGGGAAGTGGTTATTCAAATACCAGTCCGAGCATGCCGGCTTTGTTAACGCAAAACTGGACATTGGCAAGTAACGATTGTTATACATTCACAATTTTAGATGCAGAAGGAGACGGAATCTGCTGTGATTACGGAAGCGGATTCTATGATATCAAAACACCAACAGGAACTGTAATTGTTTCCGGAGGACAATTTGGAGATTCAGAATCAAAAGCATTCAGAATAAACGCATTAGGAACAACTGAATTTAACGCGTTAGGAGCGATAACAGTTTATCCAAACCCTACTAAAGACATTTTAAACATTATGATCCCGCAAGGTTTAGACCTTCCGGAAAGTTATGTTGTTTATAATAGTTTAGGTCAGACAATTGTAGCTAAAAATAAAGTTACTACTGCTGATTTAAGCGTTAATACAGCCGACTTGAGTAATGGTGTTTACTTTATCAAAATAAACAAAGACGGTAACACTAAAACGATCAAATTCGTTAAAAACTAAATTAACCGTATCTTTATAGTACAAAGAGGATTGTTTTATTACAATCCTCTTTTTTTATATAAATAGGATAGCTTAAATTTGCGAATCAAAATTTGCCAATTGAAAATATTTTCATCAATACAGGAATTTCATTCGGAATCGAAAACAGTTGTTACTTTAGGAACCTTTGATGGTGTACATTTGGGACACAGAAGTATATTGGAAAAAGTAATCACAAGCAGTAAGACGCTGCATGCAGAAAGTCTGTTGCTTACTTTCTTTCCGCATCCGAGAATGGTCCTGCAGCAGGATTCGGATATAAAACTATTGAATACTATAGACGAAAAATCCTATCTTCTGAAAGAATTCGGAATCGATAACCTGATTATTCACCCGTTTGATCAGACCTTTTCCCGACTGACAGCCGAAGAATTTGTAAAAAATATCCTGGTAGATAAATTCAATATCGGCAAAATTATAATCGGATACGATCACCGTTTCGGAAGAAACAGAACGGCAACTATAGAGGACTTAATCCGTTTCGGTCAGGAATACGGTTTTGAAGTAGAGCAAATCTCGGCACAGGAAATCGATGATGTTTCGATTAGCTCTACCAAAATCAGAAATGCCCTGGATGAAGGCAATGTAGCCCTGGCAAATTCCTATTTGGGTTATGATTACTTCTTTACCGGAACCGTAGTAAAAGGAAACCAGTTGGGACGAACAATAGGCTTTCCAACCGCCAATATGCAGATTGCAGAAGAGTACAAGCTTATCCCGAAAAGAGGGGTTTATATCGTATCTTCAGAAATCGATGGTGTGCCGGTTAACGGTATGATGAATATCGGGATAAGACCTACAGTTGATGGTGAAAACCTGACCATTGAGGTTAACTTCCTGGATTTCGACGGAGATCTTTACGGTAAAAAACTACGAATTGCCATTCATGAAAAAATCAGGGAAGAACAGAAGTTTCCATCTCTGGATGCGCTCAAAGAACAGCTGGCTCTGGATAAACAGACCGCTTCTGCCTATTTTGCAAACCAGCAATAAACCATAACAGGTGTTTTTTTGACTTTAACGATTATTCCGCTCAATTAACTTTCGGAACCTTATTTTTTTGTAAATTTGATTAAATGCCTGATAGTAAGTTTCTTAAAACTTCTCGTCAGAAACATAAAATCTTGTTTAACTGTTAAAATGTAAGATTATGTTCAAGTCAAGAGAATTTAAAAACGGGATGGTTATTTTTATCGGTATTGCCTTGTATTTCCTTGTAATGGAACTGCTGGGCCTGACGGATAAATTGTATTTGCGGTTATTCAACGCGGTAATTGTTCTTTATGGTGCCAACAGGACGATAAAAGAGAACTTTAGAGACGGGAATGCCGAATATCTGAATAATATACTGTCGAGCTTTAAAACCTGCGTTATCGGGATTTTAATAAGCGTTGTGGCACTTATTGTTTATATTCATATAAGAGGAGGTGAACCGTATCTGAGCAGACTTTCCGATGGCTTTATATTTACCGGAGGCAGGCCGAAAGTAAATGAATATTGTATCGGATTACTTTTTGAAGGTATTGCGTCGTCTGTAGTTGGCTGTATTCTTTTAATGCAGTACTGGCACGGAAAGGTCTTAAAGCCGAAACCACATCATTGATCGGTATGTTTTTTTAACTCAAAAGCCGTACCGTCAAAAACACCATAGGTGAAATAACTTATCCAGTCGCCAAGATTGATATAAGTAGCTTTTTCGGAAAGTGTAATTTCGAGAGGAAGATGTCTGTGCCCGAAAACAAAGAAATCATACTGTTTGGACTTCAGCTTTTGTTTGGAGTATTGTACAAGCCACTCATTTTCTTCTCCTAAATATTTTACGTCTTCAGCACCGGAAATCAGCTTGTTTTTTACCGAAAGGTATTGTGCCAGCCGAACCCCTAAATCCGGGTGAAGCCATCGGAACAACCATTTCGAAAAAGGATTGGTAAACACCTTTTTCATTCTTTTATAGCCTTTGTCGCCGGGACCAAGTCCGTCGCCATGGCCAATCAGGAACAACTTGTCGTTAAAAACAAACTCCTGTGGTGTGTGATATACCGGGATATTCAATTCTTTTTCAAAATAATCATACATCCATAAATCGTGATTACCCACAAAGAAATAAATGTGGATGCCGCTGTCTCTCAGTTCCGCCAGTTTGCCTAAAACCCGGATAAAACCTTTTGGAACAACGGTTTTGTATTCAAACCAGAAATCGAATAAATCTCCCAGAAGGAACAGTACTTCCGCATCTTTTTTAATCAGATCCAGCCAGGCCACAAACTTTTGCTCCCGCGGAAAACTCTTTTCCGGGGTTGGAGCGCCAAAATGCTGGTCGGATGCAAAATATATTTTCTTGTTATGCGGAATGTTCATCATCATCAATATTACAGATTATCGGATTGGTACCATTCAGCAAAGGAGGTTTCCGTTTCCTGTAATTTTAAAGAATGCAAGTGGATTCCGTGTGGTAAGCGGTTTTTAATTTTTGCGGCAAAATCGGTAACCATGTTTTCACTTGTTGGCTGGTATTCTACCAATATAACATGATGACCGCGGTTTTTCAGCTCATTCGCCAGCTCTAGATGCGGCGTGTTCTGGTTGAAAACCGTGGCATGGTCAAAAACATCAACAATTTCTTCTTTTACAATTTTCTTCAAGTCACCGAAATCGATAACCATACCGTATTTCACATTTGTATTGTCTGTAATAGGCCTTCCGATTACTGTTACCGATAATTTATAACTGTGACCGTGAACGTTTTTACATTTTCCGTCATATCCGTATAGGGCATGTCCGGTTTCAAAAGTGAATTGTTTGGTGATTCTGATGTTACTCATTCTGTAGAAATTAGACTGCAAATTTAGTAAATAAAATAAAGCGATCGGATTTCCGTTTTGTCATATCTTTACACATCCATTATAAATAAGTATGAGTGATTTTCAATTGAATCCAATATACGAGCAGATCATAGACGATTTGCTGCAGCAGCAATACAGCATCGCTGATGATTTTTTTTCTGATAATGAAGTAATTGCTCTTCGGGAAAGTTTGTTGCAGAAATATGAAGAAGACAACTTTAAAAAATCCGCTATCGGAAACCTCAGCAATGAAAAAATTATAGATGCCGTTCGCGGCGATTTTATTCTCTGGCTGAATGAAGAAGAAAGCAATGCAGCAGAAAAAGCATTTTTCAATAAAATAAACGATTTCGTACAATACCTGAACAGAACCTGTTTTATGGGGATTCAGAATCAGGAGTTTCATTATGCCCTGTATCCGGAAGGGACTTTTTATAAAAGGCATCTGGATACGTTCCAGAACGACAGCAGGAGGAAGCTGTCGATGGTGTGTTACCTGAACGAGCAAAACTGGCAGCCCGATTATGGTGGTGAACTGGCTATTTATAAAGATAATAATGGGCTGGAAGTCACCGAAAATATTTATCCCGTTAAAGGAAGAATGGTCATTTTTGAAAGTCAGCTGCTGGAACACGAAGTAAAACCGGTCAAACAACCCCGGCTGAGTATTACCGGCTGGTTAAAAACCCGATAAAAAAACAAAAGCTGTTCTAATGAACAGCTTTTTTGTTATTCCCTGTTTCGTTTCCGGGCCCTGTGGTACATCAAATAGGCTATGATAACCAGCACGACAAAAGGCAGTAAGGAACCGATAAAGACTCCGATCTCATAGTTGTTATCGGGAGCATTTTTTATTTTCTCTTCAATAGTAGCGTGCTGAAACAGGAGTATATTTTTCATGGTTTATTTCTTTTTAAACTGATTTAATGCCTTTACGGTAAAATCGGATAGTACCAGTTTTCCGGAAATACCGGCTCTTTCATACAGCAGGCTGTCCCAGTTTTCGGTTCCTTCCCATAATACATTTTTCATTTCGGCTAAAGCCTCCGGATTGTAGCTGGCCAGTTTGGACGTGAAAAGTTCCAGTTCTTTATCGAGTTCCGGTACATTTTCCAATACTTTGGCATATAGACCCTTTTCCTGCGCCCAATAAGCATTTTTCCATTCATGTGCGGCCAGGGTCATTTCGGCTAAAGCCGCTTTGCCAATTTTTCGTGAAACTGCCGGTTCAATCACAAACGGTCCGATGCCGATAGCCAATTCCGATAGTTTGATGGCACTTTGTTCGGTTGCAAGGGCATAGTCGCAGGCTGCAGCCAGGCCAACGCCGCCGCCAACAGCTTTTCCGTGGATCCTTCCCACAATCAGTTTGGAACATTTGCGCATCGCATTGATCACATTGGCAAATCCGGAAAAGAATTTTGCGCCTTCTTCCAGATTCGAAACCGCTAATAATTCGTCAAAAGATGCTCCGGCACAAAAAGCACCGTCGCCTTCACTCTTTAAAACAATCACTGAAACATTCGGATTGCTACTCAGCTTATGCAATTCGTCCGTTAAGCGTTGTAATAATTCACCGGGGAAAGAATTACTGGCCGGATGGCCAAATTCTACAAAGGCAATTTTGTTGTCAATTCGGGTATATAAGGAACCGTTTATTCTGTCAGTAGTCATTCGTAAAATATTTTGCCTTAAAAATACAATTTTTAGCAGAATCTATTTGTAGAATGATTGAAAAAGCTATATTTGTACCCGTTAATAAGCGGGGATGTAGCTCAGTTGGCTAGAGTGCTTGACTGGCAGTCAAGAGGTCGTGGGTTCGAGCCCCATCTTCTCCACTAAAAGACAAAACGCTGTAAGACGAAAGTTTTACAGCGTTTTTTATGTTTATATACCTGGGTGTGAAGATTTTTTTAAATAGATAAAATTCTTTACGTTTTTATGTCTTTAATATGGACTTGGATTAAAATCTGTATTTATGGGTTTTGGAAAGTCTATGCTGCTATTTAAACTAATTGATTTTTCCTGTTTAAATAAGTAAGAACATCTGCATTAAACGCTTTTAAACCACTGCCTGGTGTATCGAGGGTGTTAAACTCCGGTATTTTCTTGTCGTTAATAACGACTAATACATTACCCAGGTGGTTGGTTAACTCATAACGTTTGTCACCTACCAAATTTACATATTTTTTATATGCAATAAGTCCTTTAGAAAAAACTATAAGCTTTTATGAAATAAAACACACACGCTTACAGGTGCGTTTTTTATTTATCATCGCAACTTTTCGGAGTTGGATTTTCTATTAAATTTAATTGACTATCGGGAACTTTGTACCAAAATAGAAAAAGGGTTAGCTTATGTGCTAAGCCTTTTCATTTGTACTACAAATATAAAATAATCTTTCCGGGTTATCAAATATTTATTTTAATGAATGTTGTTATAAGAAGAAAAGATTTATCAATTGAAAGGTGGATAAGCTTTACTTATTTCTTATATATAGTAAGTTATCTTAAAAAACTTTATGAGTGATGATGATACAAAAAAACAAATTCTTTCTGATGAGAGAGGAGAATTTTATTCTAATTTATTTGAAAAATATGAACAAAATATTTTTACAACTAATGATGAAGAAAATACTTTTATAAATGATTTAATTTCTACTTTACAGGATGATATAGATTTTGAAACAAAAATCTATATCATCAGGTGCATTGTTGTTGATGTAATCTTACATCGAGAAATTGATAAAGATTATTACATTAATCATTTTTTGAAAAAGAATCAATAATCACCTTTAATGAAATTTTTTTTCTTCGGTTTGTTGTAGTATTTTCTACGATTCCAATAGCCTTATAACCTTTACCATCCTCTATTAGGGATAGAGTTGCTTCTATCTCAACAAAAAGATAATTATTAACCCTTTTTTGAATTGTTTTGTAATCAATCCTTTCTAATATAGAAAAAGTTTTACCTATGTAAGGTGTGGCTTTTTCAACTAATTCGTCGCGTTCAGTTTTTGTCATCTTTCAATTATGTTTTTTTAAACAATATTTCTATTTCTACTCCTAGTGCTTTAGCAATTGATACAAGCTTATCAATTCCCATTATCTGCTTTCCTGCCATATACCTTCTTAAAGCCTCAATATCCAAATCCGCATCATGGGCTACATGTCGTACCTTTAAATTCTTCTCTTTTATAATAGCTTTAATATTCGCGCCAACATCTTTCACTGATTGGGGTATTTCCTTTTTCCTCATGGTCTATCATTTGAAAAAGGAAAATTAGTCTTATGTAGTCATAAAAATAGTAACGTATATTTCCAGTCATATTAATCTGTTTTGTATATTCGCCATATATAAAACTCAAATTCAATGGAAAATACTCCTCAACAAAACAATAATGCATCTGGATTTATTTTCTTTTTAGCATTCGTTGCATTTGCATTCATTGGAATTACTTTAAGTCATTCTGGAAAGAAAAAATCTGTCACCCCTGTAACTGAAACCGAAAAAATCAACTGTGTGTTGTGCGGGATTGATTTAACAGATACAAACAACAGAATACAACCAAATGGCAAAGCTTACTTCTGCATGCCATGCTATCATAAAATGCTTGATGATGGAAGTAATACTTCTTCAGAATCAAGTTATTCCGAATACGATTATAGTTCTTCAAATAATGTTCAGAATGAATCAGGATATTCAACTGGTTCAGATGGAAGAATATATGAGAATGCACCCTGTTCTCTTTGTAACGGAACTGGAATTGAAGAAGCCACCGCAGCTAATCCATATACAGGCGAAAGGACACGTAGAGTTTGTCCTCAATGTCAAGGTAAAGGTCATCAGAATTACTAACTCTTTAATAGCTAAACGAAAATGAAAAAAGTAGTATTTGCATTAATTCTTATTACGCTGTTTTCCTGTGAGCGAAAAATAGAATATAGTAGCTTACGCAATGAGGGTGGGACATATTATTTAGGAAATGAACTATATAGCGGTGATGCTGTATTTAGTACTGAAACTGAATATCCATCAACAACCTATAGATTCCAATTTGGGAAGAAATTATATGAAACAGAATACTTTATGATTGACCCTGCAAGCAGAAAGGTTAAATATGAAAAGGAATTCTATAATGGTCTTTTGAGTAAAGAAAAGGAATACTCTATTAATGGGTTATTGCTACGACAAGAAACTTATTCATGGGATATGAGTAATAAGACCGCTGAAGCTGTAATTATGACATTTGATTGGTGTGGAAAGATTAAAACCAAAAAAATCTTTGTCTGTGATGAATATCATAATTTAATGAGAGTGAAGTATGAACAAAATATACCTTCTCCTTGCAATTAATGTATCATTGATAATTAACAGCCACATTTAGAACCCTGTCAAATAAATCCAAATCATTATTCCTGCGATTGAACTTAAAGCAAAACTCATTTAAGTAATTCTGAGTATAATTTCTACCAACTGAATGATGAACACCTAAGAAGTTTCTTTTAGCGTTAGAGATGGTTTTATGAACCCATGGAAGTACTTTATGAGCAGGCATATAAGTCATCTTAACGTAATGATGGTCTTTTACTATTTCTCTTAATTTGCTATAATGATTAGCTCCATCTGTTGTAATGACAGCATTGGTACAATCAATATTTTTCTTTACTTCTGGAATAATTGTTTGCGCTTTGTTGTCTTCAACATGAATCATTTTAATGTATCTTACAGCTCTGTTTGACTTGTTCTTATCTATCTGATTGAAATTAGGTATTGATTCAGTCATAACCAATACAGTTGAAGTACGAGGACTCCCTTTACCTGGTTTCATTTTCTTTTTTGGTAATCTCTTACCATTTTCATCTTTTTCGATTGGAGCTGTTGTAATAAAAAATGCTTCATCCATTTCGATTTCATTTTCCAATTTATATTCAGCATCTCTTTGCCCCATCACTTTACGGATTTTATGCATCATAGCCCAGATTGGTTCATAAAATTTATGTTCTATTTGTCTTTGTATTTCGAGAGTTGAAAATGATTTCTTTGTACTGCTCACAAGCATGAAAGCCATATACCAATGTTGATATGGAAGCTTGCTATTTTCCATTACGGTTCCGCTTTTAAGAGAAGTGCGAAATCCGCAGCTTTTGCATTTGTAATAATCAATTGTTGATAGCCAATAGTGTTCATTTGATTGACACTTTTTACATATGACACCTGCTTTGTCTCTATAGGTTTTAAAGTGTTTTTTGCAGGCTTCTTCGTTTGGGAATTGTTGAAAGAATTGTTTTATTGTCATAGCGTATAATTAATTATTGTTGTTTATATTCTACTATTATAATTGTTTTGCGTATTTGATAAGAATTATTTCCATCAGGTTTTTAAGGCTTCTTCCTTCTTCATCAGCTTGTTTTTGAAGAATGTCAATTATTTCTTTAGTTAGGTGTACTTCTCTTCTAGTTTTATCTTTTGCTATTGTCATTAGAAATATTGTTTTATATTTTATACGTTAAAGATACGTAACCTTTTTAAAGGTCACAAGAAAAAAATAAAAAATCCAGGTAATGCATTTTTTTTAACTATTTTAGTAATACTAAATTGTTAATATGCAAAGTTTTTGTGCAAAGTGTAAAACTAATACTAATCAAAAAGTACTTTTCGAGCAAATTGAACACATCCAAGAAGAAGACGGTTGGCAAGAATATAATTTTTATCAAATTATTAAATGTAAAGGTTGCGATACAATTAGTTTTAGGAAACTCCATGAAAATATTGCAATGAGACATGAATGCGAATCAGGATATGAGGTAAAGCCATTAGTACAGCTATACCCCAATAGAAGTGAACATCATTTAACTATTAATAGATATTCACATACACCTAATAATATACGCACCATCTATAAAGAAACAATTGAGGCATATAACAATAGTCAATTGATACTATGTAGCGGGGGATTAAGAGCAATATTAGAAGGTATTTGTATAGATAAAGATATAAAAGGTTCAAATGTCATTCTAAAGAATGGTAACACAAAGTTTGTTGAAAATCTACAGAAGAAAATTGAAGGATTAGCAGAAAAAGGATTCCTTACTACTGGAAATGCGGAAATATTGCACAGTCTACGATTCATAGGTAATGATGCTTTGCATGAATTATCTGCCCCTAATAAACATGAATTAAAACTCGCTATTGATATTATTGAACATACTATAGAGAGCTTGTATGAAATTGAATTCAAAGCCCACAATTTAAAAACAAAATTATCACAAAGAAAGAATCCAAATAAATAGAAATAAAATGTTCATGCAATTAATTAATATCTTTGGTTTGGTACTCAATATTATTGGTGTTGGGATGTTATTTTACCATGGTATGCCCCCAAAATATAATCAAGGTTATGTCGAGGATATGCCCTCTAATGAATACAATAGAAGTAAGAGGTATTCTAACATAGCATTTATACTAATTATTGCTGGGTTTATTAGTCAATTTATTAGTGCTTGTATTCCTCTCTTTATCTGTTAGCATATCCATAACCAAGAAAATAGCAGCTAATTAAGCCACCTATAATTATTATAGAAAATAATATATACAAATTCTTAACTGATAGGAAAAACAATGCGATTGGGATAATACAACTTAAAACTAAGAGCAGTAGTCCTATATTAAAATATTTTTCAGATTTACTCATAACTTTTTCCTAATAAATATCTTATCAAAATGGAAAGTTAAGAAACTATATCCGAAAGAAGAACACAAGAAGGCTTATCCTGCTTCAATATGGAATAAAGAATTATTATAGAGAATAGTGATGATTATACAGATTTATAACAATTATTTAGATTTTAAATAGCTAACTATTTCACCCAGTAAAACATCTAAATCCTGACTGAAATTTATTTGATTACGAGTCGGTAAACTTTCACTTCTTCGAATATGTGAATGTAATATTCCATCACCTATACTCCGCATAGATTCACCTAAATGTTTGAAATTCTTTTTCACACTTCTACTAATATCAGGATTGTTATCATAAGTGCTATTGAAACTTTTATCTCCGAATATAGGTGGTATATGGTCAATTATTGCCCTACCCAACATTGCAACACTGTAATAATTCTCATTGGAATAATTAAAATTCAATTCTTCACATAAACGTATCAGTTTAGATAAATCAAATTCACTTTCATTTTTAATTTCATTTAAAGAATTTATTCTTGATTCATCAATGTAAAGTTCAGTAATAGGTCTAACAATTTTCTCTTTTCCCTTATCTTCACCAAATGCTTTATGTCCAATATGCATAGCTGTTACTTCATCACCAATTGTTGAAAGAAAAGATTCATAAACTAAATGTTCTTTGGATAGGTTTTTAAATAATTGTCGTTTTTGATTAGCACGAAGTAAAATATCATTACTTTTTAACTCTTTTGAGTTTGTAAATATCTTGATATAGGTGAATCCCACCCAGTTGTAACTTTTTCCACTAATGGTAAAAACGTTTTTTCCTTGTAAATAAGCATCAGTAATTACATTCAAGGCCTCTCTATCAATATCTAATATATTATGCGCATTCCCTAATAAAGTCTTGTAAAATACATTATATTTCATAATTATCGGATTAAACTCAAATATATTACTATTTACATTATTTCAAAACATATTTACTTTATAAGTAAAATGCAATTATGAAATCATTATCCAATATCTTTACTAAGCTCAAAGAAAAACTTAGACTTATGATAATTAAAACCTCAAAGAGAATACTAGAAAGTCAGTTGAAATATTTTTATAATGAAATATATTTTTATCAAGATGACCCCTTATTACATTTTAAGTTCACTTTTATAAGCCATCTAATTAATAAAAATGAGGCCGATAAATTAAGAAGTGCAATACTTAAATCAATTCTCAATGAAGGATTAATTTTTGAAAAAGGAAAAATAGAAGAATTTAAAACTTCTGAACTTGAAAATGTAAAAAACAGAATTAAAACTAATCAAGAAATAAATGGAGTTGTAAATATGAGAATTATATTTCAACGAGCATTTTATGAAAATTCTATTTCATCACAATCCTTTGAATTGAATATTCTAAAAAAAACTGATACCCCTTTTAAAGACATTGGAGATTTATTTGTTTTTAAGATTGACAAATCAATTTTAGAAGATGAAAAATAAAGAAAGAAGCCCTAGAATTAGGGCTTTACTTTTTTCTATATTTACTTATTTTTTATGTAAAAAACATGAAAGAATCGTTAGATGAAAATTTTAGAAATATAAATCAAAAGTTAATTCCCTTTTGTGATGAAGCTCAACAAATAATAGATGAATTTAAGCAAAAGATAAAAGCTTTGCAAGAAAGAGCAGAAATAGCCAATAAAGGTTCATTATGGATAAACATTTATGGGCCAGTACATCTTTTCAATAATACAGATTACAAAAGAGATTCATTTATATATGATGATAAGATTGAAATGTACAGATTTAATATTGATGAAATTGTAATTCAACCAATAATTGCTTATCATTAATAATCTAACACAAAGGATACTTAAGGAATTCATCAATACTTAAAGACAAATCAATTGTTTCGTCTTTTATTATTGGAGTTAATGCGACATATACATCATAATCATTTTCAGATGTTTTAGTTGCTGTAACATCAATCACTTTATAGCAAATATGGTTAATTTTTCTTTTGGTGTTTACAAGTGATTTATTGTTACCTGCTTTAATAATTGCTTCAGCTATGGTCATCTATTATGTTATTTTATGTATTTTGTAGTAATATATTTGAGATTAACATTCTCAATATATTTATCAATATCGGCTTTAGTTTTATTGGAACATTCTTTTAAATCGAATGCTACTCTGTCTTCATGTGTTTTATCTTTGAAAACGTTTAATAGTTCAAAGTGATGTATTTCCCCTTTATTTACACCAATAACAAAACGATAATTATTAGCTCTTTTTATATTTAATTTCCAAGCTCTTTTAGTAGCCTCTTGTGGTTCAATATTATGTATAGTTTTTGAAATATTTACTGCTATAATTTTCATTAGTCTTTGATTTGATAGTTTTAAAATAATTCATCATCATGAATTTGTGCCATAATGCTTCGTAGACAGCCATTTCCCTTAAAGGAATGATAGAATCAGTATTTGGAAAATCAAATTTCATAACGTTCTATTAGTAGGATAAATAACGTAATCTTGATAAAAATAGTATTATTTCACAATTTTACGATTATTTTTCTTATTTTGTATTATACGTTTTTCAAATGATTTTCTATTATTCTCATTCATAAAATATCAATTAATCTCAAAATAGCATAAGATGAAGCATATAAAGAAAAAATATCTATATCAAAAACAAATGCAAAACCAAAATTTTGAAGGGATGGAGATAATAGATATTACAGAACTTAAAGAAGATACATTTAAAAAAGAAAGCAAGCTGTCAAAGAACTTAACCATACAAACTACAGATGGGTCAAACATATTTGCTTTCATTTACAATCATAATGGTAAACATATTCCAATGCCTTTACCTGATTTCACCTTAGTATATTTTGATTTTGCACACACTCTTAATAATGGTAGAAAAATCTATCAAAAACAGATGTTCGATAGATTAACGGACATAACAAATTTTACAGAAGTAAGTAGTCGGGAAGTTTACAACTACTATGGGTATTCAACATCATGTATAATCAATCTATTTACTTCAATTGAATGTTTTATAAACCATTTAATTCCTGATTCTGCAATTTATATAGAAAAGAGAACCAATAAAACAGAAATATATGATAAGAAGCAAATTCAAGTTGGAATCCCTTTTATGGATAAGTTAAAGAAAGTATTACCACAATTGAAGGGCAACAAAAACTTTTTCCAACATCCAACTCCAACCAATGCCCATATAATAAAGCTAAAAGAATTACGAGATGAAATAATTCACACTAAGTCTGATAATAATGGGAATATTGCAAGTGAACTTTTCAAAAAGATTATAAAATTTGATTACGACCAAACTTTTGATGCAGTTTCAAAGTTGATGAATTTTTATGAACCAGATTATGTAGAAGAATGTCCTTGTGAAAATGAAAATTAAAAGCCCTCATTCGAGGGCTTTACTTTTTTCTATATTTATCTATTTATAAATTAAGACTAGGGTTGGTATAAAGTTCCCGATAGTCAATTAAATTTATAATTAAAATTAATTAATAACTATTAATCTTTTTCTGCTTTCATTCCTACATTATTCAAAACAGTTAATATCGTCAATTAATCCTAATTCAATATCGTCACCATCATCATCATTAACAAATTGATTCAGTAAGTTGTAAATATGAATTAAAAAAAAAGCTTCTTTATGACTTTTATTTGCAGCATTAAGAACAATTTTTTTCTCATCAAACATTATATCAATGTATCTTTTAAATTCAGATTCAACCTCTATTTTTTTATTTATATTCAACTTAAGTTTTATCAATATATTCTTGACATCTCCTATGCTGAGATTTTTTTGACTTAATTCTTTTATGCCTAAAACTTCTAAAATAATATTTGTAATTTCAGAATTTTCCTCAAAAAAAGAATATTTTTTTTTATAACTTAAAAATATCATTATTTTAATTTGATTTTGTAAACAAGATTTCTATTCCTTCATAGCCATTTTCTCCAACATAACCTCTCGTGACATTAGCGTTTGTAAAGCCAGCTCTCTCGGCCCATTTACCAGTAGGTGTTGAAAATATAGCTTTATTCAAATCTTTAGTTTCTTTAAAGACTTTCTGAAAAACACTTAAATTAGTTCCATCGACCCAAGTTCCCTTAATGCCTTCTGATTGCATCTATAATAATTATTTGGCTATCACATGGTAAATAAGCAATATTAAACCTTTGTATTTTATCTCTGTCTTCAAAAATGCTTTCACTTTTATAATCTTTATGCCTAATATAGATATCAAAATTTGTTAAATTATTTTCATATTTCTGATTACACATATCATCAAAATCAGATTTAGAAATTCTATAACCCTTTTTAGAAAAATCATTAATAAGTAACAAATTAGTCCCTTGAGATTTATCAACTAATTTGGCATTATAAAATGTTTTTTTGTGATTTTCGATTGTAATTGAATCAAAAACAAAATCACTGCTGAGAATTTCTATCGTTTTATTTTTACTATCAATTTTTACTTTTTGATAATTAAAATTATTTTCGCACGATAGTATGAAAAATAATAAGAAAAGATTAAAGACTATAAGTTTTTTTGATTTCATTCTGCTCATTTTTTAAATTTTTATTCTCCTTTTCTAAATCTCTAGTAAAAGCTTCAAATAAAAGGACTTTTGTGCTATTTTCATTTTCTCCTCTTCTTCTAGCTTCGGTTCTCATTTTAGTGACAGTATTTTTATAATATTTTATTTCTTTTCTATTGTTTTGAATTTCACCTTCGAGGATTACATTCATCCTGAACTCTGCACCAATCTTTTCTAGTGACATAGCTTTTTGATTTTCTGTAAAATTGTCTTTAGAATTCAGAATGTCCATTACCGTACCATTTTTATACTTTAAAAGTAATGGCACATATTTTTCTTCAATTCTAAAAGCCATTTCTTCAGTTGGTATACTTCTGTATGAATAATTAATGCCATCTCCTACATATGTGAAATAAAATGAATTATTTCCTTGCTTACGGGCATCATCTTGATGGCTTTGCTCATGCGCAACAAGTCCAATCCAATACTTTTGGCCTTTAGGTTTTTCGGAATCAGCATATATTACCGAATTATAAAAACTTGTGGCTTGTGGTTTACCAGTTGTAAAAACATAATGAATCTTTTGAGCTGTAGTTAAATTAGGATTACTGGCTGATACCCAATTAGTATTTTGAATTCTAGTTTTGTCAAATAGAAAAGCTCCTGTTAATAACCCAATAATTGGTTTTGTGATTTTACCTGATTTATCTACAATTTCTTCAGGCTCAAGTCCTTCTAATTCTACGGCATCTAACACTCTATTACCACTAAAAGCATATGGACTATAGAAAGGATACTTTTTAGTCAACGGATCAACCGCAAAAAACCTGCCCACTCTCGGGTCATGCATCCTAAAGGTATAATTCAACGGATTTCCTTCCCCTTTAATTTCATTATCCATTTCCTGTCCCTGGAAACCATAACGATAATCAGTTTTTGAGCGATGTCTGGCATCGATGATCATACCAAACGGGTAATAATCAGAATAGGTAAGAACATCTGCATTAAACGCTTTTAGACCACTGCCTGGTGTGTCAAGGATATTAAACTCCGGTATTTTCTTGTCGTTAATAACGACTAATACGTTCCCCAGGTGGTTGGTTAACTCAT
>NZ_DFUB01000021.1:0-124333 GCF_002379575.1 Flavobacterium sp. UBA4197
TGACTACTTTTTGACCGTCATTATTCGAATCGGATTGCTTTTACCGGCGAAATCTTGGTAATAATATAGGACGGAATCAGCAAAACAACCAGACACACCAGTATCGTACCCACATTTAATGCACCTATATATAGTATATCAATAACCACCGGTGCCTCGGTAACATAATAGTTTTCCGGATTTAGTTTGACAACTCCAAAATATTTCTGGATCAGCAACACACCTATCCCGATAACATTTCCAAAAAACAGTCCTCTTATAATAAGGTATAAGGCATTGTAAAGAAATATTTTCCGGATCATCCAATTGTTGGCACCTATCGATTTCAAAATACCAATCATTTGCGTACGCTCCAAAATGAGTACCAATAGCGCCACAACCATATTAATGGTTGCCACTACTATCATAATAATAAGGATAACTACGATATTAAAGTCGAATAGTTTCAGCCATTCAAAAATATTAAAGTACTTATCCTGGATAGTCATACTATTATAGGTAGGCGGAATTTCGGAATAGATCTCTTCTCCTTTTTCTTTAATCTTTGAAAAGTCATCAATAAACACTTCAAATTCTCCTACTTCATCCTTACTCCATTTATTGATTCGTTGAACATGGCGGATATCACCCAATACATAAGAGGCATCGAATTCCTGAAATCCGGAATTATAAATACCGACAATTTCAAACCGGCGCAAATTCGGCATCTGGTTATTCCCTCCGTCCTCTTTCATAAAGAACGTATTGAATTTATCGCCTAATTTTAACTGGAGTCTGTTTGCCAGATATTGCGAAATGATCACTTCGGCATTCAAACCGGCTTTTAAATTCGGGATCCTGCCCGCTATAATATATTCTTTCAGCTTATCCCAGCTAAAATCTTTCCCCACTCCTTTAAATACAATTCCTTCAAATGCATTTTCTGTCCGGATAATCCCGGCTTTGGAAGCTGTAGCCTGAACATGGCTGATGCCTTCTACATTTTTAAACTTAGGATAAAACGGCTGATTTATGGAAATGGGCTCCACACTCACTTCGGATTGGTTGTTATCATAATTAGAAATAATAACGTGTCCATTGAATGCGGCAATTTTCTGGCGTATTTTTTGTTGCAATCCTACTCCGGTCGCCACGGAAACAATCATCATCACAATACCGATCGCGATGGCTGCAATTGCAATTTTTATTATTGGTGCAGAAATACTACTTTTATAGTTTTTAGTAGTAATTAATCTTTTTGCTATAAAATATTCTAATCTCAAGTCTTATGATATCAAATTCGGTTTTCAAAAATACAGTTTTATTCTTGGTTTTAGCGACAGTTTCCTGTGGAAATTCTATCATTAAGAGTAAAGAAGAAAAAACAGCAACTTCAAGCAGTATTGCAGCAGCGGATTCAAAAAAGAACGAAATACTTACCGGTGCCGATAATTTTGAAAAATACCAGCCGTTGTTAAAAGGCAAAAAAATCGGGGTGGTTACCAATCAGACCGGTATTGTAAATTATAATACTTCCCGCAAGAAAACAGCCCAACCGGTACATCTGGTTGATTTTCTTTTGGTCAATAAAATTGATGTTCAAAAAATATTTGCTCCCGAACATGGTTTCAGAGGCACTGCCGATGCCGGTGAATTAATCAAAGACGGTAAAGATACCAAAACCGGATTACCGATCATCTCCCTATATGGCAGCAACAAAAAACCAAAACCGGAACAGTTGAAAGATATTGACGTCCTGGTTTTTGATTTACAGGATGTCGGTGCGCGTTTTTACACCTATATATCCTCGTTACACTATATCATGGAAGCCTGTGCAGAGGAAAACATTCCTTTAATTATCCTGGACAGACCGAATCCGAATGGTAAAATCGTTGACGGACCCGTTTTGGAGAAAGAGTTTACCAGTTTTGTAGGAATGCACCCTATCCCGGTTTTGCACGGTATGACCATCGGGGAATACGGCAAAATGATCAATGGGGAAAAGTGGTTAAAGAATGGGATTCAGTGTCCGCTGGAAATAATCCCATGCTCCAATTACAAAAGAACGCTGGCTTACAGCCTTCCGGTGAAACCGTCACCGAATCTTCCGAATGACCAGTCGATAAATTTATATGCCAGCCTGTGTTTTTTTGAAGGAACAAATGTTAGTGTAGGCCGCGGAACAGATAAACAATTCCAGCTTTACGGTTCTCCGTTTTTACCGAAATCCGATTTCAGCTTTACGCCATCGCCCAATACCGGTGCTAAAGAACCGCCTTACAACGGAAAGTTATGCTATGGTGAAGACCTGTCGCAGGCTACTCCCGTTTCCCGTTTAGAATTGAAGTGGCTGATAAAGGCGTATCAGGAAACTACCGATAAAAAAGCTTTTTTCAACAGTTTCTTTAGTAAATTAGCCGGCACTAAAAAGTTACAACAGCAAATCGAATCCGGGCTGAGCGAAACGGAGATCCGGAAAACATGGGAAAAAGGGCTGACTGCTTTTCAAAAAACAAGAGCACCTTATCTTATATATGAAAACTAAACACTGATTTATCTTTGCGATTTCCTTTAAAAAATACTATTTCCCGAAGAACGTTTTTAATAACCAGTCTTGGCGTCATTGTTATGACCATGATTGCTATTTATTTTTTGAGCAACCTGATCACCAAAATCACCGAAAGATCCAATCAGGAAATTGCACAAAGAAGTTTTTTAAAGAAATATGATGTTTTCCAGCAGGAGTTTTCGCGATTACTGGAGCAGAAAAAGAATGTCAACCAGGTTTTAAAAATCAGTACCGACAAGAATCTGGCCAACAACCTTTCGGTTTTAAATGCGATCCAGCTTAGCAATCCCGTTGTTATCTCCAATTGGTTCCAGATTAACAACGGCAAAATTTACAGCAACAGTTCTTCTCAAAAAACATCTTTTGAGAAGAATCTCAATCTGCTGGTCGATCCTATTAATAAGGAAGAAAACACCAGTCTTATTCTCCGCAAGGGCGATACTTTAATCTGGCGCAATTATTTTAAAATCAGAAAAGACGAAACAACGGCCATCCGTTACGGTTATGATGTTGATTTAAAAAAGCTGCATCAGTATTTTTCCACGATAGATGAGAATGCGCCAAACTATGCTTTTGTGTTTGACAAAAACGGCACCTGCATTTTCCATCCGGATATTGAAAAGAACGGTAAAAACATTTTTACTTTTTCCAATCTGAAGCCTTCCGATACTATTTTCAAAAGGAAAACGGACTACAATGAGGAGATTGCCATGTCGGAATACCTGCAGCTGGACGTTATCCGCTTTGTAAAACCGCTTCATTTTGAGGGTATCGACTGGTACATCTGTATTAACTTCCCCAAAATGATTGCCGATGAGAATGTAAACAATGTCAAAAAATATGCTTCGGCCATTTACCTGACCACGACATTTATCCTGGTTTTTGTTTTCTATCTGTTCAATCGTGCCAACCGGAAGGAATATCTGGAAAAAGAAGCCCTGATCAAGGACAAAAACAATTTATTACTGGAAAACGAAAAGGTTACCAAAGAGAAGGCGCTGATCCAGCTGCAACAGCTGAAGGAACAGATCAATCCGCATTTTTTATTCAACACGCTGAATTCACTCTATATGCTGATTGATGTCAATGCGCAAACCGCTAAAAAGTTCACGCTGAATCTTTCCAAAATTTACCGTTATCTTATCGATCCGCCACAGGAAAACATCGTTCCGTTGAGCGATGAGCTATCGTTTATAGAGAAATATATCTTTCTACAGATGACGCGGTTCAATGAAGAATTGCAGTTTTCCATTGAAATTGAAGAAGATTCGGGTCTGATTAAAGATATTCCGTATCTGGCGCTTCAGATTTGTATTGAAAATGTGATAAAGCACAATTCTGCGACCATCGAATCGCCTTTAAAAACCCGCATTATTATTAAAAAAGACAGCGTAATTATTAGCAATAATTTACAAAAAAAGGCCAGTCCTGAACAAAGTAATAATTTTGGGCTGAAATATTTACAAAGTATATATAATTATTATTCGAAAAAAGACTTCAAAACATTTGAAGAAAACGGAAATTTCATTTGTATCCTACCTCTTATTGATTAAAAAAAGAGCACTCACTCTCAAAAAATAGCCACTCACTCCGTTTTGTTTTTTTATCGCCGCCAAAGCTTCTAAATTTCGCGATAATTATTTAACCTAAACTTAACATAGATGAGCAAAAAGGCATTCATATCAAACACAAAATATGTATTGATATTATTGTTTTTACTAAGTAATGTTGCCGCATTTTCCCAAAAGAAAAAGCAAAAAGATACAAAATCAGAAACGACAAAAGACACTACGATTACAAAAACAAAAGGTTACGCAGAATTATTAAAAAAAGGAACTTTGAAAAAAGGGCTTTTTAATACGATTCAGGTCAAGACCGATATTTATTTTGAAATTCCCGATAGTTTAATGGGGAGAGAATTCCTTGTGGTAAACAAATTATCGCAAGTACCGATGCAGGTTAATGAAGCCGGATTAAACAAAGGAATGAATTATGAAAACAAAGTAATTACCTTTTACAAAGATACGGTTGCCAAAAAAGTATGGGTGAAATCATTCCTGCCAAAAGTTTCTTCACCGGAAACGGATGCGATAACCGAATCGGTAAAAAACAATTTTTCGGAATCCATTATTGAGGTTTTTGACATTGAAACCAAAAACAGTGATTCGACAGCAGTAGTCATTAAAGTAAACAAGATCTTTGACGGAAAGCAGAAGAGTTTTAACGATGTACTGAGTTCGATTGGATTTGGCGGATCTGTTAAGTCTGATTTATCGTATATAGAAAGTGTAAAGACCTTTCCGGGCAATGTGGTGGTAAAATCGCAATTAACGACCTCTATCAGCGAAGGCGGACCTGCTTTATCCGTAACTTTAGGTGTTACCAGCAATATTGTATTGTTGGACAAGGTTCCGATGCAATCCCGCTTTTTAGACAAACGCATCGGTTATTTTACAGAAAAGCACTGGTATTTTAACGATACCCAGCATGCCATGGTTGAAAAGGAATTGATCACCCGCTGGCGATTGGAACCTAAAAAAGAAGATGAAGCAAAATACCTGAAAGGGGAATTGGTAGAACCTAAAAAACCGATAGTGTATTATATTGACCCATCCACCCCAAAACAGTGGAGACAATATATTATTGACGGGGTACATGACTGGCAGGCCGCTTTTGAAAAAGCAGGATTCAAGAACGCAGTAATTGCTAAGGAACCTACCGAAGCCGATACCGATTTTGATGTAAATGATGTGCGCTATTCGGTAATTACCTATGCCGCTTCACCAAAAGCAAATGCAATGGGCCCGTCTGTAGTAGACCCGAGAAGCGGTGAGATATTAGAAGCCGATATTATCTGGTGGCACAATGTAATGACCTCTTTGCACAGCTGGATGCGTATCCAGACCGGACCAATAGATCCGAAAGCCAGAGGTAATAAATTTAGTGATGAACACATGGGAGAAGCGATCCGTTTTGTTTCTTCGCATGAAGTGGGGCATACTTTTGGATTAAAACACAATATGGGCTCTTCTTTTGCGTTTGAAGTAGATTCACTTCGTTCCAAAGCGTTTACTGAAAAGATGGGCGGAACAGCACCTTCAATCATGGATTATGCCCGTTACAACTATGTGGCACAACCGGAAGACGGTGTTACAGCGATTACTCCTAAAATTGGAGAATATGACAAATATGCGATAGAATGGGGATACCGATGGTATCCAGATGAAACGGAAGAAAAAACAAAATTGAACGCTTTAATCACAAAACATCAGCATGATCCTATTTACTTTTACGGTGAACAGCAGGACGGTGCGGCTATAATTGACCCTCGTTCTCAGTCGGAAGACTTAGGAAATGACGCTGTTAAAGCCAGTGAATACGGTTTAAAGAATTTAAAACGCGTTGTCAATAATATCCTGACCTGGACATACGACAAAGATGAGTCATATTATGAAACAGGGAAATTATATATCGGAACTATCGGGCAATGGCAATTGTACAACCGTCATGTACTGAACAATATTGGCGGTGTGTATCTGAACACTACAGTACACGGTGACAACAAGGCCAGTTATATTCCGGTTCCGGCAGCAATGCAGCGAAAAGCAACCGATTATTTGCTTAGAAATGTGATTACAATTCCGGAATGGTTGTTTTTCAATTCAATACTTGACAAAACCAATCCATTAAAAGATTCGCCGGTTGGCCCTTATGAATATACGCCTTATACCCTGTCGAGAGAATTGCAGTATGGTATTTTATATGATCTTTTCAGCGATGAGCGTTTGCTTCGTATGATTGAAAACGAATTGTATCAACGAAACAACAGTAACGATAAATTGTTCACGGTAAGTAATTTGTTTGGTAAAGTACATCAGCAGATCTTCGGGGCTACTCTTCAGAATAAATCACTATCCATTCTGGAGCGTATGACACAAAAGAACTATGTAGATGTATTGATCGTTTCCACAAACAAACTGTTTGAAAAAACGGATGCCAAGAAATCGCTACAGTTTTCGAAAACACTGAGTATGCCAACCTTATGTAACCATCTTCATGAAGATCGAATGGTGCGAAATATCAACCAGTCTTCTTTAAAAAGAGTTACCGAGGTAACATCCGAAAAGAAAGGGGAATTAAACAAGATTCTGCAACTGTTAAGATTGAAGAAGAATACCGGAAACCAGGAAACCCGAAATCATTATGCCGATTTAATTAATCGTATTGACAAAGCACTAAACAATCCACTATAAACTGACTGACAAAAATGAAAAAACTAATTTTTTTAATGGCTATCCTCCTCTCCTATGTTAGCCATGCCCAAGAAACCAGGACGGTTACCGGAAAGGTAACCGATTCCCAAGATAAGTTACCTATGCCGGGTGTTTCGGTATATGTTGAGAACCAATCCATTTCCAACAAAACGGAACAAAATGGTATTATTCAGAGTACCGGTGTCGGAACAGTTACCGATATGGATGGTCATTTCAAATTGGAAATTTCCAAAGATGTAAAAAGCCTTCGGGTTAGTTTTATTGGCTACCAATCATATCTGATTGACCTGTCGTCACAAAGTAACTATAATGTTTCTTTGAAAGCCGACATGAATCAATTGCAGGAAGTTGTGGTTACGGGCTATCAGAAAATTGAGAAACGTAAACTTACAGCTGCCCTGACTAAAGTAGACATGGAGAACATTCAGCAAGCCGGTGTTGCCAGCGTTGACCAGTTATTGGCGGGTCAGGTTGCCGGTGTAGCCGTTACTCCCGGAAATGGTGCCCCGGGTGGTGCTGCAAAAATCAGGATCAGGGGTACTGCCTCTCTTTCCGGACCGCAGGATCCGCTATGGGTATTGGACGGACTTCCGTTAGAAGGAAATGACGTTCCGAAATTTAATGACAAAGACAATATTGACCAGTTGAATAACTTTTCTATTGCCGGTTTAAATCCGGATGATATTAAAGATATTACTATTTTAAAAGATGCCGCTGCAACAGCAATTTATGGTGCAAGAGCGGCTAACGGTGTTATCGTGATTACCACTAAAAAAGGTAAAAAAGGAAGAATGGCTGTGAATTTCACTGCCAATACCTTCGTAACGCAAAAACCGGATTTTTCGAAGTTAAATTTAATGAATGCCGACCAGAAAGTGGATTTCGAACTGGCTTTGGCAGGACGTTCTGATTTAACCTACAGAGACGGAAACGGTGAAATTTCCCGTATTCTTAACGGTGCCGGTGAATTAAGCGCTTACAGAACCGGTGGATTCTCTGCATTGACTCTGGGAACACAGCAGGCGATTAACGCTTTGCGTAAAAATCAAACCAACTGGGGCGATTTATTATACCGTACAGCTGTAAACAAACAATACGGATTGAGTATTTCCGGTGGTGGTGAAAAATCAGACTACTATTTCTCATTAGGATACTATGACGAAAAAGGAGCGACCATAGGAACCGGTTTTGAAAGATATAACCTTACGTTAAAAAACAATTACGAATTATCAGACAAGTTTAAAGTAGGTGTTGGTTTATTCGGAAGTCAGAGTAAAAACACTTCCTATATTTCCGATACGGATGCTTTTACCAATCCTGCTAATTATTCCCGTAGTGCTAATCCGTATTTATCGCCAATTGATGCCAACGGTAATTATGTATATGACAAAGATATCCAGGGATATTCGGATCGTTATGTTCCGTTCAACTTCCTGGAAGAAAGAGAAAACACTTCGTATGAATTAAAAACAAGAGCATTAAAAGCGATTTTTGATCTGGAGTATAAAATCACCAATGATTTAAAACTGACTTCTCAAATCGGTTTACAGCTGGATAATTCCGGTACCGAAAAATATGCCGGAAAAGAAACATATTTCTCCCGTAAGGAAAGAGAAAAAACCAGACGATACAGCAATGGAAATTATTACTATTTCTTACCGGATGGCGGGATCATTCAAAACTGGAATACCGATTTTTTCCAGTATAACGTAAAAACACAGTTAACCTACAACAAGACTTTCAATGAAAAACACGAATTGGACCTTCTTGTGGGTAATGAGTTAAGAAGAACCTATAATACGAGTATCTATACCAGAGGATTTGGTTATGACCGTAAAACCGGAAACACTATTCAGCCAATTTTCCCGAACCAGGAAACAGCAAACAGTTCCGATTATAAAATGTACAACAGAACGAAAAACGAGAATGCTTTTGCTTCTTTCTATGCAACAGCTTCGTATACCTACGACAGAAAGTATACTGTTTTCGGAAGTGTGCGATATGACGGTTCCGATCTATTCGGAGTAGATCCTAAATACAAATACCTTCCGTTATGGTCTATTTCCGGTTCCTGGTTAGCTTCAGAAGAGAACTTCTTAAAAGACAATGTTCCGACAATTAGCAATTTAAGACTTCGTGCTTCTTACGGTTTACAAGGAAATATAGACAAAGGTACTTCTCCGTTCGTAGTAGGAAACTATAACAACACCAGTATTCTTCCGGGACAATCGGAGCCGACTATTGTGGTGACCAGTCCTCCAAACAGCAAATTGCGTTGGGAGAAAACAGAAAACGTTAACTTTGGTCTGGACTTAGGTGTTTTAAAAAACCGTATTAATGTAGCGGCAGATCTATATGGCAGAAAGAGTACCGATTTATTAGGTATCCGTGCTTTACCGCTTGAAAACGGTTTCGAATATACAAACATGAACTGGGCTCAGGTAACGAACAAAGGTTTTGAGATTTCATTATCGACTAAGAACATTGATAATCCTAATTTCAAATGGTCTACCAACTTTAACTTTGCACATAACAAGAGTAATATTGACCGTGTAGAAGTGAGAGCGAACAGCTACCTGCCATCAGGAGAAGGCTATCCGGTTAATGCCGTTTTCGCTTTGAAAACTGCCGGAATCGATGCTAATGGTTATCCACAGTTTTTAAACAACAATGGTGAAGTGGTTAGCGCTGTGAATTTCTTTAAATTGTTTGACCCGTATGCCGATTTCCTACCGGGAGAATTATCCCAGTCTGCTTTAAGCGCATCGGAATTCAGAAATTTATTTACCTATATGGGTGACCAGGATCCTAAATTTACAGGAGGTTTTATCAATACCTTTAAGGTTAAAGATTTCGATTTAACGGTTTCAACAGCTTTTAATTTAAAACAAACGGTTGTTAAAAGACCGCCATACAACGGAACACAAGTGGACAGAGGTCAGAACTTCACCACAGATATTTTAAATGCATGGTCGCCTTCCAACCCGAATTCTAACTTACCGGGAATCGTAGGTCAGCAATCCGGTACCGGAGATTCCTGGATGGCATACCAGTGGTTTGCAAACGCATCGCCAATTAACACTTATGCGCTTTTGGATACCTGGGTAGAAGAAATGAGTTATTTGAGAATCAGCAGTATTCGTTTGGGGTATTCCTTACCGAAAGCGGTAACTGAAAAAATGAGCATTCAGAATGTTCGATTCAGCGTTGAGGGAAGAAATCTTTTCGTTATTAGTTCTGATTACAAAGGTTATTTTGATCCGGAAACATTTGGTAACATTTATGCACAGCCAATCCAACGATCAATAACATTGGGTGTAAACTTAACTTTTTAAAAATTGAGAATCATGAAAAAAATATCAAAATATATCGTTCTGTTTGCTGCTGCTATCGGAATGACCGGCTGTAATGAGTTCCTGGACATTAAACCGGAAGGAAAAGTGATTCCGGAAACGCTGGAAGATTTCCGTGCCGTACTGACAACCGGATATAATGCTTTTCCAAGACACAAATCGCTTGCTTCATTACGCGCAGACGAGCTGACCTTGAACGAATTTGACGATCAGCTGGTTTATTACAGAGACATCTATATCTGGAAAGATGCCAACCCGGATCCGGCAACAACCACATTTCAATGGGGACAGCTGTACAACACTATTTTCTATACGAATGTTGTGATTAACGAAGCCAGTGCAAAAGTTCCGGCTTCAACAGAAAAGAACCAGCTAATCGGTGAAGCACATGCTTTAAGAGCCCTTACCTATTTTGACCTGATCAACCTGTTTGGGAAACCATACAACGCAGCGACATCTGGCAGTGATAAAGGTGTGCCTTTGGCTTTGGAAGTGGATCTGGAACAGAATTTCATTCCGGAAAGTGTTGCCAATGTTTACAATCAGATCCTTTTCGATATCGACCAGGCTAAGAATTTATTGAATCAGTCTACACAGGCGACAGGGTTAAACTACCGTTTTTCCAAAGCTTCCATTTTTGCTTTAGAAGCAAGAGTGCGTTTGTACCGTAACGAATGGCAAAAAGCACTGGATGCTGCCAATACGGCTCTGACTTATAAAAGTGAGCTTGCCGACCTGAACAGTGCCGCTGTGTTACCAAACAAATTCAACGGAGTGGAATCGGTAATGGCTTTAGACGATGCTTTTATCAGTACTTTAAAAACGGCTTCTTATGCTTCTGCAGATCTGATTGGTGCTTTCAGCCAGCAGAATGACCTTCGTTTTCCGTTGTATTTCCAGGCATCGGGCAGCCGCTTCAAATTTAAAAAAGGTGGTGAGCAGGATCAGAAATGTACTTTCAGAACTTCCGAGTTGTATTTAATCAAAGTGGAAGCGCAGTTAAGACTGGACAACGTTACCGAAGCAAAAGCAACGGTATTGCCATTGTTACAGAAAAGATATACGCCGGCCGGATATACCCAGTTGAGTGCCCAGGTGAACAACATGTCTGCCCAGGATTTCACCAACTTCCTTTTTGAAGAAAGAAGACGTGAGTTAGCCGTAGAAGGGCATCGCTGGTTTGATCTGAGAAGAATGAATCAGAAACAGATCATTCACCAGATAGACGGACAGGATTATACGCTTATTCAGAATGACCCGCGTTATACGCTGCCTTATCCACGAAATGCGCAGTTGAATAACCCTAATTTATAATTTCAGGAAGTCCGGTTTTAAAACCGGGCTTTTTTTTTACTTTTACATAAAAAAGTAAAATGCAAGTAGCTATTGTAGAAGATGAGCATCTGGCTTCCGGTTATCTCAAATCGATTTTGGAGAAACAGGACGTCATTGCAGTGTCTAAAATAACTATTTTAAAATCTGTAAAAGAAGCGGTTGCTTTCTTTAAAGAGCATACTGTCGACCTGGTTTTTATGGACATTCACCTGGGTGACGGCAAAAGTCTGGACATTTTTGAAGAAATTTCTATTCCGAGTCCGATTATCTTTGTTACGGCTTATGATGCTTATGCCATACAGGTCTTCAAACATTTTACTATCGATTACCTGCTCAAGCCTTTTGAAGAACAGGAACTGCTTGCCGCAATATCGAAATACAAAAAGATGAAAAGCGCTTTCGACCTGAATCAGACGGTACAATCGCTGGCAACCATCGAAAACAAAAACGCCGATTCCTACCAGAAACGTTTTCTGGTGAATCACGGTTATAAGTTTATTTCAATAAACGATTCCGATATTGATTGCTTTATGGGTTCCGGAAAGCATCTTTTTATTTACACTTCAAACGGCAACAGTTATTTGTACAGTGACACCATCAAGGATGTTATCAACAAACTCAATCCGGAGTTCTTTTTTAAAGTTAACCGGAAATACATTTTCCATATCTCGGCGATCAAAGAAGTCATTCGCCATTCCAGCCAGAAAGTAGAAATTAAAGTTACCGCCGCCATCAATGACAGCAGTCCGATATTGGTCAGCAAACATGAGATTGCCAACTTTAAAAAGTGGCTGGACCGGTAAATAAATCGGTCTGCGTTTATAACTGCACAACAATAGCGGGATTCACGGCCAGCAATTCCGTAACAAATGCTGCCTTTTCTTTTGGGGAAATAATAACGCTTTTTGAGTCTTCATATTTTATTTCAATCCTGTCCGTAATCGAATTTGCAGGCGCACTTAATACCGAATCGGTTTTCATGACCGATTGAATGGACATGATCTTTATTTTCTTATTGACCAAAAATCCTGCTTTTACCTGTAAAATATCCCCTTTAATGTAGTATTTCGTTTCCAGGAACAGGTAAACAATAAACGCCAGCACCGCACACATAAGCAATGCTCCTTTCCAATCCTTCTGACTGATAAACAGTATTGCCGGACCTATAAAAGAGGCGGCAAGAATCATAATGATTGCGGAATCGGTTTTGGATCGGAATGTTTTCAACTTAAAGCGGCATTTTTTTCTTCATTTCTTCCACTATATTATACGCGGCCGGACAGATGGCAACATTCTTTAAAGTAAGATTTGCTATCTGCTGGAATTTCTTCCTGTCGGTATGCGGAAACTCCCGGCAGGCTTTTGGGCGCACATCGTAGATCATACAATAATTTTCATGATCCAGAAAAGTACAGGGAACACTTTGCAGCACATAATCGTTGTCCTCATCAATGCGGAGGTATTTTTCTATAAACTGCTGCGGTTTCATCCGGAAATGTTTGGCAATCCGTTCCACATCGGCAATTGTAAACAAAGGTCCTGTTGTTTTACAGCAATTGGCACATTTCAGGCAATCCGTTCTTTTAAACTCGGCATCATGCAGTTCCTGCATCACATAATCCAGATTCTTGGGCGTTTTCTTTTTCAGCTTATCGAAATACTTTTTGTTTTCGTTATGCTTATCTTTGGCAAGCTTTGGAAGATTTTTTATAAGATTGTCCATTTTGGATATGCAGCTAGGTTATTCAATAAATCTGCAGCAAATAAACAAATAACCGATATAAGATACAAACTAAATAATGAAAGACCTAATAGGAAAAGCAATACTGGATTATCAGACGCATAACGCACCGGAAGACATCATTACCGAAACTTCAATTACCGAAGCCGACAGTATGAGTGTTGCCTATCTTTTCCGCAGTTTTAAAGAAATGCCGAAAATCGAGCAAAAAGCACTGCAGCTTGCCAAAGGAAGGGTTCTCGATGTGGGCTGCGGTGCCGGAAGCCACAGCCTGTATTTACAGGAAAAAGGGTTTGATGTTACGGCTATTGATATTTCGGAAAACGCTGTTGAAGCCTGTAAGTTAAGAGGTCTTCAAAACGCTTTTGTCCAGGACATGATGACGCTTACAGCTGCGCCGTTCGATACGATCCTGCTGCTGATGAACGGAACCGGTATTTGCGGAAAGCTGAACCGGATCGCTCCGTTTCTTCAGAAACTAAAAACTTTATTATCCATACATGGACAGATTTTAATTGACAGTTCCGATATTATTTATATGTTCGATGAAGATGAAGACGGCGGAAAATGGATTCCATCCGATGTGGATTATTATGGCGAAGTACTTTTTAATGTTAGCTATAAGGGTGAAAAGGAAGATCCTTTTGACTGGGTTTATGTGGACTACAATACGCTGCAAAATGCGGCACATGCAAACGGCCTGCATTGCAAACTGATAAAAGAAGGTCCGCATTTTGAATACCTGGCACGACTGACGCATCTTAAATTATAACAAAAAGCCTGAGAAAATCTCAGGCTTTTTTTATTGTTGTTGCTACAGTGCTTATTGCATGTATTTCATCATCATTCCTTGTAATGAGCTTCCCCACTCCTGGCTTGCTGTCATGTTTTTCTCTGCGATAACACCCGCTTTTTCAGTCATTTTTTTACCAATCGGAGTTTCGTAAAATTTCAAGATCTGTTTGATATCATCGTGAGTATATTCCTGCATATAAACATTTGCGATTTTATCGTATAGCGACGGTAAAGTTGCTTCAAATTCTACCAGGAAAGCAGCTTGTTTTTCTTTAGGGATCATTTTGATGATCTGATCCTTAACAAGCTTCATTTGTCCCGCAGAACCGGTAACATCGATCACTTTTAATACATCTTTTTTGAAAGCCTCATTCGTTTGGGCCATTCCTATTTGCGTTGCTAAAACAAAGGCAAATGTTAATACTATTTTTTTCATTGTTATTTTGTTAATTAACCAGGATAAAAGTAAACTATTTTATGGAATATTCAAATATTTATGCGTCTGTAATGATACGCGCCATTTGGGGTTGTTCATCACGTAATCCACGATTAGCGGTGTCATTTCCTCTTTCTTACTCCATTCCGGCTGTAAGAACAATATAGCCTTGCCGTTTACTTTAGCAGCCTGCTCTTCGGCAAAAAGAAAATCGTGTTTGTTGTGAATAATCACTTTTAGTTCATGTGCATTTTCATAGACTTCATCCTTAGGAAGTTTTGTCTTTTTTGGCGACAAACAAATCCAGTCCCAGGTTCCCGTTAAAGGATAGGCTCCGGAGGTTTCGATATGTACCCGAAGGTTCTTTTCTTTTAATTTACGGGTTAACGTAGTCATGTCCCACGTTAACGGTTCTCCACCTGTTATAACAACGGTTTCAGCATATTTTTTTGCATTCTCAACAATCAGGTCCGTTGCTGTTGGCGGATGCAGTTCGGCATTCCAGCTTTCCTTTACGTCACACCAATGGCATCCTACGTCACAACCGCCTATCCGTATAAAATAAGCCGCTGTACCGGTATGATAGCCTTCACCCTGAATGGTGTAAAATTCCTCCATTAAAGGCAACATTTCGCCTCTTTCTACCGCTAATTGAATTTCTTTTTTAAGCATGTGTTTCTAAAATAGTCTGCAAAGATAGTTATTTTGAAAACTTTATAATTTGAAATCTTAAAAAGCTTAACCATAATTAACTAAAGTTTATTATCCGGGCCGGCATTCTCAAATAAAAAAACCCGGTAACAGTGTTACCGGGTTTGCTTTGTATTTCGAAATCCCTGCGGATTACAATTTTTTCAACGTGTCTGTAGCATATTTATTACCGGGCTCCAATACTAAAAGTGCCTGTAAGTTTTCTACTGCTTTCGCTTTATCACCGTTATTAGCATAATAAGCCCCAACATAAGTATATGCTTCTATCAGGTTGTTTTTAGCTTTTTCCGTTTCTCCTTTTTCTTTTACAATTTTGATGTATTCTTCATAAGAACCCACCATTACTTTTTTAGATTCCGGAGTATCGATAATACGGTTAACTTTCGCTTTGAATAAGTGTGCATCCTGAGTTGTCGGCGATGCTGCAATTACATTTGTAAAGGCAAGATCTGCTTTAGTCAACTCGTCTTTAGGAGATGTTTTCTCATCATAATTGAAGTATAATGAATATCCTAAATAGAAGTTATCATACAAATAGTTTTTCGATTTTGGATTTTTAACCGCTACTTCAAAGATTTTACCAGACTCTCTGTAGAATTTCTCTTTGAATAGTTTTAAACCAAACTCGTTTAATTCGCTGGCAATAACCGGATCTTTTTCTACTGCTTTGTTGATTTCAACTACCCCTTCGTCAAAGAACGTTTTATCATACGATTTTCCATCTGCCTTTTTAGACAATCCGATTTTAGCTAATCCTAAATACAGGTAATCTCTGGCAATGATTTTCTTAGCTTCTGCTTTTGCAATAAATTCATTTAATGCTTTTACACTTTCCTGGTGGTTTCCGTTCTCATGAGCAGAATATCCCAGATAACGTAAGATTCTCGGATTCACTTTATCCAGCTGTTGCATTTTTTTAGCTTCTGCTTCCAATGCTTTATAGTCTTTTGCCAGGATTAAGAAATCGGCATGACGCATACGGGACTCCAAAGAGTAATCGGTAAGGCTCATGTATTTCTCATAGTACTCCAATGCTTTTTTCACATAAGCATTATAGTTTGTTGTTTCACTGGCACCCCAGTAATAGTACGTTTCTGCTAACTCTCTGTAAACCGGTCCGAAGTTCGGGTTGATGGCTACAATTTCGTTAAACGCTTTTACTGCTTCCGGGAAAGCTTTTGTATTTTTTGTAATCGCTGCTAATTTCACTTTTGCAAGCAACAACGTGTTATCATAATCGTAGGCATTACGGTAAGCACTGTACGACTCGTTTATGTTACGATCGCCATAGTAAGCATCACCTAAGCTCAAATAGGCCTGAGCCGATTTAGGATCAACAACCAGTACTTTTTTCAGGCTTTCGATCGCTTTTTTAAAGTCCGGACGATCCGACTTAATATAAGCTCTACCGATTAACAAAAATTCTTCTGTATCTTTCTTTTTAATATCTTTTGTTGCTTTGGCAAAATTAGCTTCCGCTCCGAAACCATCACCACTGTCAAGGTTCATTTCCCCAAGTCCGATATAGTTAAGTGCTCCTTTATCTTTAGCTGCTAATCCTTTTTCAAAATAGATTTTAGCCGAATCCACAGATTTCTCATTCAAATACAAATCTCCTAAATAGAAAAAATTTCTACCGTTATTGGCATCAGACGCCACTAAAGATTTTAATATTTTTTTTGCCTTGTCATATTGCTCTGCATCAACTGCTTTTTTTGCTTGTTCCAAATCCTGTGCAAAAGTGGCAGTACCAATCACAGACAGTAACAAAGTAAAAACTTTTACATTCTTCATTTTTATTGTTATTTATTATTATTTGGTTTCTTCTATTTATCCTTAACCAGTATTTCTCTACTTGGCATTATTGCGGGAACTAATCCGGATTTTAAAATAATCCGCTGTCCTTTATTCCCTGCAACAAAAGATGCAAACCCCATGCCTAAACCGGTGGTTCCCTGAAAATTTAACAAATACAGCTTTCGCGTAATCGGATAATCACCTTTAGCAATAGCGCTTTGCGTTGGTTTATAGAACTTATTATCTTTCAGTTTATTGTTGTTAACCCCTAAAACTTTAACATTTTCAACATACGGCTGAAGGTCTTTTGGTGCCTGAAGCAGCCAGTTTACGCCAACAACTCCTACTGTTCCAGGGTTAGCAGCAATATGCCTGATTAATTCTTCATTTGAGTTTAAGGAAAAGACACCTTCTTTTGGTAATACCTGTACATTGGCCAATTCTCTGATTGTTCTCACGGAACTTGAGTTGGCATTATCAAAGACCAGATTTTTGATTCTTGTAGATTTTTTCCCCAGCATCACTGCTACAATTTCCTCAGTGGTGATGGTGGAATCTTTTTCTTTAGCATTTACGATAAAAGCTAAGGCATCGGTTCCGATTTCCGTAATACGCGGTATAATACTTTTACTTTTGAAATTCTTCAGTTCGACAGAGTCTAACGTTCGTGGCAGTACAACCACCTGCGAACTATTCTGAAAAATAGATTTTAGTATTTCGGTTTCCGTTTTTTTATGCAATTCAATCTTTGCACGATTGTAATCATTTTCAAAGATAATCACTTCGTCTTCCATTATCGGGAAGATCGTTTCTTCAACCGAAACGGTCGCTTTTCCCGAAACAGGTGTTTCTTCAATTTCTTCCGGATTGTCACTTGGTTTTTTACACCCCATTTGGAATGTCAGGAAAGCCACTCCAAGTAAAACAGATAATTTTAAAGCAATCTTTTTCATCAAAAACATTTAAGCTGCAATAGCCATAGCTACAAAGTTAGTCCTTTTTTTATTTTACAAAACCTTAAAAACGTGAAATTAAACCTAATATTTGGTTAATCTTCCTGCTGCATTAAACGGAAAAACCGGAAAGCGGCATAAATCATCAATAAAATTGCCAGTATTACTCTTCTTGTATAGGAAAGCTCAATGGGCATTGATTTCCATATAATCAAAGTCAATCCCATAAAGACATACAAACACAAGAAGATAAGTCCTAAAACAAACAGAAATCGCTGTTTAGGCGATTTCTGCTTAAAAATTTGAAATATATTCATAGAATTATTCTCCTACTTGAATAGTGATTGGCAAGTTATACGCTACACGTACCGCTCTACCATTTTGAACTCCGGCTTTCCATTTTGGTGCATTCTGCAACATACGGATCGCTTCTTTACCCATTCCGTAACCTGGATCTCTTAAAACTTTAATGTCTGTTAATGATCCGTCTCTTTCAACAACGAAACCAACAATAACTCTTAATGTTTTAACACCTTCATCAACATCAGGAGCTCTGAAGTTTTTCTGAACGTATTTGTTGAAACCAGCCATACCTCCTGGAAATTCCGGCGGAACTTCTACAGTAAAGAATACTTTATTTCCATCGTCAACGATATCCGAGTTTTTAGGCCCGTCACCCGCTGGTTTGTCGATCAGGATATCTCCTGCTTCTTTATCTCCTTTAACATTTTTTTGTCCAGGATCGGCAGTTTCCAAATCTTTAACCGTTGGCGGATCTTCGTCACGCACTAATTTTTTATCAACCACTTTCGGCGGAGGGAATTTCACCTGGTCGTTTACAGACTTTGGTGGCTCCGGTGGTGGTGGTGGTGGTAAAATTTCATCTTTTGGCGGTGGTGGCAATAATGCTGTTTCAATTACCTTGTCCATGTTTTCCTTTTTCTCAACACCGATATTCTCAGAGATAAATCGCATGATCAAAGGAGCACTTACTGCAGAACCGAATAAAACTATTCCAAGAAAAAGTGCTCTTGTTGTAGTTTTAGGGTTCTCTGAACGTAATTGATAAGCACCATAGGCTTTGTTACGGCCTTCAAAAACCATATCAATCCACCCTTTTTTAAATATGTTTAATCTTGACATAATTTAGTTTTTTTAATTAGTCCGGAAAGAATTAATTAATTCCTTCTTTATCTAACATTTTAAGTTCGTCTGGTGTAATATCAACAATCGCATAAGTCGGAACAGATGTAATCGCCATCTCATCTAAAATATCCACTAAGTTTTTATAGTTTGATTTCTTAGAAGGTTTAATTACAACGATTAATCCTTTTTTAGGGTCAGCTCCATAAATTCCTTTTACTTTCTGAATCTGATCCAATATTACCTTACGAATCCCATCTTTACCAAAAGCTACAGCTGTAGGACCTTCTAAAGGTGATGTAGGCTGTCCTTTGAACCATAGGATTTTATTATCTTTTCCTATCAAAATTGTCAACGAACGGTCATCAGGAATAGTTAGCTCAACCTGCGGCTTATCCTTTGGCGTTTTATCCGGCATTGCCAGATTCATTGACTGAGGTTTTGACAACGAAGTCGTTAACATAAAGAAAGTAATCAATAAGAATGCCAAATCCACCATCGCTGTCAAATCGACACCGGCGTTTTGTTTTTTACTTCTTACTTTCTTGCCTTTACCGCCGCCGTCGCCTGTATTTAATTCTGCCATTTCTACAGTTTATTTTTTAATTAAAAATCTTCGCTTCTTAAACCGGTAACCAAGAAGAATTTATTTACTTTTTGGTCTTGAAGAATATCAATTACTTTTTTAACAGTAGGATATTCTTCTTTAGCATCTCCCTTGATAGCGATCTTAAGCTCAGTATTGTTTATTTCTTTTGTCGCATTACGAGCAGCCAGAATCCATTCTCTTAATTGGTTATCAATAGAATCGTATGGGATTCCAGGCTGAAGACCTTCTTTGTTACGCTCTTCTCCGTTTAAAGCGATCAATTGCTTTAAATTTCCGATAGGCACTCCAAAACCATCTATAAGTGAAAATTTCTTAGCTTCTTCATCTGTGAACTTCACATTATATTTTTCTCCCATCTTTGACAAAGTAAGCATTCTTACATCCTTACCTACTACTCCAAAGAATACTTTTTCCTTTCCTACGGTAATTGTTGCCAAATCAGCATCCGGCAATTTTGTTTGTACTGTAGAAGCAGGCGTATCCACCGGAAGCGGCTCTGGGAGCTTTGCCGTAGACGTCATTACAAAGAAAGATAACAACAAGAATGCTACGTCACACATCGCAGTCATATCTATTCTTGTGCTTTTCTTTGACATTTTTGCTTTAGCCATTTTCTTTTAGATTTTTTAATTCCAAACCTGATAGTCGAAACATCATTCCGCTATCCCGTTTGCAATTTGTTATTAAATTACCTTATAATTATGCGTTGTTACGCGCTTTGAAACGTCTGTAAGTTTGCGTGATAGCAAAACCAGCCTCGTCAATAGAATAAGTTAATTTATCAATCTTAGAAGTAAAGATGTTATAAGCAATAATAGCTAGTGTAGAAGTACCAATACCAGTTGCTGTATTAATAAGTGCCTCAGAGATACCTGTTGCCAATGCTGCCTGATCCGGAGCTCCAGCTGCTGCTAATCCAGAGAACGCTTTAATCATACCTGATACCGTTCCTAATAGTCCCATTAACGTACCAATTGATACTAATGTCGCAATAATTGTTAAGTTTTTCTCTAACATTGGCATCTCTAAAGAAGTTGCCTCTTCGATTTCTTTTTGAATAGTTTCTGTAGCTTTCTCACTATCAAAACCTTCTTTTTTAACCTCTTGGTATTTTGTTAAACCAGCTCTAACAACGTTAGCTACTGAACCTTTTTGAGTATCACACTCAGCGATAGCCTCATCAATTTTACCTTGGTTAATTAATACCTGAATATTTTTAACGAAAGTTTCAACATTCCCTTTTCCAGCTGCTTTTGAAATAACGAAGAATCTCTCAATTGAAAACACAACAGTCATCAAAAATAATCCCATCAACACCGGAACGATAAATCCTCCTTTGTAAACCATTCCTAAATAGTTTCCAGGTAGCGGATGACCATTAGGGTCGTTATTGATGAAATTCGATGGTGCACCCATTACATATTTCCAAATAAGAACTCCGACTAAAATACAGATTACAATTGCTAAACCTGCAAATACACTTGATCCATTAGAGCTAGCTCCTTTCCCAACATTTTCGTTAGATACTTTTGTCATTTTTTTTAATTTTTAGTTTTTTGATTTTATTATAACTACCTTCTTACAAAATGAATATTCTCGTCTTATAAGATTCGCAAATTTATGTTTTTAGAGTAAATAAAAAAATAAAAAGCATTTTTTTTAAGTGTTAACAATAAATTATTTAACAATCCCTATACTTTTCTTTATAATTCCACCCGCCACCATTAACATAAGTTTAAATTAATAACGCTTTAATGTTACTATTATTCTTTTTCATTCTTGCTTTTTTCTATAATTTTTTAAAAAAGATACAATTTTGAATATTCCGGATCCGCATATTTTATAGAATCGGATTCGTATATTTGTATAAACACGATCCGTAATACTATTGCTACAACAAAAGATGACAGCTACAAAATTTTCAGATGCTATAAACGCAGGTTACGATTGTAAAGGTGAACATATCGTACTTGGCGGAGCTATTTTAAACGGTGAATCCGTTCCGAATACTCAAATCAAAATCCCTCTTAAAACCCTTAACCGTCACGGTCTTATTGCCGGAGCAACGGGAACCGGAAAGACCAAAACCATACAGGTACTTTCGGAACAGTTATCGCAAAACGGTATTCCGGTACTAATGATGGATATTAAAGGTGATTTTAGCGGCATTGCCATGCCCGGTGAAGAAAAATCGTTTATAACCGAACGCCACGAAAAGATCGGGATTCCTTACGAAACAAAGGCTTTCCCTGTGGAACTAATGAGCCTGTCGTCGCAAAACGGCGTACGCTTAAGAGCCACCGTTTCTGAGTTTGGCCCGGTTTTATTTTCACGTATCCTGGACCTGAACGACACCCAAAGCGGCGTTGTTTCCATCATTTTCAAATATTGTAACGACAACCAGATACCACTGCTGGATTTAAAAGACTTTAAAAAACTGCTGCAATATGCCACCGAAGAAGGCAAAGCCGAATTTGAAAAAGAATACGGGCGGATCTCCACTTCTTCCACCGGTTCCATCCTGAGAAAAGTAATTGAACTGGAGGAGCAGGGAGCCGATTTATTTTTCGGGGAATTGTCGTTTGAAATTGACGATCTAATGCGGATTGACAGCAATGGAAACGGCTATATAAACATTATCCGGCTGACGGACATACAGGACAAACCGAAATTATTCTCCACTTTTATACTTTCGCTTTTAGCTGAAATTTACGGCCAGATGCCGGAACAGGGCGATAGCGGAAGGCCGGAACTGGTTATTTTCATTGACGAGGCGCATTTAATATTCGACCAGGCCAGCAAAGCATTACTGGATCAGATCGAAACAATTGTAAAATTAATCCGTTCCAAAGGCATCGGTATTTATTTTATCACCCAGAATCCTACCGATGTTCCGAATGGCGTATTGGCGCAATTAGGATTAAAAATCCAGCATGCACTGCGCGCTTTTACCGCTAACGACCGGAAAGCCATTAAAATGACTGCTGAAAACTACCCGATTTCCGAGTTTTACAAAACCGACGAAGTCATAACCCAATTGGGTATTGGCGAGGCTTTTGTAACCGCTTTAAACGAAAAAGGGATCCCGACACCGTTAGCAGCCTGTATGCTTCGTTCCCCGATGAGCAGAATGGATATCCTGACACCGGCTGAAATTGACACCATCAACAGCAATTCCAAACTGGTCAAAAAATACCAGGAAACCATCGACCGGGAAAGTGCTTATGAAATACTGAATAAAAAAATAGAATCCGCACAGGAAGTGGCTGCAAAAGAAGCAGAAAAACAAGCCGAAGAAAAAGCACAGAAAAGCACGGCAACCCGCCAGAGCAGCGCCATGAATCCGATTGTAAAAGTCCTGACCAGCGCAACATTTATAAGAGGCGCTTTCGGAATACTATCCAAAATGTTTAAAAAATAATTATGAAAGGATATATCACTATCGGATTACTGATCCTCTCCAATGTTTTTATGACACTGGCCTGGTACGGACATTTAAAATTCAAGGAACTGAAATGGTTTGAAAACGCCGGTTTAATAACGGTAGTTTTAATCAGCTGGGGACTTGCCCTATTTGAGTACTGCTTTCAGGTACCGGCAAACAGGGTAGGCTTTGAAGGCAACGGTGGTCCGTTTAGCCTTATGCAGTTAAAAGTGATCCAGGAGGTTATCACTTTGGTTGTTTTCGTTATTTTTTCTTTGCTTTTTTTCAAAAACGAAACTTTCCGGTGGAATCACGCCGTTGGCTTTTGCTTTTTAGTCCTGGCCGTTTACTTTATATTTAAAAAATAGTACAAAATGAAAAAATATTATATCCAAAACAGTCCGTTTGTTGTTCCAACAGACGACGGTAAACTAATCGAAGAGCATCATGGCAATGCCTCGACAGGCAATGCTGAAATTTCAATTGCCCACATGGTTGCACCGCCACACTGGAGTGAGCCGTTTCAAACGCCCGAATTTGACGAATACACCTATATTATAAAAGGAAAGAAACAATTTATCATTGATGGCGAAACGATCATCCTGGAAGCCGGACAATCCATTAAGATCGAAAAGAACACCCGGGTTCAGTATTCCAACCCGTTTGATGAAGCCTGCGACTATCTTTCCGTTTGCAAACCGGCCTTTACAGTAGATGCCGTACACCGGGAAGCATAAGCCCGCAAAATAAAAAAGTCGTGTCTTATAAATTATACGACACGACTTTTTTGTTTTTATTTATAACGCCTGCTTTAGCAGTGCCAATATTTTATGCTCAACTTCTTCCGTTTCCCAGTTATGCTCAATGCCCGGTAATCTCATGATCTCTTCCATAATGGCATTTTGATGGTTCCCTATCGCTAAAGCTTCCGCATACGGACGGTGGCTAAAGGTTACCCTGTCGTATAACGGCAGCCATTTTTCAGGATGCCTGATCGCAAACCATTTTTCAATTTTCTTTTGCAGTAAAAATTTATCATCGGCTGTTTTGGTACTCATCTCCATAAAGTTGCGATAAGACAATTCCGCAATAGCGTCAGCATTTGGTTTTCTGATTATCTGGTATTGTTTAAAAATAGTTTCCCAATCGTCGCCATATTCCTTCATCAACTCCGCTAAACTGGTAATATCTTCAAATCCGGCGTTCATCCCCTGTCCGTAAAAAGGAACTATTGCATGAGCGGCATCCCCTATCAACGCTACCTTATCGGTATACGTCCACGGATAGCATTTCATCGTTACCAGTGAACTGGTTGGATTTTTAAAGAAGTCGTTTACTAATTCCGGAATCACATTAATGGTATCCGGGAAATGCTTCTGGAAGAAATCCTGAACCGCCTGTCTGTCGCTTAATGATTCGAATGAGTTTTCTCCTTCAAACGGCATAAACAGCGTACAGGTAAAACTGCCATCCATATTGGGCAGTGCAATCAGCATAAAAGCCCCTCTTGGCCATATATGAAAGGAGTTTTTATCCAGTTTATGGGTTCCGTCCGGATTTGCCGGAATATTCAGTTCTTTATAACCGGTATCCAGAAAGTCCTGGGAATAATCAAACCGGTTTTGTCGCTGCATCCGGTGTCGCACTCGGGAAAAAGCTCCGTCGGCACCAAATACTTTGTCATATTTTACTTCTTCCCATGCTCCTTTTTCGGTTTCCCCGATATGTAAGGTCGCATCAGAAAGGGTAACATCCCATATTTTTTTCTCAAAGAAAAATTCCACTCCCACTTCTTCCGCCAGGGTTAACATCAGGCGGTTTAATCCTCCTCTTGATATGGAATAGATACTTTCACCATCAATACCGTAGTTTTGAAAAGCCAACGGCTTATCGGCAAGATGGATGGCTCTTTTATCCATCGGTATCGCCACTTTTCTTATTCTGTCGCCAATTCCCGCTCCATCCAAAGCTTTCCAGCCACGATCTGACATTGCTAAATTTATCGACCTTCCTGAAAACTGTATATTCCTCACATCCGGACTCCTGTCGTATACATGGACGGTATGTCCTTCTTTTTTTAGATAAATCGCTAATAATGTCCCTACTAATCCTGAACCGACTATGGCTATTCGTTGGTGCGTTTGCATGAAATTTACTTCTAAATAATTGGCGTAAAAATACTTAATAATTAAGAACTGAAGCCGTTTTATACTGATTTTATCATATTTTTCACTTTTAAAAAAGCCCTGCAAAAAGCGCCATTCAATTAATTACACAAAAAAGCGCGTTAACCTTAATTTTTTATTAAAATTCAAGCTAAAAAGAATAAATATTAATAATTTTAAAGAAATAACTTAAAAACTATTAATTATGAGAGATTTAATTTGGTTGATTGTGGTTATCTTATTACTCGGATGGTTAGTTGGGTATTTCGGATTCAGGGAAGCTGTTGGCAATTTAATCCATGTATTGCTTATCCTGGCAATTGTTGGTGTACTGTACCGATTAGCAACCGGAAGAAAGCCCTGAAAATAGAAAAATCCCCGATTGGGGATTTTTTTTTATCGGTTGAATGTAATCTTCTCGCCTACTTTCATTTTTTGTGATTTTGCAAAAACACCACACATGTGGAATAGCATTCTTGCGCCGACATTACCGTCCCAGTCATCTTCTCCCGGTGCTACTTCAACCAGGTCGAATCCGATGATTTCTTTATTGGTATCGGCCAATCGGCTCAACAAATAAGCCGCCTGCTCAAAAGAGAATCCACCCGGAACCGGTGTTCCTGTATTCGGGCAGTACCAGGGATACATTCCGTCAATATCGAAAGAGATACATACTTTTTCCGGCAGGGAAGCAATGATATCATCACATTGCTGTAACCAGGTTTTGCCTTCAAACGTTTCTGCTTTCAGATCCATATCGGTATGAACCAAAACCCTGTTTCCGGCATTTTTAGCCACTTCTACTTCCTGTTCACAAAAATCCCTGATTCCTACCTGAACGATTTTAGATATCTGCGGGATCTGCAAAGCATTGTACATAATGGAAGCATGCGAATAGGTAAATCCTTCATAAGCGATACGCAAATCCATGTGTGCATCCAGATGTAAAATACCAAAATTCTCATGCTGGGAAGCCAAGGCTTCATAATATCCTAATGGTGTACTGTGGTCACCACCCAATAAAGCTACTTTTTTACCTTGTTTCATCCAATGTAAAACGCGGTCCTTCACTTCATTTTTCAAGTCTTTACAAACTTTATTAATCTTATCAAGGTCGGCTTGCAAAGCAGGAAATGTAGCAATATCTTCTCCGTTTTCCAACGCTTCAATTACCGGTTGTGCCAGACTTTTGTACTTTTTTGAATTTTCTTCCCAATGTTTGGGTGCTTCATCCATATAGATTCCCAACTTCCATAATTCCGGAAATTCCTGATGCTGTAAATCTACCTGAAAAGAGGCATCCAGAATGGCATCCGGTCCTTCCGATGCTCCCGCTCCGTAACTTACCGTAACTTCCCAGGGAACCGGAACAATAATAATATCGCTTTCTGCTGCTGTAAAAGGCAATCCAAATACACTGGCATCTGCTAATCCCGGTTGTGAAGGATCAAAATTTTCTATTTTTTGCTGTTTGTTCATTTTTAATTTTCTAATGATGATGGTACAACTTAACGTCACAAAGATAAGCGCATTAGGATAATTGCGAAAAAATATTCAAAAAAAATGACCGGATCTGCATCCGGTCATTATATCAGTAAAAAAGAAATATCCTATTATTTTTTTACGAATTTGTAAGAGGCTTTACTGTTGTTAAAGAATATCGAATATACTCCACTTGACAGTTTTGACACATCAAGGGTGATTTCTCCGTTCTCGATAGTGTTTTCAAGCACTTTTTGTCCTAACATATTATAGATTGCAAAATCTTCGGCTGCATTAAAGTTGCCTTTTATGGTCAGCACATTGTTTGCCGGGTTCGGGAAGATTGCCACATTTTGTTTTGCAAAATCATCCGTTCCCAGTGGTGCTTCCACTACCAATGAGAAATTACAGCTCACAGAAGTGCCGCTTGTTCCGGTCATCGTAATCTGGTGTGTTCCAACATTTACAACTGTTCCGGCTGCCGGCGACTGGGTAACAACCGCATTACAGTTTGCCGTTACAGCACTTGTTTGTCCGCTATAATCCGGAACTACATAAGTCCCGCCGCTACCGGCATTAACCGTTTGCGTACCCGGACAGTGAATGGTTAAAGGTAAAGCCGGCAACACATATCCTGTAGCTGTAAAATGGGTTGTAAAAGCCTGCACATCCTGACAGCTGTATCCCATATCGATAGCTGCCTGTCTTACCGCAATGGCTGCATTTTGCTGGCTTGTAGAACTATTCGTCATTGCCAGACCTTCTAAAAATGCTTTGTCAACTTTTGTTCTTCCGATCTGATCGTACACTTTCATTAAAGCTGTAGCCCAGATTTGCCCGTCCTGGTGGATTTGTCCTACCAAGCCGCCCGGATAGGTAGCATTATAATTGGTTACCCTTCCTGCCCAGAACGGATTGTGTCCGTCCCAGCTGAATACATAGTGGTAAGCCGCCTGAGAAGATGTCCACTGACTTAAACTTCGGCTATAGGATTGTGCCCAGTAATCTCCGGAACCTTCACTAAGTCCGTTAACCTGCGATAAAGAACCACCTGTTAGCCAGTCGTGCAAACCGTGGCCTAATTCGTGCAGGATTACATCGGCATCCTCAGCATCATCAACACCACCTTCACCAAAATTCAAGGCACCGCCTCCGTAGCTCGAGTTATCTGCTCCGTTAAAACTGTGCGGATCAAAGAATACCACGCCGTTATTTTGCAGCGGTACCAAAGGAATCCCTAATGTTCCGTTAATATATCTGAAACTGTTATCGATATGGTAGAAGGCATTAACTGCTTCAAATCCGGCATCGAACCGGTTAAAAATAAAGGAACTGGTATTTTGTGTAAAAAGTCCTGTATTTGGGTTTTGCAGGTTCTTTATTTCCACATATTGGCTTTTCAGCTTATAAACACCGGACAAAAGTTCGATATCAACCAATTCTACCTGGCTTCTTGCCGCATCCAGCTGTGCATTGGTCGCATCATTATTGTCTACATACTGACCACCGTAGGCCACACCTGCAACAGACAACGGATCCGGATTAAAGATCATGGCTGTTCCGGTTGCCGACTGTGCCGTACCGGCTATGCTTTTTCCGAATTGTTTTTCTTTTTTGTCTTTTTTATCTTTATCCTTATTGTGCGAATGGGCATAATAGGCAACATCTTTAAGGCTCAGCATGTCTCCGCTTTGTGCATCGATGATCGCTTCCCAGTGTCCTTTCAGGTCTTCGGCAGCCGTTACCACTCTATACACCAGGGTTGTTTTGCCTAGTTTATTGTATACAAACAGTTTGCATTCCTGTGACGTTATCGCACCTTCAAATGCCAGCGCCTTGTCTGAAATGCTTATTGCTTTTTTGTCGTTAAACTGAGGGGAAACACTAATATTCGTTACTGTTTTATCGTAACTGTTAGAAGAATAGGTTATTTTTCCATCCGGTGAAAAATGAACCACAATTTCCGATTCAAAAACCGGAACCCCGTTTAAGGTCTGCTGGAAACGCAAGGTTTCTCCTGAAGGTCCTTTCCGGTTGAATCGCAGATTAAAATCATGAAACGATTTTATCTCCAAATCTTTTGCCTGCGACTTTATAAAGTCTCTGGCTGCTCTTTCGTTTTCAGAACTCTGGGCATTGGCCTGCAGCGAGAATAAAAACAAAACAAAGGCGAACTTAAGTAGTCTTCTCTTCATTTTTAAATTAGGTTTTAGTTAAATTTAGTTAAGTTTAACAGCTAAAATAGCTAAAAATGAAGAGAAAACACAAAAAATATTTATTTTGTTTACTATTTCAATATCCCCTGGCGTAATATCTGCCCAAATTCATACATATCTTCAAAAGAACAGTAAAACGGAGCCGGAGCCAATCGAATCACATTCGGCTCTCTCCAGTCGGTAATAACGCCGTTTTTCATCAGGTACTCAAAAAGGGATCTGCCTTCTCCATGCAGGAACACGGATAACTGACAGGCTCTTTCTTCCGGATTTGACGGTGTGATCACTTCAAATTCGCTAGCTACTTCTTTATCGACTTCCTGTAAGATAAATTCCAGATAGGCTGTTAACAGGTTTCTTTTTTCGATTAGTTTGTCCATCCCTACTTCGGCAAACATTTCCACAGAAGCCAGATAAGGCGCTAAGGATAAAACCGGTAAATTACTGATCTGCCATCCGTCTGCACTGCGCACGGGATCAAACTGCGGTTCCATTTTAAAACGTCTTTCTTTATTATGTCCCCACCATCCGGCAAAACGCGGCAGGTCGGTATCGTTGTGATGCATTTCATGTACAAAACAGCCTGATGCATTTCCTGGTCCGGAGTTCATGTATTTGTAACTGCACCAGGCAGCAAAATCCACATTCCAGTCGTGCAGCTGCAATTTAATATTTCCGGCAGCGTGGGCTAAATCCCATCCAACGTAAGCCCCGTGCTTATGTCCGGCTTCTGTTATGGTTTTCATATCAAATACCTGACCGGTATAGTAATTTACACCACCCATTAATACTAAAGCCAGCTCGTCGCCTACTTCCTCAATTTTTGCCAGCACATCTTCCAGACGGATATTGTGTTCTCCTTCCCTGCGTTTGATTTCTACGATCGTATCTTTCGGGTCCAATCCGTGAAAATGCACCTGACTCTGAAACATATACTGGTCGCTTGGAAAGGCTTTTTCTTCACATATAATCTTATATTTCTTAGCTGTCGGTCTGTAAAACGTAACCATTAACAGGTGCAGGTTTACGGTCAGTGTGTTCATTACCGTTACTTCAGCTGGTTTCGCTCCTACAACGGTACTTAGTGGTGCCGCAAATCTTTCGTGATAATCCCACCAGGGTTTGTCTGCATAAAAATGTCCTTCCACAGCCAGGTTTCCCCAATCGTTCATTACCTCATCCACATAGGCTTTTGTTCTTTTGGGCTGTAATCCCAAAGAGTTTCCTGTGAAATATATTACTTGTTTACCATTTACCTGCGGGAATATAAATTCGCTTCTGTACTTCGCTAAAACATCTTTTTCATCCAGTTGCTTTGCAAACTCACGAGTATTTTGAAATATCATTATGTGTTATTTTGGTTTTGGTAAAAATAAGAAAAAATAAGATTTTACGTTTGTGAAAGTAATAGCGATATTTCATACATTTATAACAATTAAATATTTATTAGTTATGAAAAACAATCTTAATGCAGCCATTATAGCGGTTGCAGTGGTTATCTCGGCGTTCCTGTTTTCCAGTGCTTTTAAGAACAGAAACCAAAGCAATGACACTATTAGTGTAACCGGATTAGGTAAAAAAGATTTTGTTTCCGATCTGATCGTATGGAGCAGTTCCTTTTCTAAAAAGAATATGAATTTAAAAGAAGCTTATGCCTCGCTGGATAAAGATCGGGAGATCATCAAATCCTATCTGATTTCAAAAGGAGTTCCGGAGAGCAATATTGTTTTTTCTGCTGTAAATATTAATAAGGATTTTGAAAATACTTATGACAACGACGGCAACACCCGTCAGCAAATCTTTACCGGTTTTTCGCTTTCCCAGAATGTTCAGATAGAAAGTAAAGAGGTTGATAAAGTAGAAGGCATTTCGCGTGAAGTGACCGAGCTGATCAATTCGGGTGTGGAACTTTATTCCAATCCGCCGGAATATTATTACACCAAACTTGCCGCACTTAAATTGGAAATGATTGCAGAAGCAACTAAAGACGCCAATTCCCGTGCCGAAAAGATTGCCGAAAATGCCGATGCCAAATTGGGTAAATTGAAGCGATCGGATATGGGGGTTTTCCAGATCATCGCCCAGAACTCATCTGAGGAATATTCCTGGGGCGGTTCGTTTAATACGGCTTCCAAAAAGAAAACTGCCAATATTACCATGAAACTGGTGTATCAGGTAAATTAAAAATATGTCATAAAAAAAACGTTCCGGAATGGAACGTTTTTTATTTATATTATAATTCTCAGATTACAGGATTAACATAGCATCACCGTAAGAGTAGAATTTATAGCCTTCTTTGATTGCTTCATCATACGCTTTACGCATTAAATCATGTCCGCAGAATGCTGAAATCATCATTAATAAAGTCGATTTCGGAGTATGGAAATTGGTTACCATACAATCGGCTACACTGAAATCGTAAGGAGGGAAAATAAATTTATTCGTCCATCCTTCATACGGATTTAATGTTTTAGCAGAAGATACAGAGCTTTCCATCGCGCGCATGGTTGTTGTTCCGATAGCGCAAACTCTTTTTTTGTTGGCTTTTGCCGTATTCACTATTTCACAAGCTTCTTCGGTAATTCTCAATTCTTCCGAATCCATTTTGTGTTTGGATAAATCTTCCACCTCAACCGGGTTGAATGTTCCCAAACCTACGTGTAATGTTATTTCGGCAAAATTAACACCTTTAATTTCCAAACGTTTCATCAAGTGTTTCGAGAAGTGCAATCCTGCGGTTGGAGCAGCTACAGCACCTTCTTCTTTAGCATAAATAGTCTGGTATCTTTCTGCATCTTCCGGCGTTACATCACGGTTGATGTATTTTGGTATCGGAGTTTCTCCCAGTTCCAGTAATTTTGCTCTGAATTCTTCGTAAGAACCGTCATATAAGAAACGTAGTGTTCTTCCTCTTGAGGTTGTGTTATCAATAACTTCCGCTACTAAGGAATCATCATCACCGAAATATAATTTATTACCAATACGGATTTTACGGGCAGGATCAACCAATACATCCCATAAACGCTGCTCGGCATTTAATTCTCTCAATAAAAAAACTTCAATTCTTGCTCCCGTTTTTTCTTTGTTACCATAAAGACGAGCCGGAAAAACTTTAGTATTATTCAACACCATTACATCTCCTTCATCAAAATAATCCAGAATGTCTTTAAAAAGCTTGTGCTCGATAGTTTGTGTTTTTCTGTTCACAACCATCAAACGAGCTTCGTCTCTGTTTTCAGCAGGAAATTCTGCCAACAATTCCGCTGGCAAATTGAAATTGAAATGAGATAACTTCATTGTACAAATTTTAAATTGAGTGCAAATATACTATCGCACGATAGGGGTTGTCAAGTCTTTTAAGGTTTATTTTTAAAAACTTGGATTTTACTCATTTATTTCCTGTATTTTAAAGCCGATTTTCTTAAGATCTTCCCAAAAATCCGGATATGACTTTGAGACTACTCCGGCTTCCTCTATAACTAACGGAACCCGTAATGCCAAGGGTGCAAAAGCCATCGCCATGCGGTGGTCCTGATAGGTTGCAATAGGAACATCGGGGTTTATAACCGCAGCGGCTTCCAGCGTAAGACTGTCATTGGTGACTGTAATGACAGCGCCTAATTTTGTCAGCTCGTTTTGCAATGCCAGCAAACGATCCGTTTCTTTAATTTTTAAAGTGTGCAAACCGCTAAGGTGACAGCTTATTCCCAAACCAAAACAGGTTACGGCAATCGTCTGGGCGATATCCGGTGTGTTCTGCAGGTTAAACGATAGTGCATCTTCGATCTTTACAGCTGTTTTTTTCAGCGTAAGCGTATTGTTCTCAAAAACGGATTCGACTCCAAAATGGCGGTATAGTGCCACCAGGTCGCTATCGCCCTGAAAGCTGTTTTCTTTATAGCTGGTCAGTGCAATCGTTGTTCCGGGTTTTGCCATAGCGGCAATCGAATAAAAATAAGATGCCGAACTCCAGTCGCTTTCCACCGTTACTTCCTGTGCTGTGATTGTTTTTGCCTGATGGGCAACCGTGATTGTATTGCCTTCAAATGTTGTGGCTATCCCGATTTCGGCTAACAATGCCAGTGTCATTTTAATATATGGAATAGACGTGAGTGTTCCTTCCAGCGTGAGCTCCAGTCCGTTTTCCAGACCGGGTGCCACTAAGAGCAATGCCGAAATATACTGACTGCTGACATCCGCTTTCAGGCTTACCTGCCGTTTCTCAATTTTTGTTCCTTTTATACGGATGGGCGGATACCCTTCCGTTTTTTCGTATGTGATATCGGCACCCAATTGCCGCAGCGCATCCACTAAAATACTGATCGGGCGTTCCTGCATGCGGGAAGAACCCGTTAATACCACTTCTCTGCCCTGCTGAACTGCAAAATAGGAAGTCAGAAAACGCATCGCTGTTCCGGCATGATGGATATCCACAACCGTTTCTTCCGACTTCAATGCTTTGGTCATGACCTGACTGTCATCGGAATTGGATGTATTTTTTAAAATCAGTTCCGGATACAAGGCCTGCAGTAATAACAGCCTGTTGGTTTCACTTTTAGAACCGGTTATGGCAATTGCAGACGAACTGTTTATTTCGGAAGGCAGGAGTTTTATTTTCATTGTTCCAGGTATTACAGGCACTTATGCCCTGATGCGTCTATTTTAATTTTTCATTGTTGTGATGACGATCGTGATCCCGCTTTGTTTTTAAGTCCAGTTTTTTATCAAACGCCGCCTGTAAATCGACTCCCGTTTGATTCGCCAGACATAAAACCACAAAAACAACATCTGCCAGTTCTTCACCCAGATCTTTATTTTTATCACTTTCTTTTTCCGATTGCTCCCCATAACGGCGGGCAATGATTCGGGCTACTTCTCCAACTTCTTCTGTAAGCTGCGCCATGTTCGTCAGTTCGTTAAAGTAACGAACCCCGTGGTTTTTAATCCAGTTATCAACGTCCTGTTGTGCGTTTTTTATATCCATAGCTTATTTTCTTTATTCTTTATTCTTTATTCTTCGTATCAATAATGATCGTTACCGGTCCGTCGTTTAACAAGCGGACTTTCATATCGGCGCCGAATTCACCGGTCTGGATTTTTTTACCGAGTTCTGTCTCCATCTGGCGCACAAAACCTTCATAAAGCGGTATGGCAACATCGGGTTTTGACGCTTTAATATACGACGGGCGATTGCCTTTTTTGGTCTGGGCATGTAAGGTAAACTGACTTACCACGATCATCGCGCCATCAACATCTTTCACGGATAAATTCATCACCTCATTTTCGTCGCCAAAAATGCGGAGATTCGCTATTTTAGAAGTCAGCCATTGTATGTCGTCCGCTCCGTCCGCATCTTCTATTCCTATTAACACCAATAGTCCTTTTTGAATTTCGGTGGTAACTTTTCCGTCTATGGTTACCGAAGCTTCCGAAACTCTTTGTATTACTGCTTTCAAATCGTATTTTTTTATTCGGTATCTTTTGCTTTTCCTTCGCCGTAAATATCCGTTCGGTAATGTTCGTCTTCTCCTTCCAGAATCTGGATATAACTTTTATAGCGCGACCAGGCTATTTCGTCATTTTCCAAGGCGTCTTTAACCGCACAATGCGGCTCTTCTTTATGCAGGCAGTTATTGAATTTACACTGGTCTTTTAACGCAAAGAATTCCGGAAAGTAGTTTCCTATTTCCTGTTTTTCCATGTCTACAATTCCAAATCCCCTGATGCCCGGCGTATCGATGATGCGGGCTCCGAAAGAAAGTTCGAACATTTCTGCAAAAGTGGTCGTATGCTGTCCCTGCTGATGCTGATCGGATATTGCTTTGGTTTTTAAATTCAAAGTAGGCTCCAGAGCATTAACCAGTGTCGATTTCCCTACACCCGAATGTCCGGAGAACATGGATACCTTATCTTTCATCAGGCTTTTTAGTTCTTCAATCCCTTTTCCTTCAGTTGAAGAAATACGCAGGCATTTGTAACCGATATTGGAATAAACATATTGCAGATACAATTGCTCGTCCAGCGTTGCCTCATCGTAAGTATCGATTTTATTGAACAGCAACACCGCTTCAATTCCGTAAGCTTCCGCTGTTACCAGAAAACGATCGATAAAACTGGTTGTGGTTGGCGGATTATTAATTGTCACCAAAAGAAAAACCATATCGATATTCGCCGCGATAATGTGCGTCTGCTTCGACAGATTAACCGATTTGCGGACAATATAATTTTTCCGGTCGTGTATATTGTGAATAACACCGGCAATTTCATCGGTGGAATTGTCCAACTCAAAATCAACAACATCACCCACTGCAATAGGATTGGTACTCTTAATACCTTTCATTCGGAATTTCCCTTTTATACGGCATTCAAAAACCTGATTATCTTCGGTTTTAACGCTGTACCAACTTCCTGTAGATTTATAAACAACTCCTGTCATACTGCAAAGATAGCCATCTTTATTTATTACAAAAAAAAGGTTGCTTTTTAAGCAACCTTTTCTGAATCTTATTATTGTAAAACCATTCTTCCTAACTTATCCTGAGATTTTCTGGATGCATAGATCAAGAATTCTTTCTCATTTTTTCTGTAGTAAATTCCTGGTCGGATTACAAGTTCATTTTTAATTGCTTCTTCCGGATCTTTTCTGGAAATCTGCCCTTTATCATCAAAAACAAATACCGTAGGAACCGCATTATTATAGTTTCCTAACGATTTGATCTCTTCGATATCGGTAATTCCTTTATTCTTTTTATTGTCATTGAAAAGGATACTCAACTGCCCGTCTTTATAAATAGGAATAGCACTTAAATACTCCGGTCCTTTCCCCATAACCCCTAACGGGATCGATAATCCCAACGCTACGTTAAAGTTTGACGATCCGCCTCCTACTCCAAAGAAGTTCAGCGAAGCCACGGTAACGGTAGCCGACTGGTCTTTTGCCACCACATTACTCCAATCCAATGAACCATCCGGTTTTAACGACGTAACAATCATTTCGTTAGTTGTATAGGTTATCGGCTGTACTCCTAACGGTCCGATTCCCTGTTTCTGACCAACATATACAAATCGGTATTCTGAGATCACGATAAGGCCGCCGTCATTTTTCTCAATAATAGAGTGAATGATATACAACGGCTTTAAATCCTTCCCTTTTTTCGCTCTTCTCTCTCCTAACAATTTCACTTTGGTCGCATAATCGAACTCATTAAATTTCAGATTATCGTTCGTATTAGTCCCTAAATTAATTGTAGCATTGTAAACGCCTTTCAGCTCTTTATTCGCTTTTCCGTTTTCGCGGACACTGGAATAAAAACCTACCAATTGTACCGTATTTTTACTGGTTGACAACATTTTACAGTTAATAATTTCTTTTCCTGTAAAATTGATATCAATCACATCTTTCTTGTATCCGTTTTCATTCTTGAAAGCAAATACCTGAAATTTCTCTACTTTTTCTTTTTTCTTTTTGTCGCGGTAGCTTTCATTGATTACCACAAAAGCATCGTCTTTCGCATTCACGTCAAAATCGGCAATTGTAAATTCAAAATCTTTCTTATCGTCATCATACGACACTTTTTCAATGTTCGTAAAAACCGGTTTCAGACTTGGATCAAACAATTTCAATTCATATTTCATCGCATCTTCTTTTTCATAAAGCGCCGTGTGCATGGCAAGCAGCATGTGCTCGTCCGGCGATGTTTTAAAATAGAATCCGCCACGGTCTGAGCTTCTGGCAACCTGTGCCTCAAACATTGTGGTCATGTTATTGCTCAGTTTACCATCTTCCGAATATTCGATTCCTACCAATGTAAAAACCTTGTCTTTTCTGTGGTAAACACTTCCAATCACATACAGTCTGCCGTTCAGTATAACTATTTCCTCAAAATCAATGTCTTTGTCTTTCAGTTCCGGCAATACAATAGGCTTATTCGAAATCAGCTTCATTGCTTTGGATTCGAAGATCTTTAAGAAATAATCGCTTTTCCCTTTCAGACCCAGCGCATAAATTTTGTTATTGGTCTCTCCAATAATCTTGATAATTTTACCTTTCTCTTCGGTGATCTCTTCACCATAAGTCATGGAAACATTTTCCATTTTATACTGTGAGAAAGCTGAAAAATTACTGAATAACGTAACAGCCAATAATAGTAATAGTTTTTTCATACATCGTTTTTTAAAAAATCCCGCGATGATACGAATTTTCTTCAAAAAAACTGTTAACTATTTATAATTTTTTCCTGATGCGCAATACTTTCCTGGTGAATCGCTTTAAACATTTTCAAAATAAATTCTTCACTCAACCCTCTTTCTTCTCCTTCAAGTACCATTTTACCTAAAATCTCATTCCAGCGTTTGTTTTGTAAAACCGCAACATTACGTTCTTTTTTCAACGCCCCGATACTGTCTGCGATCTTCATTCTCTTCCCTAAAATATTCAGAAGTTTGCTGTCGATTTCATCAATCTGCGTACGCAGTCCGGCTAATTTCTGATTGTATTCATCTGCTTCGTCCGTTTCCTTACGGATTCGCAGGTCTCTGAAAATTTGTTTTAAAGCTGCCGGGGTTACCTGCTGTGCGGCATCGCTCCATGCATTTTCAGGATCAATATGGGTTTCAATAATCAAACCGTCATAATTCAGATCCAATGCCTGTTGCGATACTTCCAGTATCATATCCCTTTTTCCGGTAATGTGCGACGGATCACAGATTAGCGGCAAATCAGGAAATTTGCTTTGCAGCTCTATCGGCAGCTGCCATTCCGGATTGTTTCTGTATTTTGTTTTCTCGTAGGTCGAAAATCCTCTGTGGATCACTCCCAGCTTTTTAATATTCGCATTGTACAAACGCTCTACACCGCCCAACCATAAGGACAAATCGGGATTCACCGGATTTTTAACCAATACGATTTTATCGGTATCTTTTAAAGCATCGGCAATTTCCTGAACGGCAAACGGGTTTACCGTTGTCCGGGCACCAATCCACAACACATCCACATCGTGCTCCAATGCCAGCTGCACGTGGTGGGCATTCGCCACTTCCACAGCCAGTAACAGCCCTGTTTCTGCTTTTGCACGCTGCAGCCATTTCAAACCGATAGCACCCACGCCTTCAAATCCGCCCGGTCTTGTTCTCGGTTTCCAGATACCGGCTCTGAAGATACTCACGTCAGAGTCTTTTAATTCGTGTGCTATTTTTAAAACCTGTTCTTCTGTTTCGGCGCTGCATGGCCCTGCAATTACCAGCGGATGGCTTAAATTGAATGCGTCTAACCATGTTCTCATTCCTGCATTATTCTCCATAACTTATCTCTTTTCTTAAATGTATTCCTTTTAATATCTCTTTTATCTTATTGGTTTGCTCCATTTCGGCATAAACCGATCCAAAGTCTTCTGTTGCTAATAATTCTTTAAAATTATTCAAATTGTCAATGTATTCCGAAAGGGATTTTAATACCATCTCCTTATTTTGTTGAAAAATGGGCGTCCACATAGCCGGGGAACTTTTTGCCAGCCGCACCGTACTTTCGAATCCGCTTCCGGCCATATCAAAAATATCCCGCTCGTTTTTTTCTTCTTCAATAACCGTTTTTCCTAACATAAACGAACTGATGTGCGACAGGTGCGAAACATAGGCAATGTGTTTATCATGCGATTTCGGATCCATATAACGGATTCTCATTTTTAGCTTTTTAAACAGCTGCAACGCTTTTTCCTGAATGGTAAAAGCCGTTTTTTCAACTTCACAGATAATATTTGTCTTTCCTTCAAACAATTTTTCCTGTGCTGCGGACGGTCCGGAAAACTCGGTGCCCGCTATCGGATGCGTAGCAATAAAATTACGCCTTTTAGGATGATTTTCAACGGCTTTACAGATTTGTTCTTTCGTGGAACCCACATCCAAAACTACGGCATCTTCTTTTACGATATCCAGTATTTCCGGTAAAACGCTTACCATTTTATCAACCGGAATGGCCAGTATGACCCAGTCGGCTTCCGGCAGGGCTTCAAAACCGGCTTTCCGGTCAATGATCCCCAGCTGTAATGCTTCTTCCTGATGGGCATCGCTATGGTCTATTCCATGAATAACCGCGGCGGCATTTGCCTTTTTGATATCCAGCGCCAATGAGCCGCCTATCAATCCCAATCCTATTATAAAAACATTTTCTTTTTCATTATCCTCCATCAAAACCGGTTTAGAATTTCTTTTATTTTCGCTTCTTCCACACACAATGAAAAACGGATATATCCTTCTCCATTGCTTCCAAATATAGTTCCGGGTGCGATAAATACATCTTTATCGTACAATAACCGGTCTACAAAGGCTTCCGCCGATGTTTCTCCTTCCGGAAGTTTTGCCCAGACAAACAGGCCCACACTGTTTTCATCATACGTACAGTTCAGCTTTTGTGCCAGTTCAAAAACCAGCTGCCGCCTTTGGGTATAGATCTCATTTTGCTGTCCGAACCAGGCGGCATCACTTTTCAGGGCTTCAATAGCACCTTTCTGAATACCGTAAAACATACCGCTATCCATGTTGCTCTTCACCTTTAATACGGCCTGGATCAGTTTGCTTTCGCCCAGCACCATCCCTACTCTCCAGCCAGCCATATTAAAGGTTTTGCTCAGTGAGTTTAGTTCCAGGGCTACTTCTTTAGCGCCTTCCACCTGTAAAATAGACTGCGGATTGTCATTCAGTATAAAACTATACGGGTTGTCATTTACCAGTAATATATGATGCTTCTTCGCGAATGCCACCAGTTTTTCAAATAACTCCAGGCTTCCGGTGGCTCCGGTTGGCATGTGCGGATAGCTTACCCACATTAATTTCACGTTGGAAAGGTCCTGTTTTTCCAGAGCTTCAAAATCCGGTTCCCAATTGCGGCCGGCTTTCAGATCGTAAAAAACACTTTCTGCTCCTACCAGATTGGCTACGGATGCATAGGTCGGATAACCCGGATTGGGAATTAACACTCCGTCCCCTTCATTTAAAAACGCCATCGCAATGTGCAATATCCCTTCCTTTGATCCCATTAACGGTAAAATCTCCGAATCCGGATTTACCATCACATGAAAATTCCGGCTATAAAAATGAGCCATGGCCTCACGGAGTTCCGGTAATCCCTGATAACTCTGATATTGGTGTGCCATAGGTTGTAACATTGCTTTTTGTACCGCTTCCATTACTGCGGTGGCCGGTGCTAAGTCCGGACTTCCGATTCCCATATTGATTACCGGTTTTCCTGCAGACTGTAGTGCTCTCACTTCCCTCAGTTTCCGGGAGAAGTAGTATTCCTGCACGTGGTCTAATCTTCTTGCTGTTGTTATCATGCCGCTCCTTTTTTATATTCTCCAAGAACTTTAAATTCTTTTGTATCCGCTTCCAGTTGTTTTCTTGCTTTTTCGTAATCTGCATAGTCGTTAAACGTGATGTCCACAAAAAAAGAATACTGCCAGGGTGTTTCTATTACCGGCATCGACTGAATTTTAGTGAGGTTCAGCCCGCATTCATTCATGATATTCAGAATCCCGGCAAGGCTTCCCTGCATGTCGTCCAATTCAAATTTTAAAGACGCTTTGTTGATCTCATTTTTCGGTATCACGGAATTTTCAGCTTTTACGATTACAAATCGGGTTTTATTACTTTTTACGGTGTGTATGTTTTCGGCAATAATGGGCAGTTCATACATTTCGGAAGCTACGCTGCTGCCTACTGCGCCAATACCGGTTAATCCTTTTTCGCGGATGCGTCTTGCGGTTTCCGCAGTATCGGCATCTTCCACCAGTTTGATGTGCGGATAGCCGCTAAAAAACTTTTTGCATTGCAGCAGGGCTATCGGATGTGAGTGTACTTCCTGAATATCTTCAATCGTTTGCCCGGGTAATGTCATCAGGTTCATCCGGATATCCAGATAGTGTTCCCCGATGATGTGCAGCCGGTTGTTATCGATCAAAGCATAGTTCGGAATGATCGAACCTGCTATTGAATTTTCCAATGCCATGATGCCTAAATTCTGGTTGTTCCCTACTACATTTTTAACCAATTCATCAAACGACATGCATTCAATCAACAATTTATTTTCGTTGAAATACTCCTTTGCCACCTGGTGGTGAAAAGAGCCTTTTATTCCCTGAATTGCTATTTTTCTTTCCATAACGCCAAAAAAAAATCCCGATGAGACCATCGGGATTGTGTGTACTATAGTTGTTTACTAAATTTTTGATTTCAATCAAATAACCATACGACAATCCCTTTCTTCTCTCCAGAAAAAATAAAAGAAATTGTTGTAATAAAAAGTGTTATTTGAATTCATTGCTTTTTTTGCTAAGCGATTTGAAGGACAAAATTAGTAAAAAATTATTTCCAGCCTACATTTTTTGAAAATTTTAAGTTTTTAAAAATAATCCGCATCATTTTCTTCTTATTTTTGCTCCAAATCAGGTATTATATGTCTATTGAGGTTCTAAATATATCTAAGAATTACGGCGAGCAAAAAGCTTTGGACAGTGTTTCTTTTTCCATTAAAAAAGGTGAAATCGTTGGTTTTCTGGGCCCTAACGGCGCGGGAAAATCGACTTTAATGAAAATATTAACGACTTTTTTAAACGCCGATGAAGGCACTGCTTCCGTAAACGGAAATGATGTTAATGCGGCTCAGAAAGCGGTACAGAAAGCCGTGGGTTATTTGCCGGAACACAATCCGTTATACCTTGATTTGTACGTTCGTGAGTATTTGTCTTTTAATGCCGACGTATATAAAGTTCCGAAATCGCGTATTGACGATGTGATCGCTTTAACCGGATTAACACCGGAAAGCCATAAAAAAATCGGGGAACTATCAAAAGGATACCGTCAGCGTGTCGGGTTGGCAACAGCCTTATTGCACGATCCTGAGGTATTGATTCTGGATGAACCGACAACGGGTCTGGATCCGAATCAGCTGGTTGAAATCCGCGAGCTGATTAAAAGCATCGGTAAGAACAAGACCGTTTTTCTTTCCACACACATTATGCAGGAAGTGGAAGCCATCTGCGACCGCGTCATCATCATCAACAACGGTAAAATCGTTACCGACAAGAAGCTGAACAACCTGATGTCTGAAGAAAAAGAACAGGTTATCGAAGTGGAATTTGACTATAAGATCGAGGAGGAATTTATTGCTAAGATCTCCAACCTGAAATCCTACAAGAACATTCACGATAATACCTGGGAGCTTACGTTTTCGACCGATAAGGATATGCGTCCTGTTGTTTTTGATTTTGCGCAGGATAACGGATTAAAAACGTTACAGCTGAATCTTAAAAACAAGAATCTGGAAGCTGTTTTCCGTGAAATGACCAAAAAGAAATAAGTTTAATTATAGATCAAATGCCCGGTATAATGCTGGGTAACTTCTACCGTTGACGGCGTACTTTTGAGTACGACATTTCCGGTGCTGTAAATATTGCCTTTTATTTCATGGAGCGGTTTTACGATAATATCGTTGGTACTTCTCTGGAAGACATAAACATTCTGAACGCTTAGGTTTTGTCCTTCAAAACGTTCTTCCCCGGAGTAAAAAGCGATATTCAGGTTTTCGGTATACCCGGAAATCCGGTACAGGCTCGCGCGGTTGTCTTCTACAACAAGATTCGTACAGTTTACCTCCAGTTCAAAAATACCGGAAGCCGTGTCGGCAAACATTCCGGATTGCAGTTTAAAATCGGGAAAGTGTAACACTCCGTCTGATTTCACATTAAACTGTGAAGCCGAATAAATGTTCTTCAAATCCGGAACGGTTACATATACTCTGGTGGTGTTATATTCCCGCAGCCAGTTACAGCCATTGGAGTTTCGCAAAAACAGCTCTCCGTCGGCTACCGAAATACTGATTCCCGGAACCAGGTTGGTACCGGTTTCCAGAACCACTTTGGTTTCCGCTCCCTGTTTTACAATCAGTTCAATTCCTTCGGCTATATTGATTTTATCAAAATCTGCTACAGCAATCTCATTGGAAACGATTGTTCCAACAGACATCAGGCAATCCGGTGCATTCCCGGAATCGCAGGAAGAGAGCCCCATAAAAGCGATCAGGAGCAGGTAAATAACGGTATGTTTTTTTGTTACTTTCATCATTACAATCGGATTCCCAGACCAAATTCAAGTGCTTCCGCTTTTGCCGCATGGGTCTTTAAGCTTAAGGCACCAAATATTTTATCAGACAAATAATATTTCAATCCTATCCGCTGGTATAGCGATCCGTTAATTTTTGCCGGATTATAAACATAGACTCCCAACTGTGCTTCAAAAGAAAGCTTATTAACAAACAGTTCATGCCCTATAAAAACACCGGCTCTCCTATAATCTACATCGGGATCATTGTTTTTTTCATAATAGGCAATTGCCATATAGCGGATGTATTCTTCCTGAAATTTAGACCAGAATATTTCTCCTCCCAGCTGCAAAGCACTTTTCCGGCCAATGCGTTTGTCTACATAGGCAGAAAGTACATAAAACGGATATTGTCCGCTGCCAATCACATCACTTTCATTCACTCCGCTGCGAAATACCACATTGTATTTTAAAGGCTGAGTAAAACGTACGCTGTCTTTTGTGTGCTGATATTCCGGTTCCTGCTGTTCCAGGTTGTAGTTGAGTCCGAGGTTAAAGGCCAGCGTATTCGTACTGGTATTGGGCGCTTTGATATTGGCATTCGAATGGTGAACCAGCAACAATCCCGCCTGTAATCCCAGCCCTTTCCAGATTTGCTGCCGGTTATAATTCAGCATAAAATAGGTGGACGGCATCAGGTGGGTACTATAGGCAAAATTCCTGAAGTTATTTTCTTTATCGTACGGATTGGTATTGTAAGCGATTCCCTGCCCTACGCGGAATTGCAGGTTTCGTTTTAAAAAGTAAAAACTGTAATGCCCGTATACCCCGTACATATTTCCCAGGGCTTCATTTTTATTGTGCTGGTACTGGAAAGAAAGTCCGTAATCCGGGAAATTATATTCTGCCTGCCAGGCTTTATCGCCAAAAGTTTTACGGCTCACACTAAGCAAAATGCCTTCCGGATGTGCCGTTATCAAATGCTTGATTGCGTTATTGTGCGGGAGTATGTTTCCGTAAAAGTAATTGGCATCCACAAAATACTGCTTTTCCTTTGCAGTTTGTGAGAAGGCAATACATGAAAAAAGTAATAAAAGATTAAAATAAACGCGCATCTGATTTTTTGAAAACAAGCAAATATATAAGAATATATTTATTTCAGGCTAATTTTCGAAAATGTGTTTGGCCTATATCTGGATTCCGTTGCCTCGTGCCGGAATGATACCTTTGTAAGGGGCATTCCACAAAAAAACACCTGGCAGATTTTAAAAATCCGCCAGGTGTTACGTCCGTAAGATGTTCCGGATCTAAAAAACCGCTTCGGCTATTTGTTTGATGTTTTCGGAACGGCCCATCGAATAGTAATGTAAGACCGGTATTCCTGCCTTTACCAATTCTTTGCTTTGTTCAATACACCATTCAATTCCGATCTGTTTAACTGCTTCGTTATCGGCTGCCTTTACGACTTCCATAATAAGGTCATCCGGTAAGTCCACTTTAAATCGATGTGGTATCTGGTTTAATTGTTTCTTTGTCGATATTGGTTTTAGCCCCGGTATAATCGGAACGGTGATCCCTTCTTTGCGGCATTTGGCTACAAATTCAAAAAACTTACGGTTGTCAAAAAACATCTGGGTGATGATATAATCGGCTCCGTTGTGTATTTTTTGTTTCAGGAAGTGAATGTCACTGTCCAGGCTGGGCGCTTCCATGTGCTTTTCCGGGTAACCGGCCACACCAATGCAAAAGTTGGTCTTGTTCGTGTTTTGCAAATGATCATCCAGGTAGATCCCTTTGTTCAGGTTACTGATCTGGGTTACCAGTTCACTGGCATAATGATTTCCTTCTTTTTCCGGTTTAAAGTAAATCTCACTTTTTACCGCATCACCACGCAATGCCACAACATTATCGATCCCTAAAAAGTCCATATCAATCAGGAAATTTTCGGTATCTTCTTTGGTAAACCCGCCGCATAAAATATGCGGAATGGCATCCACCTGGTATTTATTCTGAATTGCCGAACAAATACCAACTGTTCCGGGACGTTTCTTGACGATCCTCTTTTCGAGCAGTCCGCTTGGCAATTCTTTATATTCGTATTCTTCCCGGTGGTAAGTCACGTCTATAAACGGCGGTTTGTATTCCATTAAAGGTTCAATGTTGTCAAAAATACACTGGATGTTCTGTCCTTTTAAAGGCGGTAATATCTCAAAGGAAAATAATGATTTTCCCTGGGCGTTTTCTATATGTTGGGTAACTTTCATTTCAGTACTATATTATTTGTTCGTTTAGTCGGCGATATTCGGGTTAAGCCATTTTTCGGCATATTCATAGGAAACATTTCTTCGTTTGGCATAATCCCGGACCTGGTCTTCTTTGATTTTCCCGAGTCCGAAATACTTGCTTTCGGGGTTGCCGAAATAGTATCCGGATACAGAAGACGCCGGCCACATCGCCAGGCTTTCCGTTAGCGTTACCCCTATATTTTCTTCGACTTGCAATACTTTCCAGATGGTACTTTTTTCCAGGTGATCCGGACAGGCCGGATATCCCGGAGCCGGACGAATCCCTTTGTATTTTTCGGAAATCAGTTCGTCATTACTCAATACCTCATCGGAAGCATACCCCCAGATTTCTTTTCTGATCTTTTCATGCAGGTATTCGGCAAAAGCTTCCGCAAAACGGTCGCCTAATGCTTTTATCATAATGGAGTTGTAATCGTCATGTTCCGCTTCAAAAGCCGCCGCTTTTTCATCGACACCAAATCCTGTGGTCACGCAAAAAGCGCCCATATAGTCTTTTTTGCCAATGGCTTTCGGCGTGATAAAATCGGATAGTGCAATATTCGGTGCTCCTTTTGTTTTTTGGGATTGCTGACGCAACGTCAAAAAGGTGTCGAGTACATTTCCGTTTTCATCATACAGTTCTATATCGTCATCGTTAATCTGGCTGGCCGGAAAGATGCCGTAAATCCCTTTGGCTTCCAGCCAGTTTTCGGCAATTAATTGCTGCAGCATTTTTTGCGCATCCTGGAATAAGATCACCGCCTGTTCGCCTACTATCTCATCTTCTAAGATATTCGGGTATTTCCCGTGTAAATCCCAGGTTCTGAAAAACGGTGTCCAGTCGATATAATCCACCAGTTCGCTTACATTCAGGGTTATTGTCCGGATTCCTGTAAAATTGGGCTGCTGCGCCGTAAAACCATCCCAATCCAATTGAAGTTTGTTTTTTCGTGCTTCTTCAATAGTCAGGAAGTTTTTATCACGGGAACGATTCAGGAATCCTTCGCGCAGTTCATCATATTCGGAACGGATGGTTTTCGCATAATCAAGCTTTACATGCTGATTAATCAGGTTTCCGGCAACGGTTACCGCTCTAGAGGCATCGTTTACATGGACTACGGTATCGGAATATTCCGGCGCAATCTTCACTGCCGTATGTGCACGTGAAGTGGTCGCACCGCCAATCATCAACGGAATTTTGATATTCAGCTTGTCCATTTCTTTGGCCAGGTAAACCATTTCATCCAATGACGGCGTGATCAGTCCGCTTAATCCGATAATATCGACCTGCTCTTTTACCGCCGTTTCAATGATTTTTTCGGGCGGCACCATTACTCCCAGATCGATAATTTCAAAGTTGTTGCATCCCAATACTACCGATACGATGTTTTTACCGATATCGTGTACATCGCCTTTTACGGTTGCCATCAGTATTTTTCCGGCAGAACGGGAAGCCCCGCCTTTTTCCGCTTCAATAAAAGGCAACAGATAGGCAACCGCTTTTTTCATAACCCGCGCCGATTTTACAACCTGTGGCAAGAACATTTTTCCGCTGCCGAATAAATCGCCCACGACATTCATACCGTTCATCAGGTTGATCTCAATTACTTCAATAGGTTTCGCTGCCTGTAGTCTTGCTTCTTCCACATCTGTTTCTATAAACTCATCGATTCCTTTTACCAAAGCATACGTGAGTTTATCCTGTACCGAACCGGTTCGCCATTCCTGAGCCTGTTTTTCGGTTGTTTTTACATCGCCTTTTACATTTTCGGCAAATGCCAGCAAGCGTTCGGTGGCATCGTCCCGGCGGTCTAACAGTACATCTTCTACATGTTCCAGTAAGTCTTTCGGGATCTCATCATATACTTCCAGCATTTCCGGATTGACAATACCCATCGACATACCGTGCTGAATGGCATGGTATAAAAAGGCTGAGTGCATCGCTTCCCGTACCCTGTCGTTTCCTCTGAAAGAAAAGGAAACATTGCTCACCCCGCCGCTCACATTGGTATACGGCAAGTTTTCCCGGATCCATTTTGTTGCCAGAAAGAAATCGATCGCATTACGGCGGTGTTCTTCCATTCCGGTTGCTACCGGGAAAATATTGGGATCGAAAATAATATCTTCGGGCGGGAATCCTACTTTATCCACTAAAACGTCATACGAACGTTTGCAGATTTCGATACGGCGTTCGTAAGTATCGGCTTGTCCGACCTCATCGAAGGCCATGACAATTACCGCCGCACCATATCGTTTTACCAGTTTGGCATGATGAATAAACAGTTCTTCCCCTTCTTTTAAGCTGATGGAGTTTACCACACATTTTCCCTGGGCTACTTTTAATCCGGCTTCAATGATTTCCCATTTGGAACTGTCAATCATTACCGGAACCCTTGAAATATCCGGTTCGGAGGCAATCAAATTCAGGAATTTTGTCATGGCATAAACACCATCCAGCATTCCTTCATCCATATTAATATCAATAATCTGTGCCCCTCCTTCTACCTGCATCCGGGCAATATCTAATGCTTCTTCATATTTCTCTTCTTTTATCAAACGCAAAAATTTTCGCGAGCCGGTAACATTGGTACGTTCCCCGACATTCACGAAAATACTTTCCGGTGTGATTAACAACGGTTCGAGTCCTGATAATTTTAAATATTTTTTACAGTCTGCTTCTGCCATTATGCGTTTACTTCTAAAATTCTTGGTTTGTATTCTTTTGCCACTTCAGCAATCAGTTTGATGTGCTCCGGCGTTGTTCCGCAGCATCCTCCGATGATGTTGATCAGGTTGTCGTCTAAGTATTCTTTGATCAGCAACTGCATCTCTTCCGGCGTCTGGTCATATTGTCCAAAAGCATTCGGCAATCCGGCATTCGGATGTGCCGATACATTAAAGGACGTGTTGTGTGCCAATCGCTTTAAGTAGGGTTTTAGCTGATCGGCTCCCAAGGCGCAGTTAAAGCCTACGCTTAACAAGGGGATATGAGAGATGGAGATCAAAAAGGCTTCTACGGTTTGTCCGGATAATGTTCTTCCGGAAGCATCGGTAATTGTTCCGCTCACCATGACAGGAATATCCAGATCGCGTTCTTCCTTTACCTCATCTATTGCAAATAAGGCCGCTTTGGCATTGAGCGTATCGAAGATGGTTTCAACCAAAAGGATATCGCTTCCTCCATCGATCAACGCTTCTACCTGCTGTTTATAGGCAATTCTCAAATCGTCGAAAGTAACCGCCCTGAATCCGGGGTCGTTTACATCCGGCGACATGCTTGCCGTACGGTTGGTCGGCCCGATGGAACCGGCAACAAATCTTGGTTTTTCAGGGTTTAAGGCCGTAAACTCATCAGCAACTTCACGGGCTATTTTAGCCGATTCGTAGTTGAGTTCGTACACCAGGTCTTCCAGATGATAATCGGCCATACCAATAGTGGTTCCGGAAAAAGTATTGGTTTCCACAATATCGGCTCCGGCTTCAAAATATTTGGCATGAATTTCACGGATTGCCTGCGGCTGAGTGAGCGACAGCAAGTCGTTATTTCCTTTTAACGGATGTGGAAAATCTTTAAAACGTTCGCCTCTGAAATCTTCTTCAGAGAAGTTATAGCGCTGCAACATGGTTCCCATTGCTCCGTCGAGAATGAGTATCCTGTTTTGTATGGCTTCTTTAATTTTTGACATTGGTTTGTTTTTTATTTTGTTCACAAACTTTGCCAAAGCACAATACTGTTTACAACGCAGTTAACGTATGGATATACGAAAACCGGGACTGTTTTATATTGTCTTTAGCAGCTTCCGAACCGGGTCCGGAATAAAAAAATGTCATCAGAAAATTGGAGGAGAATACCAGAAAAGTATTCTTTGTTATCTATCCTTAAACCGAAACAGGTTCCGTTTATAAGGTAGAATGTAGCACCTTCTTTATAGATAAAGGGTTGCTAAGGCTTCAATGGGTCTAATCCCTCCGCCTTTCGTGATAACATTTCAGTGTGTATAAGAACAGTGCAAAGTAAAGCAATTGTTTTATACCAACCAAATCTATCTTATAAGTTATTGCTTATCAGGATAGCGCCTGTTTTAAATCGTTAATAATATCGGTTACCGTTTCCAGTCCTACCGATACGCGTACCAGTCCATCGGTAATGCTCACTGCGAGTCGTTCTTCTTCCGTCAGTTTACTGTGTGTTGTCGATGCCGGATGTGTTACTATCGTCCGGGTATCTCCCAGGTTAGCCGACAGGGAACACAATTGTATCTTATCCAGAAACTGTCTTCCGGCGTCAATACCGCCTTTGATTTCAAAAGCGACAATATTTCCGCCCAATCGCATTTGCTTTTTAGCGATCTCATATTGCGGGTGGGATTTTAAAAACGGGTACTTCACCGTTTTTACATTCGGGTGTTCTTCTAAAAATGCCGCTACTTTCTCTGCATTTTCACAGTGCTTCTCGACTCTTACCGCCAAAGTTTCCAGGCTTTTGGACAATACCCAGGCATTGAACGGCGATAAAGACGGACCGGTATTCCGGGAGAACAGATAGATCTCACGGATCAGATCTTCTTTTCCTACCGTGATACCGCCCAGTACCCTTCCCTGACCGTCTATTAGTTTTGTTGCCGAATGGATCACCAGATCGGCACCAAATTTTATCGGGTTCTGGATATAGGGTGTTGCAAAACAGTTGTCGATAATCAGGATCAGGTTGTGCTTTTTCGCAAGCGCTCCCAAATATTCCAGATCCAGTATATCTACAGCGGGATTCGTTGGCGATTCGGCATACAGGATTTTTGTATTCGGCTGAATATAACGTTCAATCGTTTCCGGTTCGGCAATGCTAAAATAGGACGTCGTGATATTCCATTTCGGGAAGTATTTGGTAAACAGCGTGTGTGTAGAACCAAAGACACTGCTGGCAGAAACAATATGGTCCCCGGAGTTCAGCAATGCGGCAAAGGTGGAATAGACCGCTGCCATTCCGGTTGCAAAAGCATATCCGGCTTCGGCTCCTTCCATCTGGCAGATTTTCTCTACAAACTCGGTCGTATTCGGATTGCTGAAACGGCTGTAGATATTCCGGTCTTTTTCTTCAGCAAAGGAAGCCCTCATGTCTTCGGCATCTTCGAAGACAAAACTTGACGAAAGGTATAAAGGCACGGAATGTTCCAAATATTGCGAACGTTCTAACTGCGAACGTATGGCCCGGGTTTCAAATCCGAAGGTTTCAGTACTCATTTTATTTGTGTATTAAGTTGTTGCTGGTTTTGTTTTATGCTTATTTTTTTTCCGATAGTCTTAGTATGTCGCCAAAAACGCCTCTCGCCGTTACGGAAGCGCCTGCACCGGCTCCCTGTATTACGATGGGACGATCTCCGTATGAATCGGTATAGATTTCAAAAATTGAATCGGAACCTTTTAGCTGTCCTAAGGCGGAATCACTTGGTACGGAAACCAGTTTTACTTCGAGATTGCCTTTGTCCTGCTGCAGGTCGCCGGATAATTCCCCGATATAACGCAGCACATGATTTGGTTTTTGAGCAGCTTTCAGCTCATCATAAATAGTGTCCAGTTCTTTTGTTCGCGTCAGGAATGCTGCTGCATTACCGGCTCTCAGGTTTTCCGGAATGAGGTTCCGGATCTGAATTTCCTCAAACTCGTTCTGTAAATCGAGCTCTCTGGCCAGGATCAGTAATTTCCGACCCACGTCATTTCCGCATAAGTCTTCTCTTGGGTCCGGTTCTGTAAATCCGTTGTCGATCGCTTCCTGCAGCACTTCGCTGAAAGGCCGGTTCTCCACCGAGAAATGGTTGAATAAATAGCTCAATGTTCCGGAAAAGACACCTTTGATTCGGGTAATATTCTCCCCGGAAAGGTGTAGCAATTTGATCGTATCAATTAACGGTAATCCGGCACCAACATTAGTTTCATACAGGTAATTCTTCTGATTTTCGGCCAGTACTTTTCTGAGTTTTTTGTAGAAATCATAGCTTACCGTATTGGCCACCTTATTGGAAGAGATCAGGTCAAAACTGTTTTCTGCCAGGGCAATGTAGTTTTCAATAAAAGTACTGCTCGCCGTGTTGTCTATTGCGATCAGGTTTTCCAGGTGATGTTCGTTTGCATAGCCGATAATATCCGCTACCGTATAAGCCGCTCCGTTTTCCCGGATATCATTTTTCCAGTCTGCGGTAATTCCGGATTTGTTGAACAAGGCTTTTTTAGAATTGGCAATTGCAAAAATATTGATTTTTATGCCTTTTATTTTTTCAATGTTTTCTGCCGAAGCCAGGATCTGGTCGATTAACGTACCGCCTACGAGTCCGTGCCCGAAAACCGCAACATTAATTTTTTTGGACACCCCGAATATTTCACCGTGGATCACATTCAGCGCTTTGTGGATTTGCCCTTTCTGCACTACCAGGCTCACATTTTTTCCGGTAACGGTATTATTGAAAAGGATTGGTACTATTTTGTTTCGGATCAGGGCTGTGTACGGTTTGTGGAAAGTACTCAGATCCTGCCCTATTATCGAAATCACCGCAACATCATCTGTCACCGAAATTTTATTGACGTCTTTGGTATAAAAATCGTTTTCAAATTCTTTTTCCAGCCCGATAACGGCTTTGGTGGCTTTATCGGCAGCGACCACAATCCCGATTCCTCTTTCGGAAGACCCCTGCGAAATAATGCTTACACTGATATCGTTTTCTGCCATTACCCTGAAAATACGGGCATCGACTCCGGTTTTACCCAAAAGTCCTCTTCCTTCCAGGTTAATCAAGGCGACATTGTCCAGTACCGAAAGGGATTTGATTCCTTCATTATCGGATACGGAAGTGATCAGGGTACCGTGATTGTTATTGTTAAACGTATTCAAAATGCGCAGCGGGATGTTTTTCTCGATTAAAGGGATAATCGTTTTGGCATGCAATATGGTGGCTCCGAAGTTGGCCAGTTCGTTGGCTTCATTAAACGACAGGCGGTCTATTTTTCTGGCATCTGTTACCAGATCGGGATTAGCGGTATAAATACCGTCAACGTGGGTATAGTTTTGCAGTTCTTCTGCTTCCAGGTAATTGGCAATCAGTGACGCGGTGTAGTTGCTTCCGTTCCGGCCCAGTGTAGTTGTTTCATTATTGGCATTGGAACCAATGAATCCGGTAATCACATTAATGGTTGTACCGTTGTTTTGTTTGAAGTGATTCAGTACGTTCTTTCGGGACAGTTGTTCCAGCGGTTGGGCACTTCCGAAACGGGTATCGGTTTTGATCAGTAAGCGGGCATCCGAAAAATTGGCATTCAGTCCTTTTTCTTTTAAAGCATCCGTTACAATTTTAGCAGCGATGACTTCTCCCTGTGCCAATACGTTATCCTTGATTTTCGGACTGTAATCTCCCAGTAGTGCCACTCCTTCAAACAGTTTTTCCAAAAGGGAGAATTCGTTTGATAAATCGACTGCCCGCCTGCCTTGCTGTTGTTCTTTAAAGTGGTTTAATTGTTCCGTATAGGTCTGGTTTTTTGAGGCTGCTTCCAGTATCTGTTCCAGTTCATTTGTGGCATTCCCGATAGCGGAAACCACAACGGCTATCTTTTCCTGTTTATCCGCCTTATCCTGAATAATGCGGAGTACCTTATCAAATCCGCCATCATAGGCCAGTGATTTTCCTCCAAATTTTAAAATCTTCATTGTATTGTTTGTTTTGTTGTTATAAATATGTGTTTGAGTATGTTGTTCAATTGTTCGAATTCAATCAAAAAGGCATCGTGCCCGTGTATGGATTGGATTTCGTGATAGTAAACGTCTTCTTTAACCCTTTTTAAAATTTCATAGGTTTCTTTATTTTCCGCTGCGGTGAAAAAATAATCACTGTCTACGGCAACGATGTGTATCTGTGCTTTGGTTTCTTTTCCCAGTCTGAGAAAACTGCCGCAATTCAAATCTTCGCCTATGGTTTTTAAAAGGTGGTTCATCAGTTTGTAGGATGCCAACTGAAATCTGCCTTTCAGTTTTTCGCCGTGGTGCAGCAGCCAGCTTTCAATCTGGTAAATGCTTTGTGTTTCGTTTTTGGTTCTGTTGAATTTCTGCTTTAGCGATTGCGGTGTGCGGTACAGTAACATGGCATGCAGTCGGGCATCATGGACAGGATTATCGGAGTTGTTCAATATTTTATCCTGAACCAGCACATTGGCAATGAGCCAGTCTGTCGCTTTCCAGTCTGCTGCTATCGGAATGAGGTGCCGAATATTTTCCGGCTGCAGTAACGTCATTTCCCATGTGATTCCTCCGCCAAGGCTTCCTCCTATTACTGCAAAAAGTTGTTTGATTCCTAAAAATTGTAAGCCTTCCCAAAATATCCTGGCAATGTCTTTTGTGGTAAAGTCCCGATAATTATGGATCAGGCTTTCGGTATTTCCGTCATAGCCGTTTCCGGGAATATTAAACGCGATCACGGTGTAAAAACCGGTATCGATCACGGCATCCGGTCCAATCAGGCTGGTCCACCATCCGTTTTGTCCGGTTACCTGCGAATTGCCCGTTAACGCGTGATTGACCAACACTACCGGAGCGGTTCCTATCGGTTGTCCGAAGACCTGATAGTACAACGACAGCCATCTTTTATTTACCCCGTTGTGTAACGTAAAATCGAAAAGATCTATTTTTTTCAGCGTATCCATTTTTACATTTTTAAAAACTGCCTCTAACTTTTTGCAGACTCGTTAGAGGCAGTATAAACAAACAAAACAACTTAATTTTCCTTTTTATGATCCCAAAGCGGGATTGCTTTATGCTACTTCCGACTGGTTGTATTCCTTAACCAGCGTTAACAAAACCGGTGTGGTGTTGAGCAGATTGTCTCTTAGCGGGCATCTGTCTTTTACCGTGTCGATCCATTCTTTTAATAAGGTCAGCGGTGCATCGGTAGTGGGTTTTACCACTACTTCTATTCTTCTGAAACCCGGCCTTGATCGGGTGGCGATTCCTTCGGCTTTATTGGTTTCCAGCTCTCCGGAAATTTCCACCTGAAGTGATTTCAGGTTCAGGTTCAGTTCTTTGGCAACCAGCTGTCCTACCGCGTTGATGCTTCCGGCAAATCCGGCTAATAAAAATTCTACCGGACTGGGCCCTTCTGCCGAGGTTCCGGCAACATTGCTGCTTATTCTTACTTTGAAATCCTGCGCTTTTACTACAAACTGCGCGTCATTCCCTACAAATCCTAATACGTTTACTATTTTAGTGCTCATGATGTTATCGTTCTTTTTGCTTTGACTATTGCAAATGCTGCTGCCAAATCTGTTTTTAAATCTTCTATATCCTCTAATCCTACCGATAAGCGGATTAAATCTTTTGTTACTCCCGTCGACAATTGCTGTTCTTCCGTTAATTGCTGATGCGTAGTGCTCGTTGGGTGAATAATTAAAGATTTAGAGTCTCCGATGTTTGCCAGTAGAGAGAAGATCTTCGTGGTATCGGCTACCTGCCGTGCCGCTTCAAATCCTCCTTTTAGTCCGAATGTTACCACTCCGTTTTGTCCTTTCGGCAGGTATTGCAGGGCTAAGTCGTAATATTTACTGGAGGGTAATCCCGGATAGTTTACCCAAGCTACTTCTTCCTGTTGTTCCAGCCATTTTGCCAGTTCCAAGGCATTTTCGCTGTGCTTTTTTACCCGGATATCCAGAGTTTCCAGACCCTGAATGATCTGAAAGGCATTGAACGGACTTAAAGCGCCTCCGAAATCCCGCAGTCCTTCGATTCTCACTTTGGCAATAAAGGCTGCATTTCCCAAAGCTTCATGGTATACCAATCCGTGGTATCCTGCTGACGGTTCTGTGAATTCCGGGAATTTCCCGTTGCTCCAGTCAAAGTTTCCGGCGTCTATGATGGCGCCGCCTAAAGAGGTTCCGTTTCCGGAAATATATTTTGTTAACGAGTGAATCACAATGTTGGCACCGTGTTCAATCGGATTCAGTAAGTATGGGGTAGCTACCGTATTGTCCACGATAAACGGAACTTTAAATGCCCTGGCTCCTTGTCCGATGGCTTTCAGGTCCAGTACATCCAGTTTCGGGTTTCCTAAACTTTCCGCAAAAAAGGCTCTGGTATTTTCTTTTGCTGCCTTAGTGAAGTTTTCCGCATCGGAAGGATCCACAAATGTTGTTGTGATTCCCAGTCTTGGCAAGGTAACATTCAGTAGGTTATAGGTTCCGCCATACAGGCTGCTGGAAGCTACAATATGGTCGCCGGCTTTTAGCAATACTAAAAGTGCTGTGGCAATTGCGGCCGTTCCCGAAGCAGTCACAACAGCTCCGATTCCTCCTTCGAGGGCGGCAAGACGTTGTTCCAACACATCATTTGTCGGGTTATTCAAACGGGTGTAAATATATCCTGCTTCGGTAAGACCAAATAGGTTTGCTGCATGTTCTGTATTGTTGAACACATAGGAAGTGGTCTGATAAATCGGTACCGCTCTGGTTCCTGCGTTTTTAGTTACGTCGTGTCCTGCGTGAAGTGCGTTTGTTGAAAATTTTTGAGTGCTCATGTTTTATAGATTTTGAAGTTAGATTTCGATTAAAAAAAAAGTCCTTTCGGTGCTTTTACCAAAAGGACTTTTACAGTTTGAACTATAACAAGATTAAGTCGTTCGCTTTTGGCAATAGCAGGGTGGGATATACATGGAAATGCACATCATTCGTTTCATCATCATTTTTTTTGTTGCTATTGCTTTCATTTTCTTCTGTTTAGTTTTCTGAATTTCTTTTCGTTTTCGTTTTTTCAATAATTGCAGAAAACAAAAAAGCCTCTGCTTTGGGCAGAGGCTTATGCTGTATATTTAAAATTGAAATTTCAAATTAAGCAATAGTATCCTCTGCGGAACATTTCCACATCATCATACACATATATCGCTTAATTGATTTCATTATTTTTTCTTCTGTTTTGATGGAGCAAAATTGAAAACTAATTTTGAATTGACCAAACAAAAACAGAAATTTTAACATTTATATTTTTTGGTTATATATATAAATACTACGTATTTAAATTTTTTATAAATTTCTAAAAACCAACAGGCAAACGGGATGTTTTAGTAATTCATTCGCTGTTTTTTTAGTTTTTGAGAAACTTGGAAACCGCATTTCCGTCATTTGTCTGCACCGTAATCAGGTACATTCCGGCAGTCAGATCGGACACATTGAGCTGTAATGCTTCCACTGGCGGCTGCTCTATTTTTTTTACGGTTCTGCCGTTTAAATCGGTGATCTGAATCCCTTTAATCCCGGTATTGTTCTTAGCCGAAACATGCAGCACCTCATTTGCCGGATTCGGGAAAATTGTAAAATGCTGATTAAAAAAGTCCCGGGCTCCCAATGTGGCTGTGGTGACTTTAAAATCGTCAACCATAAAAAAATACCGGTTTACAGAAACACAGTGTATCCCAATCCGCACCGTCTGATTGGCATAGGCATCCAGGTTAAAGGTTTTTTGTTCCCAGTTTGGAAAGGGTGCCGTTAGCGATCCGCCGCCGGAAATAAGCGTAAAATCGGAAGAAACTGCCGGTACACCGGAACCGGTATATACCCCAACCGTATAATTTTCCAGTCCATAGGAGCTTGACATTGATTTTACCCAAAAGCTGACAACATTATCCGAGGCTCCAAGCGGGATGGGAGGGCTTACCAGCCAGTCATTATTCGGACCGGTTCCGCCAACGCCGTCACCCGGTAAAACCGCCGCCCATGAGCCGGCATATTTGCTTCCGGTTTTCGGATCGTAATTGCGGAGTTCATTACCCGAAGCAGCGTTTGTGACTCCGGCTACCGAAGGGTTAAAAATGATAAATGCCTGTGGTAAAAATTTATTACTCCAAACTATCGTACCGTCATCAGCATACGTAGTAGAACCGTCTAAATCGAGCGTAATCCAGGAACCAATGTTCTGGATGATAAAGTCATTATACGTCTCAAAACTATCCTCAAAAAGAGTTGTCTGAGCACCCGCTGTTATTGATAATAACAAAAAAAGTGAAAGTAATTTTTTCTTCATGATTCTATTTTTAAAAGTTCATAATCCCCTAATATAACCTTTTTACCGCACTGAATCACAATGTTTTAATACCAAAAAACTACTTTTAACATTTACAACCCCCTAATAACCAGCTTTTACAGCATAAAAAAACCTGCCCGGAACCGGACAGGTTTTAATATTCTAAAACGTTATTTTTTTAGTTCTTTAAGAACTTAGATGTTGCGTTTCCATCATTCGTTTCTACCGAAATAAAATATGCTCCGGCAGTCAGATCCGCTACATTGATCTGTACTTCTGCTTGTGTTTGCTGATTCATTTTTTTCACCACTCTTCCGTTCAAGTCCGTGATCTGAATTCCTTTGATCTCGGTATTGTTTTTAGCCGTGATATTCAATACATCGTTTGCCGGGTTAGGGAAAACGGTAAAGTTTTTAGCAAAGAAATCGCTTGTTCCTAATGGTCTGTCTACAGAGAATGTATCGATTCCGATAATATCCGAGTTAGAACCGTTAGGTCCTGCATTTGTTACAAAATAACGGAAACCTAATTTAACTGCAGTTGGTCCTGATAATCCTGTAACGGTATATGAAAACTGCGTCCACGTTGTCGGGTAAGACGTTAGGTTCAATGCCGGATTGATTTCTACCAACAGGTTTGTAAAATCACCAAGGTTTGTTGGTCCTCCTGCAGGATTCACAGTTGCAGCACCATTAGTACTCATTCGCAATTGTAAATTATCTGCAAAAGATGCTGCACCGGTAGCGGAGTATTTCCCTAATCTTGAGTAGAAGGTAATAATATCCCCGTTTTGTACGGTAACAACAGGAGAAATTAACCAGTTACTGATTGTTGCTCCCGAAGTAGCAGAACTTGATGTACTGGTAAAGTTAACCAATGCAAATGTGTTTGGCGTTCCATCCTGTCCGTTTGGTATCGGGCAGGTCTGACCGTTTGTATACGCCTGATTCTGAAACGGAGTAGCCTGTACCGGTGGTACTCCCAGGGTATTAACTACAACCGGAGTATAAGAACCAACTGTCCAAAGTGTGGTAGAAGCAGATGTACTTTGATTTGTTCTTACCCAACCTGCAGTCGTCATGTCGGCCGTTGTACCGTTGAATCCGTAATTGTAAAGATTTTGTGCCTGACCTAAAAAAGGAACACAAAATAAAAGAGAAAGTAAAGTTTTCTTCATGTTTATTATTTTTTAAGAGTTATTGTGACGGCAATGTAATAATTTAAATACATTAAAGAACAATTCGCAATTGTTAAACTTACCTTTTTCACAACTACTGCTCTTCTTGTTATTTTTTTTTGTTATTTTTTATTTAGTTTAAAAAACTCTTTCATACATTTGCAACAAATTTCAGAGGAAAAATTTGAACTGATTGCAACCTCTATTACCAGATTTCGTTTTTGGTACTAAAAAATGCTAAAGCAGTACATACTTCTTTAGGCATTACCTGCAATATTTTTTCCTCGCTTAATTATTAAAAATCTAATTTTATGGCTTATTTATTTACGTCAGAATCCGTTAGTGAGGGACATCCAGATAAGGTTGCCGATCAAATTTCTGATGCTTTAATTGATAATTTTTTAGCTTTCGATCCGGAATCGAAAGTAGCTTGTGAAACGTTAGTAACAACCGGGCAGGTTATTCTTGCCGGTGAGGTAAAGTCGAAGATTTATCTTGATGTGCAGCAAATTGCCCGTGAAGTGATCAAAAAAATCGGTTATACCAAAAGCGAGTACATGTTTGAGGCCAACTCTTGTGGTGTACTTTCTGCTATTCACGAGCAATCTCAGGATATTAACCAGGGTGTTGACCGTTCCAGCAAAGAAGAGCAAGGTGCAGGCGACCAGGGAATGATGTTTGGTTATGCTACAAATGAAACGGCAGATTTTATGCCATTAGCATTAAACCTTTCTCACAAATTACTTCAGGAATTATCAGCTTTACGTCGTGAGAATAACGAAATCACCTATTTACGTCCGGATGCAAAATCGCAGGTAACGTTAGAATATGACAACAATAACAAACCGGTTCGTATCGATGCTATTGTAATTTCTACACAACATGATGATTTTGCTGATGAGGAAACAATGTTGGCAAAAATCAAAAAAGATATTATTGAGATTTTAATTCCCCGTATTATCGCGCAGAACCCTCAATATGCTCATTTATTCAACGATAAGATCCAGTATCATATCAATCCAACCGGAAAATTCGTTATTGGTGGTCCTCACGGAGATACCGGATTAACCGGAAGAAAGATTATCGTAGATACCTATGGTGGTAAAGGAGCTCACGGTGGTGGTGCTTTCTCCGGAAAAGATCCGAGTAAAGTAGACCGTAGTGCGGCTTATGCAACCCGTCATATCGCTAAAAACCTTGTGGCTGCCGGTGTAGCCGATGAGATTTTAGTTCAGGTATCCTATGCTATTGGTGTTGCTAAACCAATGGGTATTTACATCAATACTTACGGTACTTCGAAAGTAAACTTAACCGATGGTGAGATCGCTAAAAAAGTGGAAGCTATTTTTGATATGCGTCCTTATTTTATCGAGCAACGTTTAAAATTAAGAAACCCTATTTACAGTGAAACTGCTGCATACGGACACATGGGAAGAACTCCGGAAACCGTTACCAAAACTTTTATCGCTCCGGGCGGAAAAGAGAAAACAGTTACCGTTGAATTGTTCACATGGGAAAAACTGGATTACGTAGCGACTATAAAAGAAGCTTTCGGTTTGTAACCAACGTTTTTATAAAATAAAAAGCCTGCTCGATGCAGGCTTTTTTTATAGGATGCTATAAGTTATATTTCAGACTTAAAATAATATACCTCGGCTGTATGATATATTGTGAGAAACTGCTGGAACCTCCCAACTGACTGAAACTGCTGTCGTTCAGGGAAGTGGTATTCAGCAAATTGGTTGCCGACAGTTTGTATTCCCATTTGCTGTCTTTCTTCTGGTAGATCAGACTGGCATTCAGGAAATCATATTCGTTGTTAATTGTATTATCCTTGTTCCTGTTGTGGTAAAAAGTATAATCGGAAGTAAATGAAAAGGCATCCAGGAAATAATATTCCAGCGTTACCGAAGGGCTGTCGACAAAGAAGGTATCACTGAAAAAATCATTTTTAGTAAAGCCGTATCCTAGTTCGATATTCGGGATTCTTTTAAAGTTTGTTGCCAGTTTCACGTTGTAATTCTGCGTATACGAATCGGTTGTCTGGATTTCTTCCACACCGCCCTGGAACACCCTGATGTTGTTATTCTTACTCCAGTTAAAGTTTCCGCCCACAGAAGCTTTGTAATATCTCCAGAACGATCTTCCATAATTGGCACTGGCAGAAAAGCTCTCATCTGCAAAAGCAGAATTCATGTTTACCGAAGACGATACCTGGTTCACACCGTCAAAAAAGGCTTTGGATTTTACGGCATCCGTTTGACGGGTATAGGTAATGTTCGCAAAGATGTTTTCGAAATTGAACATATTGTATTTAAAGTAACGCAGGGAATGCACTTGCGACAGCGAGTTTTCCAGCATTCTGTTACCGCTGAACAAGCTGTTGTAATTGGAAAAAACATACCCTTCGGCTACTTTACTAATGTCGGTAAAATTATTCGCCAATGAGAAATTATAGGTCAGGGTTTCCGACTTTTTAATTTGATACAAGGCATAAAAATCGGGCAACACTCTAACGAAATCATTTTTAAACTCACTGTTCAGCTGTTGGTTATTCATCGTATAATTGTGCAGACTGAATCCCGGATTAAAGGTGAATTTCCCGGTAATGAACTTATAATGCAATCCTACAAACACATCATTAAAGGTGTAATTCACCTCATTATTATTCTGCGGATCGGTTAAATTATTGGTATTCCCGTTGTCCAGGATCTGGAAAATATTCGAATTAAAGTTCTGATGCGAATAGGTATTACCCACCGTTACATTAATATTGCTTTTCGGCGTCAGCATATAGTAGTAATCAAACTTGGCATCTGCTTTATTGGTTTTCACAAAGCGGTTCTGTGTTACATCATTCCGGTTTTGTCCCGGAAGGTAACCGGATAACTGGAACGGCTGTAGTTTCAGGTTGGCGTTATAAAACGGGTCTTCTTCCTGGTACAAATGCTGCAATTCAAAAGCAAATACGTTTTTATTGTTCAGCGTATAATAGTAATTCAGGTTCTGATTAATGGAAAACGGTTTTTGTTTTTTATTGGTATAGATGTCATCCAGCAAACTCGAAAAAACGCTGTTCGATTCTTTCTGATCGGAAATTTTAAAGAAGCCGTCATAGTCAAAATGTACTTTATCGGAAGGCACATAGCTTGAGCTCAGTTTCAGCATGCCGAGGTTGGTTTTCTGCCGGGTCAGTTCCTGGCGCTCTTCGGTAACGGTAGCCGATGTTCCGTCTGGCAGTTTATCGGTTCTGACTGTTCTCGAATTGGTTTCCAGATCGGTTTTATTGGCAGAAAAAATACTAAAGCCGCTAATCGTCCAGGCTTTGGAAGGATTATAGCTAAAGTTTGCCGCACCGAATTTAACGTCTATTTCTTTGGCTCTGTTGTTGCGCAGTCCCAATATTCCCAAATCGTTCGAAGACACGTTAAAATTGGTTCCTCCTTTTCGCATCATGTTCTTGAACCCGCCCGAGAATTTAAAATAATCCTGCATCGTGAGCGGCAGTTCCCCGATATTGTTCAGGTTCCCGATAACGTTCACACTGTATTTCGGGTTGTAATAAAACAGTTTCGGATTCAGGATATGCCGGTCTTCCTTATGCCCAGCTCCGATTCCCGCCATCATTTCCCCAAACCAGAAGTTTTTCTTCCCTTCTTTCAGCTTGATATTCAAGGCTACATTTTCTTCATTATTTTCCAGTCCTTTCAGGTTGGATACTTCGTTATAGTTTCGCAGTACCTGGATTTTATCCAGCGCATCGGCAGGAATGTTTTTTGTCGCAATCTTAGTATCACCGTCAAAAAAGTCTTTACCTTCCACCATGACCTTCTGTACTTTTTTGCCTTCTACTTCAATTTCACCATCGGCATTAACCTCAACGCCGGGTAATTTTTTCAGCACATCTTCCAGTTTTCGCTCTGTTCCGTTTTTAAACGAATCGGCATTGTAAACAATCGTATCGCCTTTTATCGTTACCGGCATTTCTTTTACAATCTGCACGCCCTGTAAATCGATACCTTCCCGCAGCGCAATAACCCGGCTGATGGCGGTTGTACCCGTTTTTACCGTTTCTTCAAAAGCATTGAATCCGATATAACTGGCTTTTATGGTATAACTGGTATTGGCTTTTAACACCAGTTGGAATCTTCCGGCATCATTGGTAATCGCATAGGAATCCATGGCTTTGGTTTCCTGATTGATTGCCATAATATTCGCCATTTCCAGCGGTACGCCTGTGGTATCTTTTATCGTGCCTTCAAATTTTACGTTTTGGGCATAACCGGCAATAGACAATAAACAAACAATTAAATGTAAATATTTTCTCATTTTTATTTTCGCTTTTCTGATATCGTGCTGATAAGACTTTAAAAACCGCATAAGGTTCAATCTCTTAGACGAAAAAAAATTCCTTTTGTTACTTTAATTCGCTATTATCAGGCAATTAATATTTTTCCCGCCTTATCCTCCTACTCTGATGATCGTTTTTCCTTTACTGTTTTGGAACGATTCCAGCTGTTCTTCCATTTTTTTCTCCAATATTGCGTCATATTCTTTCTGGGTTACCACCTTACCGTTTTTAGGCTCTTTCACCTCTTTTTTTTCTTTAGGGTTTAAAACAATTTTAGAGCAGAGAATAACACTTTTCTTTTCGTTTATTTCCAGTATTAAACCCGGCAATCCCCAGTAATCATCAGGTCCCTGGCTAATCGGAATTTCCGGTGCATACCAGGCTGTTATCGTTTCCGAATCGGGTGATTCAAGGTCTTTTAACAGGGAAGTCGTTTTGGCTTTTCCGGAACTTTCCTTGTCTTTAAAGCCGGATTTTTCCACTTTCCGCACCAGGGTTGCCTTATAACAGGTATAATCGCCGATTTTCCGGGTTTCGTTTTCCAGTTTCCAGTTCAGTTTAGGCAGGGAGTCTTTAATCAGGAATTCTTTGCCCATTATTTCCGTTGCCAGTGCATATCTTTTATGTTTTATGTTTTTATATTTTTTGCCGCTGCCGCCAACCGTGATCTGCATGCCGCTGCCGCCACTGCTGCTCAAAGGCGATTTCAGTCTTTCTTCTTCTTCATATAGTGACGCCGACTTGTCAAAAGAGAGGGTATAGGTTTTTTCAAAATTCTTTTTAACCTTTTCTTCCAGGCTTTTTTCAATTTCCGGGGTTATTCCGCTTCCGGAAAATGTTATTTTCGGGGCAGTCATTTTGGTTTCATAAACCGCCATACCGCTAAAGTCCTGAGCAAAGATTTTCCCGATGCTCAACAACAATAATCCTACAATGATAATACTAATTCGAATCATGATTATTTTTATTATGTTAGTTATTTCTTTTACGCTGTAAAGAGTAATCAAAACTAACAAAGCGAGTTTTAACCGGATTGTAATTAGTGTTAACGTGTGTTAACGGTAAAAAAAGTAGGCGAACAGTTCTTACATTTGATTTATGAAATCCTTTTTTCGTCATAACGGTATGCTTCTGATTGCAGTTACAGTGGTCCTGATTACTGTAATCATTCAGATATATTGGAATATCAATAATTATGATACCAATAAGCAGCGTATTATCCTTGCTGCCCAAAGTGCTTTAGACAGCAGTATCGACAATTATTACAATGACAAGGCAAAGTCCAATATTATTTATTCGACTACCGGCAAAGATGTGGCACTTCCAATGCCGATCCATTCGAAATTACAGCGCGATGCCAAAAACATTAATTTTTACCATACCGAAATTCATACGGATTCCACCGCACCAAAACGGAAAAAAGCGACCACTATTTTCATTTCCAACGAAGCCGGACTTCCCAAACCGGACAATATTAAAGATGTCCGGGTTTTAGCCGAAAAGATTGTGATCTCGGTGCGGCAGGACAGCGTTGATCTAAAAAAAATCGCCCAATACATCGATAAAGAGTTTGCCCGGAAAAACCTTGATTTTGATTATGCCTTGCTTTATAAAGTGCATTTCAATACCGTATCGCAATACCATAATCCGGAAGACAAAAAGTACCTTTTCTCCACGCGTTCCAAGTCTTCCTTCCTGCCTCAGAACAGCAATATCGAGCTGTTTTTCCCGGATATATTTTACCCGGCCTTACAGGAAGGTATGCTGGGCATTATATTATCGCTGGTGTTATCGCTGAGTATTGTTTTCTGTCTTTTTTATTTGCTGCATATTATCCGCAAACAGAAACAGCTTGCAATCATTAAAAACGATTTTATCAGTAATGTTTCCCATGAGCTTAAAACGCCTATAGCCGTTGTGAACAGTGCTCTGGAAGGTATTGAAAAGTTCAATTCGGACAATGAACCCGAAAAAACAAAGAAGTACCTTGAAATTTCCAATCAGCATTTGTCTAAATTAAACCTTATTGTAGAGAAAATACTGGAAACGTCCATTTTAGAAAGCGACCAGCTAAGGCTGCAAAAAGAACCGGTTGCGCTTATCGGACTGATAAACACCGCTATTGACAAGTTCCGGATCAATACCGATAAAGCAATTGTATTCCACAATCCGGATACACCCGTGATTATTTTTGCAGATACATTTCATTTTGAAAATGTCATTTCAAACCTCATCGACAATGCCCTGAAATACGGTGGCGACTGCATTACCGTTACCCTGCAAAAAACGGATGCCGGTGTGGAGATTGCCGTTTCGGATAACGGGAAAGGCATTGACAAGATCCACCGTCAGAAAATATTTGAGAAGTTTTACAGGGTACCCAAAAACAATCAGCATGACGAAAAAGGATTTGGCATCGGTCTGTATTATTGTAAAAACATTGTCGAAAAACACGGTGGCAAAATAGACCTCATCGCAGAAACACAAACAACTTTTAAAATTTTCATTCCTCATGAGTAGCAAGGTGACTATTTTACTGGCAGAAGATGAAGCCACTCTGGGCCTGATTATCAAAGAAAGCCTGGAAACCCGGGATTTTAAAGTAACGCACTGTCTAAACGGTGTAGAGGCTTTGGCTCATTTTATACATGAAAAACCAGATGCAATCGTTCTGGATATAATGATGCCGAAAAAAGACGGCTTTACACTCGCCCAGGAAATCCGGAAAAAAGACAAGACAATTCCGATTATTTTTTTAAGTGCGAAATCGCAGGTTCAGGATGTGGTGGACGGTTTTCAATATGGCGGCAACGATTATCTGAAAAAGCCTTTTAGTATGGAGGAATTAATCGTCAGAATCCATGCCCTGTTAGGCCGGACCGGTAAAAGCAATCCGGAGGAACAGCTGAATATTGGCCGTTACCGTTTTAATTACAACAAGCAGACTTTAGAGCACCAGGCACTGGTTTTTTATTTAACCCACCGGGAAGCTTTGGTTTTAAAACTGCTGCTGGAAAACAAAAATGAAATTGTAGACAAGTCGTTTGCCTTAAATAAAATATGGGGTAAAGATGATTTTTTTAACGGCAGAAGTATGGATGTGTTTATTTCAAAATTGCGAAAAAAACTGACACTGGACAGCAGTATCCAGATCATTAACATTCGCGGAAGAGGTTATAAACTGATCTGTTAAGCGTTCTTTTCTACATCCGTATTATTATAATAAAAAAACCGGTTTCCCGTATGATTATTACAATCAGGAGAAACCGGTCTGGTCATATATAGTACTGAAAACTATCGGCCCATTCGCATCTGCATTCTGTTCCCGCCCTGTTGTCCTTTGGACATTTCCCGCATCTCTTCCATTTTTTTCACTACAATATCGTCGTATTCTTTTTGTTTTACGACTTTACCGTTTTTAGAGGCTTTTATTTCCACTTTATCTTTTGCATTCAACACAACCTTAGAGCAAACAATTACCGTTTTACCGTCATTTACTTCCAAAATCAGTCCCGGTAATCCCCAGTAACTTTCCGGTCCCTGGTTAACCGGAACATCCGGAGTGTACCAGGCCGTTATGGTTACTTCTTTCGGCATTTCGAAATCTTCCATAAAGTTTGTTGTTTTCTCTTTTTTAGCCTCATCGCTTTTCGTATCCTCTTTCTTTCTTCTGAAGTTTCGGAAATCGGACTGGCTAACCGGCTTTACAGCTGTTGCCTTAAAACAGTTATAATCACCTATTTTTTTGGTTTCACTTTCCAGTTTCCAGTTCAGTTTGGGTAAGCTGTCCACAATTAAGAATTCTTTTCCCATAAATTCTTTGTCAACAGTATAGCTTTTCTCTTTTACATTTTTAAAGAAAGTACCGCCGCTTCCCATCATCGAGTTCATCATTCGGGAGCCTGGTCCCTGTTGTCCGGGTGCATCCAGTTTTTCTTCTTCTTTATAGATTGAAGTGGAACGGTCAAAATTCAGGACAAATGTTTTCTCCAGCATTTTTTTCATTCGCTCCTGGATCATTTTCTGCATTTCGGGCGTGATGTCCCTTCCCTCCATTTTGAAATCGGATATTGTTGTTTTGGATTCATAAACCGCCATTCCCTGAAAATTCTGGGCAAACGACGTGATGGCAAAGCCGAATACTGCAATCGCGGTTACTATTTTCTTTTTCATAATGTTATTGTCTGGTTTGTTTATCTCATAAGACTTCTCAGCCTTGATTTTGTTACAATCAAAAATTATTTTTGTATTGGACTTTTTATATCATAAAAGGTTTATTCGTAATTTGCATCATTATGCAGCAAATACTCCTCTATCTTTTTTTATCCTGTTGTTCCCTTGCTTTTGCCCAGCAAAAAAGCATTGACGCAGTTTTTATTGCCAGTGACAATACCGAAGGAGCTGTTTTTGTAGGGAAAGATCCTTTTGGCTTTTCCTATACCATCAAAGATAACGAATTCCGGAAGAGCAATGCGACGCAAAAGTTTCAGTACCGCAACCTGACTTTCGGACGAATCAAACAGGTGGATTTACAGAGTCCCTTGCAGATCGTTTTGTATTATAAATCTTTTAATGCTGCCGTATTGCTGGACAATCAGTTAAATGAAACCACAAAAATAAATTTTTCAGAAAGCAACCCGGAGCTTTTTCCGACAGCCGTGAGCCTAGCATCGCAAAACCGGTTGTGGCTGTTTGATCAGAATTCCCAGAAACTGGGTTTGTACGATATTTACAAAAATACCTTTAGCGCTGTTTCATCGCCCATAAAAGACACTCCGGTACAATACCAGTCGGATTACAATTATTTTTACTGGATAGACGGGAATCAGAACTGTTATGTTTCCAATATTTTCGGAAAGATCAGCTTCCTGGGAAAAGCACCGGAAGCCGATGCGATACAATTTATCAGCACTTCTCAGGTTTTATTAAAAAAAGGCAATCTGTTGTCCCTTTATAATTTAGAAAATCAAACGGCTCAAATTGTTCCGATACTGGAAAAAAGCATTGAAAGTTTTTATTATAAAGAGCAAATTTTATCTATTTTTACCGATAACGAAATCAAGAATTATAAAATCATATTACCATAATGCATATAGCTGTAGCAGGAAACATTGGCGCCGGAAAAACAACATTAACCCGACTTTTAGCAAAACATTTCAAATGGGAACCCCATTTTGAAGATGTGGTTGACAATCCTTATCTGGACGATTTTTACCACCAAATGGATCGTTGGTCATTTAACCTTCAGATTTATTTCTTAAACAGTCGTTTCCGCCAGGTTTTACAAATTCGCGAAAGCGGTAAAAAAATCATACAGGACAGAACCATATATGAAGATGCACATATTTTTGCACCCAATCTTCATGCTATGGGATTAATGACAAATCGTGATTTCAGCAATTATACGTCTCTTTTCGAATTAATGGAAGGTTTGGTCGCTCCGCCGGATCTATTGATCTATCTGCGCAGTTCCATTCCGAACCTGGTTAACCAGATTCATAAAAGAGGGCGTGAATATGAAAATACCATTTCTATTGATTATTTAAGCCGGTTAAACGAACGTTATGAAGCCTGGATCCAAACGTATACCAAAGGAAAATTGCTGATCATCGATGTAGACAATATCAATTTTGTAGACAATCCGGAAGATCTTGGAAACATCATCAACCGAATTGATGCCGAAATCAACGGTTTATTTTAGAATAAAAGTTTACACAAATACATCAAAACAACTAAAAACGATTGTAAATCATTTATTTACAATCGTTTTTCTTTTTAGGTGATATAACACTCCTACATACTTATACATTTGGTGCATCATTTTATACCCGTTCTGTCGCGGGTGAAAAGAAACTTTTACTGCCATACCTCACCCCCCTACCGGAACACTTGACCGAAAAGGGGTGACACCGTCAATAGCACAGTGTTTTTCTGTATTACAAACCATTATCCCCATCGTGATACGGTTTGACTCTGAAGCCGCTAACCTGTTAGTCTATACTATTTTAAGTATTCGTGATACCTGTTGTAAGAAAAATAAAAGGTTTTACTACGCATTTATACTCATTTTGGGTACAAAATACCTTAATTACGGATTTTCCGTAATTGTTTTGTTTTTCAGGGAGTAATATTTGCAAACACATTTTTATAACAATTTATGAAAACTGTTTTTAAAATATGGCTTTTTATGACCCTGGTGCTGCTGGCAGGCTGCGAGCTGAACGAGGAAGTAGTCCGCAGGGAAAACTATACAGCAAAGATCAAAATCAGGGAAGCCTCTCTGGATGAACTACTTGGTGAGCGTAAGTTTATGGCTGCCTACAATAAAATTTACACCACTAAGGAAAAATCCCGCACAATGATGGAAGCCCAGTATGGTTTTACTATTGTGCCACATGGTGCAAAGGTAATAGAGGCTGACAACAGGACTTCCTACACCTTTAAAATAACAAAGGAGCATAATAGTCCTGCCTATTTTGAGAACCTGGTTATAAACGTTGATAGTCTGGAGCAGACAAGTGCCTATATCGTGAAGTATACAAAATCTACACCTTTAAGCTTAAGTAATGTGCACGGATCATTTTACTTTAAAGGAGATATCCACATCAGTCCTATCAAATATAACATAGAGCCGGCAGAGAGAACATTGCATTGTGTCACGGCTACTATCATGATGTGTAAAGAACATTCGTCAGGAAATGCCATAGGACCCGTACATGTTGCCGGACCGAATTGCAACAATAACGAATATCTATATGGTGTTACAACAACAACTTGTGATATGACGGCAGGAGGAGGAAGTTTCGGAGGAGGTGCAGGTGGTTACTCTGGTGGTGATGGAATGGGTGGATCTGGAGGTGGAGGAGACGGAGAGGTACCAACCGATGGGGATATTTTAACTCCACCTAATAATTGTCTGCGTTGCCCTGATTTTACAACTGCACCAGTTGAAGAAATGGATCCCAATGCTACATCAGTATCACCAAACCCCTGTGTACAACTGGGAAATCTTCTGAAACAAAAAATTGTTAAGAACGGATTAAATTATTTGAAAAATAATTTGCAGAACAACTTAGAAACGGTATACTCTTTGGAATATAACAAAACGAATAAGAATGTTTCATTGCGCCCTGGAATTTCAGGAACCAGAAGTGGTATTATAAGAGTATATCCTACTACTTTTGGTGTTGTACATAATCATCCTGTAAAAATAGAAGATGAAGATTCCAGTTATCCAATGTTTTCAGCAGACGATTTGTTTATTCCTTATCAGATAGCGATGAGTAATAGTATTAACATCCAGTCGATTGATTATCCTGTGACCAATATTATGGTTGCTCCCGACAACACCTATGCATTGATCCCGAACAATCTTCAGGCACTATCTGCACTCTCTGTTAAATTTCAGAATGCTACAGCCAAAAGAAAGTTCATTGATGAATTACAGGAAATATATGAAAAAAATGGAAAGCCATGGGATGTGGATCAAAACACACTCCTAAGGGAATTTATAAAATTTGTAAACGATAAATACAATCTGGATATCGCTATTTATCAAGCCAGCAATAATGATCTTTACGGCGCAAATCCTAACTGGTCTAAGGTAATAATAGACCCGAATACTCCAAACGAGGTAACAAGTATACCATGTAACCAATAAAATTCTAAAACATGAAAAAAACACTTGTAATAATAGTACTTCTTATCAATACAATTGTAAGTTATTCTCAAAATCAATATCCGCTATATCTTTCTTCCGATGCGATCACCGGGGGATATTATAAAGACATTGATAATGATCTGAATAAATTTCAGGGGACATGGAAATATAGCGATGGAACCACTTCATTAACCATAGTACTAAAGAAGAAAAATCAAGTGACTGTTCCTTACGGGGATTATATGACCGATATACTGGTAGGTGAATATTCATTTGTCTACAATGGAACACAGCAGACCAATACGCTTAACAGTCTTGAACAAAATGCAACAACCTACGGGGCAAATAACATTTATGCTACAATTATCAGGAGATGTGACGAATGCTTACCGGGACAGCGTAAAGTAGTAATAGGAATATTTAAGGACCCTGTAGTTGAGTATTTGGGAGCACGAATGAGTTTATCATATTATACAGAAAATGGCACAGAAAAGCTGAAACTGGGGTTAAAGCCGGAAACATACGTATATACCGACGAACTTCCGCCAATACCCGCAGGATACGAAAGTGTACCTATTGGAAAATACATTTTGACGAAACAGCCGTAATTTTCAGGCAGTTTGCCCCGTTCCTGCAAACCGCCAGAAAGCAAACCGTTCTTTCAACACTTAAAATCAGGAACTCACAGACTTAGCTTTATCCAAGATTATACCTGCTGGTTTATCCTAAAAGTTAGTAGCTATTTTTTATGTCTAACTAATTGATCTGAATAAAAACTCATTAGAAAAAGCACTTAAAGCATATTTATAATGAATACAACGAAACAACTTGATATTCAACAAAAAGTATTTACTATTATTTTTTAGACTGTACTTCATAAAGGTTTTTGCAGTCTGGCAGCTTTCCTTCACCCGTCATTTTTATAAGTCGTTTTTCTTGGGGTAACAGGTCAAAGTAGTTATCACTAAAATGGGTTCCCTCTGCCGACAGCTGAATATTTTTCGCCAAAACATCGGTAGTAATTTCGAGTGTTCCGACATCCTTTTTCTGAATGGTAATAGTAGGTTTCGGCAACAGCAAATCCTTATTTTTCTCAAAATAGTACAAGGCATTTTTCATACTGCCATCCTGAAGCTGCAACCGGACGGACAAGACTATTTCTTTAGTATTGTAACGCGCCAGGGTCTTGGCATTCAGCACAACCTGTTTTGCACTGCTGTTTCCGGCAAATGTTACTGCCTGTTTTTCCTGAAACAGCACCCTGCCTTTAAAATCCAGCAGTTCCATTTCCAGCGTTCCCTGTTGCGGAGTCTGCAAATCGCTGACAATAAAAACCGCATAATCATCTACTTCTTTGTTTACCGACAGGATTATGTTCTCAAAACTCTTTTGTACCTGGTAGTGCAGTGCTTTCCAGTTCCCGTTAAAGTCAACGGAACTCCACGAGGTCACCGGCCAGCAGTCGTTGAACTGCCAGTACAAAGTTCCCATACAATACGGCTTTGCCCTGCGATGTGCTTCTATAGCTGTTTTCATGCCTTCTGCCTGCAGCAATTGCGAAACGTATATATAATCCTCAAATGCATCCGGAACGACAAAATCACGCGCCATATAGGTTTTTATCGTTTGATAACCCGTTGGATGTTTCTGATGGTTTTTCACAGCTTCCGATTCCAGGTTCCGGTCGTCTGGATTCGCTATTGCTTTAAAAGTACTCCGATCGGGCATGGATTGGAATCCGTATTCCGACATGAACCGGCCGACTTTTTCTTTGTATATTTCAAACGGTTCCATTCCCCACCAAACACCCCAATAATGGGAATCGCCTTCGCGCAGGCTTTGTTCTTTCCCCCACCCAATGGAAGGCGAAGACGGCCAGTAAATGTTTTTCTCTTTACCCGACAGGCTGTCCAGCGTTTGCGGTATGACTTCATGAAACAGTTTTTTATAGTCGTTCCGGATTTTCGTGGAATCCGCAGCGGTATATTGATATTGTTTTTGCCAGCCCCAGTTTTGCCAGCCTTCATCATTTTCGTTGTTCCCGCACCATAGTGCAATCGAAGTATGATGCTGCAACCGGTTCACGTTGTCGATTGTTTCTTTTTTTACATTATCCAAAAACGAAGCATCACCGGGATACATCGCACAGGCAAACATAAAATCCTGCCAGACCAGAATCCCGTTTTGATCACAGGCATCATAAAAAGCGTCATCGGCATACACCCCGCCGCCCCAAACGCGGAGCATGTTCATGTTTGCTTCTTTTGCATCTTTTACAATGTTGTCATAACTTTTTTTGCCGGCTTGCGGCAGGAAGCTGTTTACCGGGATATAATTGGCTCCTTTCATAAAAACAGGAACGCCGTTTAGTTTAAAGTAAAAACTTTTTCCTTTATCATCTTTCTCCTGAACCAGCTCAACCGTTCGCAAACCGATCTGCAAGGATTTTGTTGCAAGGGTTTTCTTTTTATGATCTGCCAGACTTACCGAAAAAGGATACAGATGTGCTTCACCCAAACCGTTTGTCCACCATCTTTTAGGGTTTTCTATAGGATATTCCACTCCTATAGTATTGCTGCCTTTCTTCAAACGGACTTTTGTCTGCCGCTCGTTGATTGTCAAATAAAAGGTTCCGGTTTTCCGGCTGTCAACCGTTACGGTAAACGCTAACAGCGCCTTATCCTCCTGCAATATTTTTTGGGCATACCGGATGGCATTGATCTTTCCGGTATTCCAGAACCGGAGGGTTACCGGTTTCCAGATTCCGGCGGTAACCAGACGCGGCCCCCAATCCCATCCGTACTGGTATTGGGCTTTCCGGGTGAACACTTTTTCATCTCCGGGTAAGATATAGGGTAATTTTGAAGCTTCCGATTTTCCTTTTTTAACAGCCGATTCAAACAGGATATGCAGCGTATTCGTTCCGGCTTTCAGTTCCTTACTGACCGCGACTTTCCATGTCCGGAACATATTATCGGCTTCCAGTATGAGCTTGTCGTTTAAATAAACTTTGGCATAGGTGTCCAGTCCGTCAAATTGCAATTCAACATTTTCCTGTGCTATTTCTTCTTTTGTGAGTGTAAAAGTGGTTTGATACTCCCAGTCTTCGTTTTCAATCCACTGTAACTTTTTTTCATTATCTGCAAAAAAGGGTTCCGGTATCACGCCGTTTTCTCGTAAATCCGTGTGGACCGTTCCCGGTACTTTTGCTGTTAACCAGCTGGTTGTTCCCTTTTTTTTAAAAACCCATTTTTCGTGACTTAAGTCTTTTTCCAAAACCTGGGCCTGCAGCAGGAATGGCAGTAAAACGATCAGGCATCGAAACACAATCTTTCCCATTATTGCAGGGCTTTTTTGAGCGCCATAACCTCATCAATACTGGCAACAGCCGTTGCATCGGTAATTGCCGAAGAGTGGTAATAAGCCGCTTGGGTCGTTTCCATAAGCGACCGGATATTCGTGGAACGCAGTCCACCGCCGGGCATGATCACAATACGGTTCGCTGCCCGGGCAACCAATCCGGATAAGGTATTGCTGCCTTCCGTTACATTTTTGGCGCCGCCAGAAGTTAAAACCGTCTGGAATCCGCATTCGATCACTTCTTCCAAAGCGCGGAATACATCCGGAACTTCATCAAAAGCGCGGTGAAACGTGCAAGGAAACGGACTTGCCAAAGTTACCAGTTCGGTATTAATCGCGATATCGATGGCATTGTTATCCGTTAAGACACCAAATACAAATCCGTTAACGCCCATTTTTTTAAACTGGCGGATATCCGACCGCATCTGTTCCAGCTCCGTTTCGGAATAGACAAAGTTTCCGCCCCGCGGACGAATCATCACAAAAAGATCGATTGCCAGTGCTGTTCTTGTTTGTTCCGTTATGGCATAGGCCGGCGTGGTTCCGCCTTCCTGTATCGTATCGCAGAGTTCTACCCTGTCTGCTCCGCCTTGTTGTGCAATCACGGTCGATTCCGGATTAAAACAGGCTATTTCTAATTTTCTCATTTACTTTAAAAAATAATCCGCATCAATTAAGCGGTTACCGGAATTATCATATTTCGCATAGTTAAATCCGCCCTGAACACAATAAGCTCCGTGTTCTCCTTTTTTGTTCAGCGCAATAAACCCGACCTGGATATCTTTCAGGTCCTTATTTCTGTTTTTGGTTAGTTTTACAATTCTGGACACTGCTTCTTCGCAGGCCTGCTGCGGCGATCTTCCCTGCCGCATCAGTTCGACCACCAGATGACAGCCGGCAATCCGGATCACTTCTTCACCGTGACCGGTGGCTGTGGCGGCACCTATTTCATTATCTACATACAATCCGGCTCCAATGATAGGTGAATCACCCACCCTACCATGCATTTTAAATGCCATACCGCTTGTTGTACAGGCACCGGACAGGTTACCGGCCCCGTCAAGGGCAATCATTCCAATAGTATCGTGATTTTCAATATTGGCAACGGGTTTATAGTTACTGGTTTTCAGCCATTCCTTCCATTCTTTTTCGGATGCCTCCACCAGCAGGTTTTCTTTTTTATATCCCTGTAAAAGGGCAAATTGTAAAGCACCTTCACCTACCAGCATGACGTGTGGTGTTTTTTCCATAACGGCTCTGGCTACCGATATGGGATGTTTAATATGTTCCAGGCAGGCAACGGAACCGATATTGGAAAATTCATCCATGATACAGGCATCCAGGGTTACGCGTCCGTCCCTGTCCGGTCGTCCGCCATAGCCTACACTTCGTTCGTTTGGGTCGCCTTCGGGTACTTTCACCCCGGCTTCTACCGCATCCAGAGCCCTGCCGTTATTCTTAAGCACTTCCCAGGCAGCTTCATTGGCAGCAATACCAAATCGCCAAGTGGAAAGCACGATCGGTTTTTTAACTTTTCCGGCTGCCGGAATACTGTCTGCCGTTTCCTGTGCTTTAAAGGATTGTAACGCAACAGCTACCGATGCCATTGCCGTGGTTTTTATAAAGTTTCTTCTGTTTCCCATTATTCTATCATTATTTCGTCAACAAACAACCATGAATCCGCTCCGGCTCCGGCTTTCCCATCGGGTATTTTCCCGGCATTCCTGGCAATGACTTTGACAAATCTTGCCTGCTGTTTGCCGATATTCATGGCAATTATTCCTTTTAAACTGCTAATTTCCGCAGCCGAAAGTACTTTCACCTGCTTAAAGTCTTTCCCGTTTTCGGAAAGCAGTACCGTTACTTTTTCAGGATAATAAATCCAGCTTCCTTCGTTTGCCAAAACATCCAGCGTGACTTTGGTCAGTTTCGTTTTTTTGCCCAGATCAATAGTCGCTTCGAGGTCTTTCCCCCAGAAACCAATCCAGTCCCTGCCGTACTTTTCCATATTTCCCCTCATTCCATCTACTAATGTAAAGGCGCCGCCTATGCCGTAATTTTCATGAGGCTGGCTGACCAATGTTATTTTTTTACCGGTCGATTTTGTCCTGTAAAAAGCCTGTTCGATAACGGCGCTTTTTTGCGTTCCGTTTTCAAAATAGGCCGCTTTTACGACCGTGTTTCGGGTAATGGGAATCGGTTTTGAATACGCCGGCGCTTTTGCTGTTGGCGGTGTACCGTTTGTCGTATAATGGATGCCTTTATTATCCTGTGCCGATCTGAGCCAGAACAATACGCCTTTTTTATTGTCGGACGGGCTTACTTTTGACGTGATTTCAAACAGGGCTTTACTGTAACGGATTCCTTTTTTGTCCAATACCGCAAAATGCTGTAGCAGGCGTTTTTGGAAGTTATTGTATTTGCCGGGCTGCGACGTTCCCCAGACCACTTCGGCAAGTGCCTGCATTCTGGGCATAATCATATATTCCGCATGTTCCGGAGTTTTGATATATTCCGTCCAGAGATTTCCCTGTGCTCCTAAAATATATTTTGCTTCTTCCGGAGTGAGCACTTCCGGAGTGGGATTGAACGAATATACTTTTTCTACTGTGGTATAACCGCCAATAGCCACCGGTTCGTTTTTGGGTTCTCCCTGGTAATGGTCGAAATAGCAGTAGGCTCCGGGAGTCATTACCGCAAAGTGTTTCTGCCGGGCGGCGGCGATTCCGCCTTCGGTTCCTCTCCAGCTCATTACGGCAGCATTCGGCGCCAGTCCGCCTTCCAGAATTTCATCCCAGCCGATAATCTTTTTTCCTTTGGTATTCAAAAACCGTTCTATCCGCCGGATAAAATAGCTTTGCAGTTCGTGTTCGTCTTTGAGGTTTTCTTTTTGGATCAGTGCCTGGCAATGCGGACAGTTTTTCCATCTTATTTTAGGGCACTCATCGCCTCCGATATGGATATATTCGGAAGGAAATAAAGCCACGACTTCCGAAAGTACATTTTCGAGAAATTCGAAAGTGGTTTCTTTCGGACAGTACACCTCATCCAAAACGCCCCACTGTGTGGCGACTTCAAAAGGTCCTCCGGTACAGGAAAGTTCCGGATAGGCCGCCAAAGCTGCCTGCGAATGTCCCGGCATTTCTATTTCGGGAACAATGGTGATGTGCCGTTTTTGGGCATAGGCTACAATTTCTTTAATATCTTCCTGCGTATAGAATCCGCCATACCGTTCGTTATCAAACCGCTGGTCGTTATAATGTCCTACCATGGAGCCTTTCCGCCAGGCTCCGATTTCTGTTAATCTGGGGTATTTTTTAATTTCAATACGCCATCCCTGGTCTTCCGTTAAATGCCAGTGAAAGGTATTCATCTTGTACATGGCCAGATAATCGATGTATTTTTTAATGAAGTCTTTTGTAAAGAAATGGCGCCCGGTATCCAGGTGCATTCCTCTCCAGGAGTATTTCGGTTCGTCTTTTATTGTCACACACGGAATGCTAATCGTGTCTTTTGCGGCTACCGGTAATAATTGCAATATGGTTTGCAGCGCATAAAAAACGCCTTTATTTTCTTTTGCTTTAATCCGGATCTGTGCGCTTGTGATTTCCAGCGAATAGCTTTCCGGAGCCGAAGCGGCATCGGTGTCTTTGACGATCGTTAGGGTGTTTAACGGACTTTTACTGTTGCTAACAACCGGAAGTTCCCAGCCGTAACCGGATTGTAATGCCTGATTGAACAAATCGGCTTCATTTTGAAAAGCGCTATCCGGGAGCAGTAATAAGGTTCCGGCACTCAGTTCAAAATTTCCGGTTCCTTTTTTGATTTCTTTGGGCTGCGGAATCAGCGGCAGCAGTTCCTGAGCAAATATACTATTGGCCAGCAGTAAAAACAGAAATGTTAATTGCTTAAACATTTTGAGTTGTGTTTGTAGTTTTTGTTAAGAATATTTAAAACTACAAAAAAAGCCTCATAAAATTATGAGGCTTTCTGAAATTATAATTTGATAGAGTAGCTATCTTTTTTGGCCTGGTCTAATGCCTGAAAACGTTTCGAGCATTCGTCAATCATGGCTACTGCCTCGTTAACATCTCCCCAGCCCTGTACATCAACTTTTTTGTTTTCAAGGTCTTTGTATACTGCGAAGAAATGTTCTATTTCCTGGATTGTATGAACATTGATATCTGAAATATCTTTTAATTTATTCATGATCGGGTCAGAAACCGGTACACAAACGATCTTTTCGTCCGGTCCTTTGTCATCGGCCATTTTGAAAACAGCGATTGGTTTCACTTCCACCAAACATCCCGGGATAGATGGCTCTGTAAACAATACTAAAACATCCAGAGGATCTCCGTCTAAAGCTAAAGTTTCCGGAATAAATCCGTAATCTGCCGGGTAGAACATTGCAGAATATAACATTCTGTCAAAACGGATTCTTTTTTGTTCAAAATCGTATTCGTATTTATTTCTGCTTCCTCTTGGGATTTCGATAAGTGCATCGAATGATTCAATATTTGCTGTACTCATTTTTACTTTTAGTTCTAAATTTAGCGACTGCAAAGGTAAAATAAAATTGATTTTTTACAAGTTTAATTACACATAATAGTCTGCTTTTGAAAAGCTTTACCGGATGTTTTTGTTAAAATTCAGGGAAAAATCCGAATCTTACGCCAAAACCTGGTGATTCTTTCCCGTTTACGTTGGTAAAATCTGTTCTCCAGATAAAATCGACTCTAAAAGGTCTGAAATTACCATATCCGATATTTTCAATCCCGAAACCATATTCGCTGTACACTTTATTGGACGGTGCCGCATATTGAATAAAAGAACGGTTCATGTCGATATTTTTCTGGGAAATACTTCCGTATGCAAACCGGTACAACAGTAAACTTCTCCATTTTAGTTTCTTTATCAACGGAATCCTGTTCAGGATAAATCCGTTGAAGTGGTGTTCAAAATGAGCTGTGAAATAGGTATCGGTTACAAAATCATAATAGTTCAGCAACGAGAAAGAGTTCGGTACTACCGAAAAGGTCTGATCGGCCGAAATAGGATTAAGCAACGGTAAAGGAACCGGGTCGAATACTTTTCCAAATTCGAAATTGGTTCTCAGGATTCCGAAATTACTCAGGAATATAGGTTTGTTCAGCGATAACTGGATTTTATTATAATCGAAGTCGCCTCCAAAAACACCTTTATTACCGCGGATGTATTTTAAAACAATGGTCGGATATAAGGTTGTTCCTATTTTCTGGTCTACTCCAAAACCGTACACATAACGGGTTGGCGTGTAAATCAGGGAAATATTACTGGTCACATCGGTCAGCTCGTTTCGGATCAGTCCGGTATCCGGTGCCAGGTAATCAATAGAAAAATGTTCCGGATCGGCTGCTTTTATTCTTTGACGAACAGTAGATACGTTAATGTGCAGGTTATTGCTAAAAGCAAAGTCAAAATTCACCGACGTTCGCATTACTCTCGACAGGAAATAGTTTTCTCCGCGCCCGATAATCACATTGGTGTTCAGGTTTTTCGGCAGCAATTCATCGGTTTCGATCAGTCTTCCGCCCAATTGCAGGTTATCGTCCAGATGGGATGCTCCTACTACAATTCTCGGTTTAAAGCTCAGCAGGTATTTTGCTTCCGCACCATATTTGAATTTTTCATCTTTTGTTCCGTATGCGCCGTAAACCATTGCGCGGAACCGGTCGTTATCTGTTTTATAGGTTCTGAAACCGGCGCGAAGACGCAGTCCTTCCACGTTGTTGTTGGAAATCAGCTGCCATAAAAATCCGGCCTGAATACCATCAAAAACGCCCACATAGCCTGTTGACAGAACGGTAATAATATCGGTTACGCCTTTTACCTTTTTATTGGATTTCAGGTCTTCAATAACTTTCCGGGTTTCATCGGTTTTGAGTTCCGTGGCTTTCAGTGATTTCCAGTAGGCATCACTTTGCTCAAACTGGTCCCCTCTCACCTGGATGATTTTTTCATCGTAAAATGAAGGCTGCTTGGGTTCGTTAAGAATATAATCGTTGTACACTAAATTCTTCTTCACATAAAATCCTTTTTCATCGTCGTTTTTGGTAAACAACGTGAAGTCCCCTTCATAATAATCCCGCGTTGGCAGGTACATGGTATCGTTTAATGTTTCAAAATATTTTTCGAAATAAAGATTACGCACCAAACTCAGGTTGATGTTTTTATTGGTACGCATGGAGATTTCGGTCAGCGCAAACGTTTTATCGGTCACTTTAAAGTTTCCTTCAAAAACCAGGTCTTCCGATTGTCTCGGGAAGAAGTAAATCGTATAGATCTTTTTCTCTCCTTCCATGATACTGTCTTTCAACAGGTATTCATATACACCGTATCCCCGGGTGGAAATCGGGCTGATAAATGCTTTATTCAGGATCTGGATATCGTCTGCATAAACATCAATAGTGGTAAAGGTATTGCTGACCCTGTCAAAGATAAATCCCCGCTGGTTCAGTCCGGTACTGCGCTCCCCTTCCATGTCAATTCTTTCTTTGTCTAATGCTGTATCTCCGTATATATGTTCGTTTGTTTCTTTCATATAGATCGGAATGACAAATTTATCCTGACGTTTGTCTTCTTTTACAATTTCGGCTACCGAGTCGTATCCGCTGCCTACAATTTTGCGCAGGAACACGCTGTCCAGATTACTCAGCCCCAGACTAACAGACGAATAGCGTTTATAGTCGTAGGATTTGGCAAGCTTCAATCCGTTTTTCTTTTTATTGGCCCAGATGCCCTGTAGAATTCTATAGGCAGGATTTTCTTTTTTAGACAAGTGTTTTTTAGGCTTACTAACGATCAACACTTCCTGAAGTTCTTCTCCGGTGGTTAGTTTGACTTTTAAATTTTCCGTAACCGGGTTTTTCAGCACTACTTCCTGATTGGTATAGCCTACGAAGGAGACTACCAGAATTTTTTGATTGTTTTCTGATGCCAGCGTAAATTTACCGTTCTCGTTTGTTGTAACTCCTATAGTGGTTCCCTTGAAATAAACACTTGCAAAAGGCATGGGTTCATTTAATTCGTCGTATACCGTTCCACTAACTTTTGTCTGTGCCTTAATTCCTATGGAAAACAAAAAGAGCAAAAGTGTTGCGTAATAAATTTTCTTCATAAGCTAAAAAAAAAGCTTCATCTGCATGACACAGATGAAGCTCCAAATATAAATGATATTTTCTTATTTATAAGTAACTTTCTTCACAGCTTTTACAACATCACCTGCATTTGGCAACCATTCTTTTAAAAGAACCGGCGAATACGGTGCCGGTGTATCGGCAGTAGTGATTCTCTGGATAGGTGCATCTAAATAATCAAAAGCTCTTTCCTGAACCATGTATGTAATTTCTGAAGCCACACTTCCAAAAGGCCATGCTTCTTCCAACACTACCAGACGGTTTGTTTTTTTAACCGATTTCAGGATAGCTTCCTGGTCCATCGGACGAACTGTTCTTAAATCGATTATCTCGCAGGAAATACCTTCTTTTGCCAGTTCATCGGCAGCGATATACGCTTCTTTGATAATTTTCCCGAAAGAAACGATGGTTACATCTGTTCCTTCTCTTTTGATTTCGGCAACACCTAACGGAATGGTATATTCTCCGTCCGGAACTTCTCCTTTATCACCATACATCTGTTCGGATTCCATGAAGATTACCGGATCGTTATCACGGATAGCCGATTTTAATAATCCTTTTGCATCATAAGGATTTGACGGAACCACTACTTTTAATCCCGGTGTGTTAGCAAACCAGTTTTCAAAAGCCTGAGAGTGTGTTGCTGCTAATTGTCCGGCAGAAGCTGTTGGCCCTCTAAATACAATTGGCATTGAGAATTGTCCGGCAGACATCTGACGCATTTTTGCTGCATTGTTAATGATCTGATCAATACCAACCAATGAAAAGTTAAAAGTCATAAACTCCACAATCGGTCTGTTTCCGTTCATTGCAGATCCTACTGCAATACCGGCAAAACCAAGTTCTGCAATCGGTGTATCAATAACTCTTTTCGGACCGAATTCATCCAGCATACCTTTGGAAGCTTTGTAAGCTCCGTTATATTCTGCTACTTCTTCACCCATTAAATATATCGATTCATCGCGACGCATTTCTTCGCTCATAGCTTCGCAAACCGCTTCTCTAAACTGTATCGTTCTCATGTATTTTCGTTTATCCTTATTTATTTGATTCGCAAAAATAAAAATTTTAAATCACTTAACCTCAACATTCTTTTAATTATAACATTCTCTTTGGTTAGCATAAAAAAGTCCCGATTTCGCAAAAAAGCATTTATTTTCAATTATTTTTTAAAATTATTAAGAATTTATTCTCATTTTCATTACAAAAAAGACATTTATTATGCGTGCATAGTTTTTTATTGAAATAAAATCATTACTTTCGTTGCTCGAAAAATAATCAACTTTAACTTTAATAAAATGAAAATATTAGTTTGCATCAGTCATGTGCCTGATACTACTTCAAAAATTAACTTTGTTAATGGCGATTCAGAATTTGACACTAACGGTGTTCAATTCGTAATAAATCCGAATGACGAATTTGGTTTAACCAGAGCGATTTGGTTTAAAGAACAACAAGGAGCAAATGTAACGGTGGTAAACGTAGGCGGACCGGATGCAGAGGCAACTTTAAGAAAAGCTTTAGCAATTGGTGCTGACGAAGCAATTCGTGTGAATGCAGTACCAACCGATGGTTTTTTCGTAGCAAAACAATTGGCCGAAGTGGTTAAAAACGGAGGATATGATTTGGTAATTGCCGGAAAAGAATCATTAGACTATAACGGCGGAATGGTTCCGGGAATGTTAGCTGCTTTAATTGGTTCAGACTTCATCAATTCCTGTATTGGTATTGAAGTAAACGGAACCAGCGTAAAAGCAGTCAGAGAAATTGACGGTGGAAAAGAAACCCTTAGCGCTAACTTACCGTTAGTAGTAGGCGGACAAAAAGGTATCGTTGAAGAGAAAGATTTAAGAATTCCGAACATGAGAGGAATTATGACTGCAAGAACCAAAGCGCTTACAATTCTTGAGCCGGTTGGAGCAGAAAACACTACAAAAGCTGTTAAGTTTGAAAAACCTGCTGCTAAATCGGCAGTAAAATTAGTAAGTCCGGACAACATCGACGAACTAATCAACCTTTTACATAACGAAGCAAAAGTTATCTAATTTTTCATTCATTAAACATTAAACAAAGAAGATCATGTCAATTTTAATATATGCTGAATCAGCAGAAGGAAAATTTAAAAAAGTAGCTTTCGAGTTAGCTTCTTATGCTAAGAAAGTTGCAGAAAAAATGGGAACAACAGTAACAGCTGTTACAGTAAATGCTGCTGATGTTTCTGCTTTATCAAAATATGGAGTAGACAAAGTTTTAAAAGTAGCAAACGACAAACTGGCTTCTTTCAACGCAAAAGCTTATGCTGATGTTATCAAACAGGCTGCTCAGAAAGAAGGTACTAAAGTAGTGGTATTATCCTCAACTACAGACAGTTTATACTTAGCACCTCTTGTTGCCGTTGGCTTGAATGCAGGGTATGCTTCCAATGTGGTGGCTTTACCGGAAAGCACAGCTCCGTTTACCGTAAAAAGAAATGCTTTCTCTAACAAAGCTTTCAACATTACTGAAATCACTACCGATGTAAAAGTGGTTGGTCTGGCTAAAAACTCATTCGGTTTGATCGAATCGGCTTCTTCATTAACGGAAGAGGATTTCACACCAAGCTTAAACGATGCTGATTTCTCTGTAAAAATGGAAAGCGTTGAAAAAGTAACCGGAAAAGTAACGATTGCAGATGCTGAGATCGTTGTTTCTGCAGGTCGTGGATTAAAAGGTCCTGAAAACTGGGGAATGATAGAAGATCTTGCAGCGGTTTTAGGAGCCGCTACGGCTTGTTCAAAACCAGTTTCCGATTTAGGATGGAGACCTCACAGTGAGCACGTTGGACAAACCGGAAAACCGGTTGCTGCCAACCTTTATATTGCTATTGGTATTTCGGGAGCGATCCAGCACATTGCGGGAATCAACTCTTCTAAAGTAAAAGTAGTCATCAATCCGGATGCAGACGCACCTTTCTTTAAAGTGGCCGACTACGGTATCGTAGGAGATGCATTCGAAGTAGTACCGAAATTAGTTGAAAAATTAAAAGAGTTCAAAGCACACAACTCATAATTTTTAACACAAATATATTAAACGGGCTTTCTAATTTAAAGATTTAGTATCTTTGTTAGTAAGCCCGTTTTTTTTATTTTTAAAAGCGAAAATTTTAGGCTTTCTTTGCAAACCTTTTTCCGGTAATAACCGCACCGTTTTCGGTTGCAAATGATATGCCCGCAGAAAGATAAAACAAAAAAGGACTTTAAACAGTTCGTTAAAGCAATAATGTAGCAACCCTCAAATGAGTTTAGTAAAATTAACGATAAAAGGAATTTCTTACAGTCAAACGCAAAATGGCGCTTACGCCCTGATTTTGAACGAAGTTGATGGCGAACGAAAATTACCAATAGTAATAGGCGCTTTTGAAGCACAATCCATAGCCATTGCTTTAGAGAAAGAGATCAAACCACCCAGACCGCTTACCCATGATTTGTTTAAAAATTTTGCCGACCGGTTTGACATCGTGGTAAAACAGGTCATTATCCACAAGCTGGTTGACGGTGTTTTCTTTTCAAGCATTATCTGCGAAAGAGATCGTATTGAGGAAATTATCGACGCCCGTACTTCCGATGCTATTGCTTTGGCATTGCGTTTTAACGCTCCTATATTCACCTATAAAAACATACTGGACAAAGCCGGTATATATTTAAAAGTGAATCCTATTGAAGAAGGAAAAAAAGACGAAAACGATGATCCGCTGAGCAGTCCGGAAACTTTCGGATTAACCGAGGATGAAGCTGTAACCGGAGAAGCCTACGCTCAGTACAGTCTTTCGGAATTATACGATTTATTGGAAAGTGCCGTTCAGAATGAAGACTATGAAAAGGCGGCAAAAATCAGAGATGAGATTTCTAAAAAAGAATCCTAAATAACCCATTACCGACACACCCAATCAGCACCCATGAAACAGTATTTAGATTTAGTAAAGCACGTTTTAGAAAACGGAAATCAAAAAGGAGACCGAACCGGAACCGGAACCAAGAGTGTTTTCGGCTACCAGATGCGCTTCGATTTAAGCGAGGGCTTTCCTATGGTAACGACTAAAAAACTGCATCTGAAATCGATCATTCATGAGCTGCTATGGTTTTTAAACGGGGATACCAATATTGGTTACCTTAAAGAAAACGGGGTTAAGATATGGGATGAATGGGCAGACGAAAACGGCAATCTGGGCCCTATATACGGGCATCAGTGGCGCAACTGGAACAGCGAGGAAATCGACCAGATCACGGAACTGATCGACACCCTGAAAAACAATCCGAACAGCAGAAGAATGCTGGTTTCGGCCTGGAATCCGAGTGTATTGCCTGATACGTCAAAATCGTTTGCAGAGAATGTTGCCAAGAATAAGGCGGCACTGCCACCCTGCCATGCCTTTTTCCAGTTTTATGTTGCCGATGGCAAGTTATCCTGCCAGTTATACCAGAGAAGTGCCGATGTATTTTTAGGAGTACCGTTTAACATTGCTTCCTATGCGCTGTTTACCATGATGGTTGCACAGGTTTGTAATTTGGAAGCCGGTGAATTCATCCATACTTTCGGTGACGTCCATATTTACAACAACCATTTCGAACAATTGGAATTACAGCTCACCCGCGAGCCGCGAAAACTTCCGAGAATGATCCTGAATCCGGAAATAAAAAACATCTTCGATTTTAAATTTGAGGATTTCACGCTGGAAGATTATGACCCGCATCCGCACATTAAAGGCGCTGTTGCTATATAATTTTTAAAAGAAATTACTTATCTTTATTTCCGTAAAACTTTAAGTATGGAAATAAATCAACACGAACTGTATGAATATGCCAGACAGCGTTTGAAACAAAAAAAACGCTTGTACTTTCATTTTATCCTGTTTTTTCTGGGAAGCATCTTCTGTATTGTAGCCAATAAATTACTAAATGTTAAACCGGAAATAGACTGGTACCTGTGGGTTATTACCATTTGGGCTTTCTTATTTGTATTGCACTTTATTCGTGTTTTTATAACAGACAGTTTTATGAATAAAAAATGGGAACGTGCTCAAATTGACAAGCTGATGCTCAAACAGGAACGCAAAATAGAGCAACTGGAAAAAGACCTCAACAAAAACAACGAGTCCCCTGCAAAATGATCACTTTAATCGCTGCTGTAGCAGAAAACAATGCTTTAGGAAAAGACAATCAGATGATCTGGCACCTGCCGGACGATTTTAAACGTTTCCGCCAACTTACCACCGGACATTATATCATTATGGGACGCAAAACGTTTGAAAGCCTGCCAAAGCTGCTTCCCAACCGTACCCATGTGATCATATCCCGCCAGAGCGATTACCAAACCCCGGAAGGCTGCATTGTTGTTAACACTCTTAATGCCGCGATAGAAGCCTGTCCGGAACAGGAAGATGTATTTATAATTGGCGGCGGCGAAATTTACAAACAGGCCATTGCCATAGCCGACAAAATTGAACTGACCAAAGTGTTCACCTCACCGGAAGCCGATGCTTTTTTCCCGGAAATAGACCCGAACGAGTGGCAATTAGTATTTGAAGAATTCCATTCGAAAGATGAAAAGCACGCTTTTGATTTTAGCTTCCTGACGTATTTAAAAAAATAACCGCATAAAAAATCCCGATAACATCTTACCGGGATAGTTTATTACAAATAAGCTAATAAGCATATCAAATTTCATTTTGAATTTATTCAAGTGAAAGTACCTGATAACATAAAATAAAAATTGCCACTGTTAACAATACTCCGGAAATGAAGATAATAACATTGGCAAATCGCTGAGAATACATCTCAAAAAAGCCTTTAATACCAAATACCACAAAAGTACTAAAGACAAAAAAAACTAAAATTTCCAAAAACAAATTTAACCCAAAGAACGTTTGCGGTACCCCATATTCAGCAGGATTAAAAACCCCGCTGTTGATACTTTCTACCAGAACCAATGTAACAACCAGTACCAATAGCATCCATTTTAATTCAGATAAAAATAATTTTGATAACATAGCTCATTAATTTGTATGATGTAAAATTCCACATTAATACAACACCAAACAATCGCCAAATCCTTGTATTTTTCATCTCACTAAATTTAGTGAGGCCCAACTAACTAATTATTCAGGAATAACAAAATGAGTTCTTTTTATATCCTTTACTTTCTATTATCTTTGTCTCAAATTTTCTTTTAGAATGTCAAAAAACATAACGCCTTATAAAGATTCCGAATTAGGAAAAAAAGAACAAGTAACCCAAATGTTTGATACCATTTCCGGTAAGTATGACGATTTGAATCGTGTCATCTCTTTTGGAATTGATATCAAATGGCGTAACAAAGTTTTAAAAATTGTTTCCGATAAAAAACCACAGGCGGTTTTGGATATTGCTACCGGAACCGGCGACCTGGCAATACTGATGACAAAAACTTCAGCATCAAAAATTATCGGTTTGGATATTTCTTCGGGAATGCTTGAAATCGGGAAGAAAAAAATTGCCGAAAGAAACCTGTCAGACAGAATCGAAATGGTTTTGGGCGATTCGGAAAACATTCCTTATGAAGACAATTATTTTGATGCGATTACCGTGGCTTTCGGGGTTCGTAATTTTGAAAACCTGGAAAAAGGATTATCCGAGATACTGAGAGTACTGAAACCAAACGGTGTTTTCGTGATACTGGAAACTTCCGTTCCAACAAAATTCCCTTTTAAACAAGGCTATTATTTCTATACAAAAAACATACTTCCCCTAATCGGAAAGCTCTTTTCTAAAGACAAAGTTGCCTATTCTTATCTTTCAGAATCGGCTTCAGTTTTCCCTCATGGTGAAGCGTTAAACAATATTTTGAGAAAAGTTGGGTTTATAGATGTGAAACATGCGCCGCAAACTTTCGGAGCAGCAACCATTTACTCAGCGTCAAAAAAATAATATGAAGAGACTACTCCTAATTTCCATGCTAATCCTTTCACTAAACGGCTTTGCGCAGTCAATGTTTAGTAAAAACCCTGTTATCAACCTGGAAAACTTTGACAAACAAAGGGTTCACTGGGGCTATTTCTTAGGATTCAGCAGTTATGACTTTAAGTTTGACTATATCAAACCAGGCACCGATATTGAAGTAAAAAGCACTACCGGTTTTAACGTTGGATTGGTTGGAAACCTACGTCTTATGGAATATCTGGATCTTCGATTTGAACCGGGATTATATTATACGCAACGTGATTTAACCTTCCACGATCCCAGCCTTACCCGTCCGGTTGAGCAGCTGCGTGAAGTAAAATCAACCTATATCCATTTCCCGTTATTACTAAAATTCTCTTCACAGCGTTTTGGAAACGTTCGTCCTTATGTCGTGGGCGGTCTTTCCAAATCACTGAATTTGGGCAGTAACCACGACGCAACCGATGACAACTATGCTTATCGTTTTAGAATGACCCGCTGGTCCACTAATTATGAATTGGGTTTGGGTGTTGATTTCTATCTGGAATATTTTAAATTTTCACCGTCCATCCGCGGTGTATTCGGAATCAATGACGAGATAATCCGCGACAACAATCCGGACAGTCCATGGACCGGAAATGTAGCATCCATGAAAACACGTGGTATCTTCATCAACTTTACGTTCCATTAAAATTTAAAGTCCTCTTTTAAATTCGCTTAAAATAATAGCGGTGGCAGTGGCAACATTTAAACTTTCCGTTTGCTGCAGGTCGCCAAAACGCGGAATAGAAAGCCTGTTTGCCGCCAATTTTTCAATGACAGCCGAAATACCATTGGCCTCATTCCCCATTACCACGATCCCTTTTTCGGGAAGGCTTTGTTTGTAGATATTGGCACCGTCCATAAAGGTTCCGAAAACAGGAAGGTTTGTTTTTTCCAGAAAAGCTTCCAGATCAGTATACACCACATTTACCCGGGTAATAGACCCCATAGTAGCCTGAATTACTTTGGGATTATAAATATCAACGGTTTCGTTCGAACACACCACATGCTGAACGCCAAACCAATCGCTCAGCCTTAAAATCGTACCCAGGTTTCCCGGATCGCGAATGGCATCCAAAGCAATGATCAGTCCGTCTTCCGCTACCGGTTTTTCATCCGGAATCAGGAATAATGCCAGGCAGCTATTGGGCGTTGTTAAAGCGCTTATTTTTTTTAATTCGGCTTCCGAAATAAACGTGATTTTACGCTCCGGAACATCCGGAAAAAGATCTTCAACCGTAAACAAATGATACAATTCAAAATTGGAATTCAGCAATTCTTGAATTACCTTTATACCTTCGGCAAAGAACATTTTATGCTGTTTCCTATATTTTTTTTGCTGTAAACTCGTTATTAGTTTGATTTGGTTTTTACTAACCATAAAAAAATGTATTTTTGACTTACTATTGTAAACGATTTGAAAAATAATTTATCAAAAATAGCACTATTTCTTGTATTAGGTGCAATTTTATACTCTTGTTCTCTTGTAAAAAGAGTACCCGAGGGTCAGTATCTTTTAATTGAGAATACTGTAAATGTAGACGGGAAAAAGGAAAAAAGCGAGGCAATCCTCAATCAGCTTTACCAGAAACCCAACAGTTCGATCCTGGGCTACCGTCTTAGACTTCAAATGTACAATTTAGCCCGAAAAAGCCCCGAAGCCGACTATCAGTTATGGCTGCAAAAAAAACCGAAACGCCACCAGTTTTTAAAAGATCTATTGTCTGAAAAACAAGTGCAGCGACTAGGACAGTCTTTTTTTGTTTCCGGTGCCAGCACCTTCCTTAAAAAAACAGGAGAACCACCGGTGATTATTGACGAAACAAAATCGCAAAAATCCCGAAACCGCCTTTTATCCTACTATTTCAACAGCGGTTATTTTAACAGTAAAGTGAGCTATAAGATCGATTCGCTGGAAAACAAACGCGGAAAAATAGCCTACAACATTAAGCTGGGTGCTCCCTACATTATTGACAGTATCACCACATCTATTAAAACACCGGCTTTGGATTCGTTGTTTCACAAAATCAAGGATCAGTCCCTGATTGTTAAAGGAAAACAATACAATTCCCAGAATTTTATTGACGAGCGAAAACGTATTGCCACCAATTTCAGAAATAACGGTGCTTACTATTTCCAGGAAACCAACATCGAATATGATGTGGATACCGTGGCGACCGGACATAAGGCAAATGTGGATTTCCTTATTGACAACCAGACGATAAAAAAAGGAGATTCATTAATTAAAGTTCCTTTTAAACTATACACCATCAGCCAGGTAAATATCTTTACCGGGAACAGCAACAATAAAAGCAAAGAAAAAGTTGCCGACAGTATTACATACAACAACTTTAACATATACAGTTCCGACAAGCTGAATTACCGCCCGAAAGCAATTACCGATGCTATTTTCATCACCAAAGGAAGTAAATTCAGCGATTTCAGAAGACAGTTAACATCCCGTTCCCTGAGTAATCTGCGTGTTTTCAACTATCCGAACATTGAGTATGAAGAAGACAAAACCGATACTACCGGAACGTCGCTGATTGCCAATATCGTTTTGTCGCCAAGAAAGAAATTCAACTTTAATGCTACTGCGGATTTCATGCATTCCAACATTCAGGATTTTGGTATACTGGGTAGCACTTCCCTTTCGATACGTAACATTTTCCGTGGTGCCGAAATTCTGGAAATTGCCCTGAGAGGGAATATTGGTTCCTCCCGCGACCTTGCGAATCCGAACAATGTATTTTTCAATATTTCCGAATACGGAGCCGATGTAAAACTATCCTTCCCAAGGATCTTTTTCCCTTTAAACACCGAAAAGATCATCCCAAAAAATACGCTTCCGACCACACAGATCAGTTTTGGTATGTCGCGTCAGCAAAACATCGGACTGGACAAAGAGAACTTTACCGGAATATTCAACTATACCTGGAATCCGAAAAGAAATACCAATATCCGTTTTGACCTGGTAAACCTGCAATATGTGAGAAACGTAAACCCGGGGAATTATTTCAGCGTTTACCGTTCATCCTATAACCGACTGAACGATCTGGCACACGTTTACAACAACGATGGCAGCTATCTGGACAACGAAGGTAACCTGACCATAGCCGGAGGCGGAACTGCTGGTTTTATCAATGATGTCCTAAACGGGCAAACGGTATTGACCCAAAACGACAATGATTATTTCGTGGTGCGCAGTATTGAAGAACGCCGTTTGCGTCTGACCGAAAACAACCTGATACTTGCGTCCAACATTACCTATACCAAATCGAGCAGAACAAACATTACGGACAATGACTTTTTTACGTTTAAAACGAAATTAGAATCTGCCGGAAATGCTTTAAGCCTGTTTTCCAAAATACAAAACCAGGAACCGGACATTAACGGCCGAAAGAAATTTTTTAACGTAGAATATTCACAATACATCAAAGGGGAATTAGACTTTATCAAAAACTGGGATTTTGGCAGCAAGCAGGTTCTTGCCGCAAGAAGTTTTGTGGGATTAGCCATTCCGTATGGCAACTCCAACTCCATTCCGTTCTCCCGAAGTTATTTTGCCGGAGGTTCGAACGACAACAGAGCGTGGCAGTCCTACAGCTTAGGCCCGGGGCGCAGCGGCGGATTAAACGATTTCAATGAGGCTAACTTTAAAATCGCTTTGAGTGCCGAATACCGTTTTAATATTTTCGGAAAATTAAACGGTGCCTTTTTTGCCGATGCCGGTAATATCTGGAACGTTTTTGACAACGTAACCGATGAAGAAAGTGTATTTGAAGGCTTCAAATCGTTAAAAGATATGGCATTAGGAACCGGAATTGGTTTCCGTTACGACCTGAACTTCTTTGTAATCCGTCTGGATGTGGGCTTTAAAACCTACAATCCGGCCAAAGCAATGAGCGAAAGATGGTTTAAAGATATCGTTCCAAACCGTGCCGTCTTAAATATTGGAATTAATTATCCGTTCTAATTTTAGAAATTATTATTTTTGTCGAAATAAACTAAAACAACAACACAATGGCTCATAATATAAAACCAGGAGTAGCGACAGGCGATCAGGTTCAGGAGATTTTTAATTATGCAAAAGAAAAAGGCTTTGCCTTACCAGCTGTAAACGTAACAGGATCAAGCACTATCAACGGTGTTATGGAAACTGCTGCTAAATTAAACGCACCTGTTATCATTCAGTTTTCAAATGGAGGCGCTTCCTTTAATGCCGGAAAAGGACTTTCTAACGAAGGGCAGAAATCGGCTATATTAGGAGCAATTGCAGGAGCAAAACACATTCACACGCTGGCAGAAGCTTATGGTGCTACGGTAATTTTACATACAGACCATTGTGCTAAAAATTTATTGCCATGGATTGACGGTCTGCTTGATGCCAGTGAAACGCATTTCAAACAAACCGGAAAACCGTTGTTCAGCTCTCACATGATCGATCTTTCCGAAGAGCCGATTGCAGAGAACATTGAGATCTCTAAGCGTTATTTAGAACGTATGAGCAAAATGGGAATGACACTGGAAATCGAATTGGGTATTACCGGCGGTGAAGAAGACGGTGTGGACAATTCTGATGTGGACAGTTCAAAATTATACACCCAGCCGGATGAAGTAGCTTTTGCTTATGAAGAACTGATGAAAATCAGCCCTCGTTTCACGATCGCTGCAGCATTTGGAAACGTTCACGGTGTTTACAAACCCGGAAATGTAAAACTAACCCCGAAAATCCTGAGAAATTCACAGGAGTATGTTCAGCAAAAATTCAACACTGGCCATAATCCGGTTGACTTTGTTTTCCACGGTGGTTCCGGTTCTACATTAGAAGAAATCAGAGAAGCGATTACCTATGGAGTAATCAAAATGAATATCGACACCGATTTGCAGTTTGCATTTACAGAAGGTGTTCGTGATTATGTTATTGAAAAAATAGATTATTTAAGAACTCAAATCGGGAATCCGGAAGGAGAAGAAGTTCCTAACAAAAAACATTATGACCCTAGAAAATGGGTTCGTGAAGGAGAAATTACGTTTAACACACGCTTGGAGCAAGCGTTTAAAGACCTGAATAACGTTAACACTTTATAATTTAAAGTAAACACCATTCGGGATTAATTCAAATATAAGACTATGGCTTGGTTTAAAAGAACAGCAAAAGGAATTCAAACCGCAACAGAAGATAAAAAAGACGTTCCTAAAGGACTTTGGTACAAATCTCCAACCGGAAAAATCATTGATTCAGAAGAATTAGCTAAAAATCTTTGGGTAAGTCCGGAAGACGGATACCATGTTCGTATTGGCAGTAAAGAATATTTTGAAATCTTATTTGACAATAATGAATTCAAAGAATTGGATGCCAACATGACTTCTAAAGATCCATTAAAATTCGTGGATACTAAAAAATACAGTGATCGTTTAAAAGACGCTATCGAAAAAACCAAGTTAAAAGACGCGGTAAGAACGGCTGTTGGAAAATCGAAAGGGAAAGACCTGGTTGTTGCCAGTATGGATTTCGCCTTTATTGGTGGTTCTATGGGGGCTGTGGTAGGTGAAAAAATTGCCCGTGCGATCGATTACTCTATCAAACACAAAGTTCCTTTTGTAATGATTTCCAAGTCCGGTGGTGCCCGTATGATGGAAGCGGCCTACTCACTAATGCAGTTAGCCAAAACATCGGCTAAATTAGCACAATTGGCAGAAGCAAAAATCCCGTACATTTCCTTATGTACCGATCCGACTACCGGAGGAACAACCGCTTCTTATGCGATGTTAGGTGATGTTAATATTGCCGAGCCGGGCGCTTTGATCGGTTTCGCAGGACCTCGTGTTGTTAAAGATACTACCGGGAAAGATTTACCGGAAGGATTCCAGACATCTGAATTCCTTTTAGAGCATGGTTTCCTTGATTTCATCACACCGAGAAAAGAATTGAAAGACAAGATTAATCTATACCTGGATCTGATTTTAGATCAGCCAGTACGATAATAAAAAAGCCCGGTTAAACCGGGCTTTTTTTATGACTTATTTCTTATTTTCTGTTCCCACTTCCAGGCAGAACCCAGAGCTTCTTCCAGAGTAGCTTCTGCTTTCCAGCCTAAAACCGCATTGGCTCTGTCTGTATTGGCATAGGCTTCTACAATATCTCCTTCTCTCCTGCCTACAATTTTATAGGGTAGTGGTTTTCCGCTTACTTTTTCAAAAGCCTGGATCACTTCCAGAACTGAGCTTCCGGTTCCGGTTCCCACATTGAAGGTTTCCACTTTTTCCAGGTTTTTATCTTCCAGCAGGCGCTTCATCGCCACAACATGTGCTTTTGCCAGATCGACTACATGGATATAATCACGCACACAGGTACCGTCGGCTGTTGGATAATCATCGCCGTAAACCGACAATTCATTTCGCAAACCTATTGCCGTTTGGGTAATGAATGGCACCAGGTTTTGAGGAACACCAACCGGCAATTCGCCTATTTCTGCCGTGGCATGCGCCCCGATAGGATTAAAATATCGCAGCAAAACAGCCTTTATCCCGGACACTTTTGCCACATCGCGGATGATTTCCTCTCCTATTCGTTTGGTGTTGCCATAAGGCGACATGGCCGGCTGTACCGAAGCACTTTCGGTAATCGGCATTTTTTCCGCCTGTCCGTAAACCGTACAGGAAGAACTGAAAATAAAACACGACTGCTCTTTTTGCTGCAATTCCTGCAGCAAATAAACCAGCGCGCCAATATTGTTTTCATAATAGAGTAACGGATTTTCGACACTTTCGCCCACTGCTTTTGAAGCGGCAAAATGAATCACTCCGGCAACATCGGTATACTGTTTGAAAAACCCGGCTACACTTGTTTTATCGCGCAAATCAAGCTGTACGAATACCGGTTTTTCCCCGGTGATCTTTTCAATACCTTCCAAAACATCAATTGACGAATTGGACAGATTATCGATGATAACCACTTCAAAACCCTGATTGTATAATTCTACTACGGTATGTGAACCTATAAAACCTAAACCTCCTGTTACAACTATTCTCATTTATTTTTTTAGTATTAAACCAGATTTTAACGAATACTATCCTAAGAATTCCAGAATACTGTCGGTTATGAATTTAATTTGCTCATCGTCTAATTCTGTATGCATCGGCAAGGAAATTACTTCATTAACCAATTCATTGGTTACCGGGAATGCTTCTTCCTTATAACGGGAATCGGTATAAGCTTTCTGGCTGTGTAACGGAATCGGGTAGTAAATGGCACAAGGAATACCTTTATCCAGTAAATGCTGCATTAAAGCATTTCTGTCGGTATTAAGGATGCGCAGGGTATATTGATGAAATACATGACTTCCGTCTTCACCTTTTACAAAAGGAGTAATAATATTCGGATGATTGGCTAAAGCCGCATCATATTTTTTAGCCGCCAGCTGGCGCGCCTCGTTATAGGCATCCAGTTTGGGCAGTTTTGCATTTAAAACCGCTGCCTGAACACTGTCCAGGCGGGAGTTAACCCCCACTACATCATGATGGTAACGCACGTACATTCCGTGGTTTACAATACCGCGCAATTTATAAGCCAGTTCATCATCATTGGTAAAAATAGCACCGCCATCGCCATAGCAGCCTAAATTTTTTGACGGGAAGAAAGAAGTAGAGGCTACATGCCCGATTGTTCCCACTTTCTTTTTTGTTCCGTCGGCATATTTATAATCGGCTCCGATTGCCTGTGCATTATCTTCAATTACATACAGGTTGTGTTCTTCTGCCAAAGCCATAATTGCTTCCATATTGGCCGCCTGTCCGAACATGTGAACCGGAACAATCGCTTTTGTTTTTGGCGTAATCGCTTTTTTAATTGCGTCTACCGAAATATTAAAAGTATCCACTTCCACATCTACCAAAACCGGTGTTAACTGCAATAATGCAATCACTTCCACGGTTGCGGCAAAAGTAAAATCGGCGGTAATTACCTCATCACCCGGTTTCAGGTCCAGCCCCATCATGGCAATCTGCAACGCATCGGTTCCGTTAGCACATGGAATAACGTGCTTTACTTCTAAATAATCTTCTAATGCTTTCTGGAATTGGTGTACCTGCGGACCGTTTATAAAAGTTGTGGTATCCAGAACTTCCTGGATGGATTGATTTACAGTTTCTTTTATCGCTTCATATTGACCTTTCAGGTCAACCATTTGTATTTTTTTCATCTGTTTACGTATTGTTTTTATTGTCACATGCTTTCAGACTGTAATAAAAAAATGCCATTACAAGACCTGTTTCATCTGAAAAAAAGTTTTTAAAACAAGCAAAAATAGTCATTTAATGAGTTTACACCAATCAAATTAACGTAAAGAACCGTAATTTAGCGACACAAATTTTCGCTTATGTTTTTTCTCTACGATTTATTAGTTCGATTCGTTGGTTTCCTCCTGAAATTCATTGCTTTACTGAGTCCGAAAATCAAACTTTTTGTGGAAGGCCGAAAAATTGTTTTCCCGGCATTAGCAACGGCAATACAGCCATCTGACAAAACGATCTGGTTTCATGCCGCTTCTCTGGGAGAATATGAACAGGGACTTCCGGTAATGGAAAAAATAAAAGAAAAATTCCCCGGCCATAAAATTGTCGTTACTTTCTTTTCGCCATCCGGCTACGAAGTACGAAAGAACAATACTACTGCCGATGCCACGGTTTACCTGCCTCTGGACACCAAAAGCAATGCTGTAGCTTTCCTGAAAGCCGTTCATCCCGATATGGCTTTTTTCATTAAATACGAATACTGGCCGAATTACCTGAACGAGCTGAAAAAGCAGGATATCCCGACCTATCTGATATCGGGGATTTTCAGGGAAAAACAATCGTTCTTTAAATGGTACGGCTCTTTTTACAGAAATGCCCTGAAAAGCTTTAACTACTTTTTTGTACAGAATGAAAAATCCAAACAACTATTGCAAAGCATTGGTTTTTCGAACGTAAAAGTTTCCGGCGATACCCGTTTTGACCGCGTAGCTGCAATACTGGAACGCGACAATACCCTGGATTTTATCGAAAGCTTTAAAAACGACAGTCCGGCAATTGTGATTGGCAGTTCCTGGCCAAAAGACGAAACCCTGCTGGTTAATTATATCAACAACACAAGCGATGCGGTAAAATTCATCATCGCACCACACAACATCAAACCGGAACAAATATTATCCTTACAAAACAGCATTACCAAAAAAACGGTACTGTTTTCTGAAAAAGAAGGAAAAGACCTTTCCGGTTATGACGTTTTTATTATCGATACCATAGGCATACTGACCAGGATTTACAGTTATGCCGACATTGCCTACGTTGGCGGCGGCTTTGGAAATCCCGGAGTACACAACATTCTGGAACCGGCCACTTTTGGCGTACCCATTGTAATTGGCCCCAACTATTCCCATTTTGCCGAAGCCACCGCTTTGGTGAACATGGAAGGCTGTATTCCCATTTCCGGTCAGCAGGAACTGAACGAAGCGTTCACCGACCTGATCCGCAATGTGGACATTCGTTATGAAAAAGGGCATATTTGCAGCACTTTCGTACAGATGAATAAAAACGCAACCAATAGTATTTTAAACCACATTATACATGAGCACCATCTTTAAACCGTTAACCAAAGCAGACATTCCTGAAGCAGTAACCCTGATGCGTGATTTTTATGCCATCGATAATTACCATATCGACCCGGCAACTTCGGAAGCGCTGTTTACAGAGTTTATCAGTAATGACAACCTGGGAAGAGCCTGGCTGATCTATTCCGATAACGAACTGATTGGCTATACCATTATCACTTTTATATTCAGTTTTGAATACAAAGGTCGGTATGCTTTTCTGGATGAACTATACCTATCCGAAAAGGCAAGAGGAAAAGGAATCGGGAAACAGGCAATCGAATTTATAAAAGCGGAAGCTCTTAAATTAAAGTTAAAAGTAATCTACCTTGAAGTGGAAAACCATAACGAAAATGCTCAAAAATTGTATCTTGCCCAGAATTTTACAGTACATCATCGTAAAATGATGAAATATATTGTAGCATAAACACCAAAAATCAATTAATACCGGTAACCCTATGATGTGCTTTTAACCAGAGCTCATTACAGCGTTCCGGCTGATTCATTACAAACAAATAAATAACAAACAGATGAAATTTTTAAGACTACTTGTCGTATTGTTCGTTTTACCCGTTTACGCCCAGCAAGGCGGAATGTGGATTCCCTCCTTACTAAAAGGAATGAACGAAAAGGAGATGAAAAACTTAGGGATGAAAATATCGGCTGCCGATATTTACGATGTAAACAAATCCAGTTTAAAAGATGCGGTTCCGCATTTTAACGGAGGCTGTACTTCCGAAGTGATTTCCTCAAAAGGTTTACTTTTAACCAACCACCACTGCGGTTATGGCGAAATCCAGTCGCACTCTACAATCGACCATGATTATCTTACAAATGGCTTTTGGGCTATGAAAATGGAAGATGAATTACCAAACAAAGACCTGGTGGTAACGTTCATTGTAAAAATAGAAGATATAACCAATAAGGTGTTAGAAGGTGTTGCCGCACTTCCTAACGAATTGGACAAACAAAAGAAAATTCAGGAAAACATCGGTATACTGAGCAGAACATTGCCAAAAGAATCCTGGCAGGAAAACAAGATCAGAACTTTCTATGACGGAAACCAATACATCCTTTTTGTAACGGAAACCTATAAAGACGTTCGTTTGGTTGGCGCACCGCCTTCATCTATCGGAAAATTCGGTTCGGATACAGACAACTGGGTTTGGCCGCGCCACACCGGAGATTTCTCTTTATTCCGGATCTATGCCGACAAAAACAACCGTCCGGCGGAATATTCCAAAGACAACGTTCCCTATACACCAAAACATTTCTTCCCGGTTTCTATAAAAGGGGTTAAGGAAAACGACTTTACTATGGTAATGGGATATCCGGGCAGAACCCAGGAATATTTGCCATCGTATGCTGTGGAGCAGATTGTAAACGACTTGAATCCTGCAAAAATTGAAGTTCGTGATGCGGCTTTAAAAGTACAGGACGGATTTATGCGTAAAGACAATGCTATCAAAATCCAGTATGCTTCCAAATATGCCAGTATTGCCAACTACTGGAAAAAATGGATCGGAGAAACCAAAGGTTTAAAAAAATCCAATGCGGTTGCCATCAAACAGAAATTCGAAAAAGACTTCCAGAACAAAGTGAACAAATCCGGTAAACAAACCGAATACGGAAACTTACTGGCTGACTTTAAAAAGAATTATGCCGACATTGCTCCGTATGCCCTGAGCAGGGATTATTTCACAGAAGTAGTGCTAAAAAATACTGAATTACTGAGCTTCGGACACCGTCTGTACCAGTTAGAGCAGGTGTATACCGCTAAAGGAGAACAAGCTTTTAACGACAGAAAAAACAATCTTATCGCCGGTTTTGAAGATTTGTATAAAGACTTCAATGCCAATGTTGATGAAAAAGTTTTCGAACAGTTAATTACCTTATACTCCACAAAGTCGCCAAAACAATTTTTACCGGCAGCTTTCAACACGGTTGATGCTAAAAACCTGACGGCAGAAGTGTACGGAAAATCAAAACTGACCAGCTATAACGGTTTAAAAGAATTATTAAGCGGTGATGCTAAAACGGTTATTGAAAAAATCAACCAGGACAAAGGCTATCAAACGGTAAAAGCAATGGCAGACAGCTACAACAAAAATGTAGCACCAAAATATGACGAGTTAAATCTGAAAAATATTGCTTTACAACGCACCTATATGAAAGCGATACTGGAGTTATTCCCTAACGATCGTCTTTTCCCGGATGCAAACAGCACATTGCGTGTAACCTATGGTAAAGTAAAAGGATACAACCCAAGCGATGCGGTAGTGTATGAACCGATGACTTTCCTGGACGGTGTCATGGAAAAATATGTACCGGGTGATTATGAGTTTGACGTACCGGAAAAACTAATCACTTTATACAACAATAAAGATTACGGACAATATGGCGAAAAAGGCAAAATGCCGGTTTGCTTTATCGGAACCAACCACACTACCGGAGGGAATTCCGGAAGCCCTGCTCTGGATGCGGAAGGTAACTTAATCGGACTGAATTTCGACCGTGTTTGGGAAGGAACGATGAGTGATATTTACTACGATCCGGCGATTTGCCGCAACATTATGGTGGACATCCGCTATGTTTTGTTCATTATTGACAAATATGCAGGCGCAAAACACCTTGTTGACGAGATGAAACTGGTACAAAACAAGAAAAAATAGTCGTTTTTTAACACTTTAACAAAACATTAAAAATCAGATAGTTACACTCTTAAACCCTTTGAAATCGGGCGTTTTTGACCATAATTATCTGATTTTTCAAAAAAAAAGTAAACCGGAGCGAAAAAATATTTTACGAAATATTATTACGTATTAAAAATTTTATATCTTTGCTCCGAATTAATAATTAACCTTTATAATTTAGTAAGATGAAAAAAGTTGTTTTAAGCTTAGCATTAGTAGCTATGATGAGTGTTTCTTTCGTTTCTTGTAAAGAAACTAAAACTGAAGAGCCTGTAACTGAAGAAGTTGCTGCTCCTGCTGAAGAGGCTGTAGAAGCTGCTGCTACTACTGTTGATTCTGCTGCTGCTACTACTGAAGCTGCTCCAGCTACTGACGCTGCTGCTGCTCCTGCTACTGAAGCTGCTGCTCCTGCTGCTGACGCTGCAAAAAAATAATTAGAACTTTCTAAGAATTTTAAAACCTCGCTATTGCGAGGTTTTTTTATGCCCTTTCGGCAGCTTTCTGTATTACTTTATCCGATGGATGCCCGATTGTTTTTACTTCACATCTTCTTGGTCCGCACCCCATCCGTTTGGGACCGCAGGAGGCAAGAACTGCCCCCAGCACAAGGAAACCTATCACTTTTTTCATATCATCATTCTATTTGGATATATTGCAATGCTTTCAGTCTGTCTAAATATTCCCGGCTATTGGACAACCTTGGTATTTTGTGCTGTCCTCCCAGTTTATCCTGTTCTTTCAACCAATCATAAAAAAGATTCGTTCGCGCCACATTCAACACTAACGGATTCAGTGTCATATTATTATACCGTTTCGCTTCATAATCGGAATTCAGGCTTTGCAGGGCTTCATCCAGGTTTTTACGAAACAGCTCTATATTTTCCGGTTTTTTACGGAACTCGATCATCCATTCATGTGCTCCTTTTTCGCGTCCTTTCATAAAAATAGGCGCTACCGTATAATCAATCACTTCCGAGCCGGTTTCATGACACGCCCTGGCGATTGCCCTGTCTGTGTTTTCCACCATCAATTCCTCTCCAAACACATTGATATGATGCTTGGTTCTTCCGGTAACTTTAATACGATAAGGATTCAGCGAAGTAAAACGAACCGTATCCCCTATTAAATAGCGCCACAAACCGGAATTGGTCGTAATCACTACCGCATAGTTCTTATTCAGCTGCACTTCCGATAACCGGATGGTTCGCTGCTGTAAGGTTCCAAAAGTATCCATCGGGATAAATTCATAGAAAATCCCGTAATCAAGCATCAGCAGTAAATCATCGGAATTGTTCAGATCCTGGATGGCAAAAAATCCTTCGGAAGCATTATAGATCTCATAATATTTAAAATCCGCTTTCGGCAGGATCCGCTTGTACTGTTCCCGGTACGGTTCAAAGCTCACTCCTCCGTGAAAGTAAACCTCAACATTAGGCCACAGTTCAAACAGATCGGTTTTTCCGGTTTCTTCCAATACGCGGTTCAGCAGCACCAGCATCCATGACGGAACACCGGCAAAACTGGTTACATTTTCCAGAACCGTTTCGTGAATGATCGCCTGTATTTTGGACTCCCATTCACTCATCAGGGAAACCTTATTACTTGGCGTACTGCTGAATTCTGCCCAAAAAGGCATATTATCAATCAGGATCGCCGAAAGATCGCCGAAAAAAGTATTGTTATCTTCATACAACTGCTTACTGCCGCCCAACCGCAGGCTTTTACCCGTAAACAGCTGTGAGTTTTCATTGTTATTCAGATACAGGCACAGCAAGTCCTTACTGGCTTTATAATGGCAGTCTTCCAACGCTTCGTTACTCACCGGAATAAATTTGCTTTTAGCATTGGTGGTACCACTGGATTTTGCAAACCATTTGATAGGCGTGTTCCAGAAAACGTTCTGCTCCCCTTTCCGGGTTCTTTCGATCAGCGGTTCGAGCTCTTCATAAGTCGATACCGGAATACGCTCCGAAAAGGTCTTGTAGCTCTTAATTGTTCCAAACTCATATTTCTGGCCAATAATTGTATTTTCTGCTGTTCTCAGCAAACTAAAAAGCAATTCCTCCTGTACTTCATTCGGGTATTTAAGAAACAATTCCATCTGGTGAATTCTCTTTTTTAATATCCAAGAAGCAATTGAGTTAATTATTGTTAATGCCATAATACTAGATTCCGGTTAAGAAGATTTGTTTTTGGGATAATTCAAATCAAAGTTTGTACTTTTACAACATTACCAAAAATAATAAAAAAACCGCAGTAACGACGCTGTTAACCTGCAAATCCTAACTCTTAAATCTGAATTTACAAAATGCAATACGAAGGCGTACTTACAAAAATGCAAACGGAAATAGGAAACCCGATCCAATATTATCTTGTTTTCGAAAATAGCTTTTTGAATGTCAACCAATTACTCAATAAAGAAATGGAGATTTCCTTCCAGGGATACCAATGTTTGAATTGCGGTAAGAAAAAAAAGATTTTCAGACAGGGTTTTTGCTACGACTGCTTTATGTCGAGTGCCTCAGCCGGAGACTGGATCATGAAACCGGAGCTAAGCACCGCACATCTGGACATTGAAGACCGCGACCTGGAATATGAAAAAAGAGTACAGTTACAGCCGCACATCGTTTACCTGGCACTTTCAAGTGAAGTAAAAGTGGGCGTAACCCGAAAAACACAGGTTCCGACCCGCTGGATCGATCAGGGCGCCATTGAGGCTGTTCCGATAGTAGAAGTACCGAACCGTTACCTGGCCGGAATTACCGAAGTTGCTTTAAAGGATCATTATTCGGACAAAACAAACTGGCGGAAAATGCTTCAGAATGAAATTCCAGCCATGGATATTATTTCCGAACGCAACAAACTGGAACCGCTTTTACCCGATGAAGTAAAAGAGTATTTCCACACAACACCCGAAAAAATGTACCATCTGGAATATCCCGTTTTACAATACCCGAAAAAAGTAAACAGTTTAAGCCTTGACAAAACACCTGTTTTTAACGGAAAATTAGCCGGTATTAAAGGACAATACCTGCTTTTTGAAGACGGCACCGTTTTTAACATCCGTACTTTTGAAGGTTATGTTGTAAAAATCACGTTATAAAAAAAGCCCCGCAATTGCGGGGGCTTTTTCTTTATTCTTGTTTTTTCTTCTTACCGAACAAATCTTTAATGGCATTTGTTGCGGCATTTTTAATATCGTCTTTCGGTTTTGTTTTGGTCGTATCGGCCGTAGTTCCGGTTCCGGTATTCTTCTTCCCTCCTCCTAAAAGGTTTTCCAAAGCCCCGGTTCCCTTGTTAATCAGCTTGTCTTTTTGCTGCTTGATTAACTGGTTCGAAATATTGGTAACCGCCTGGTTTAAGTCGGTAGATACTTTAGGACTTTTAAAGTTCCCGGTTAAGATAGCATTTACCGGTACGCTTTCTATTTTATTCGCATCTGAAGGCGATAATTTTGCCAGAAGCTTGTTCACATCCGATCCCAGGTATTTGGCCGGAACATCAAATTTCAGGTTATAATTCATGCTCTGGTCAAAGCCGTGCTGTCCGCCAACCGTTACTTTGATATCCTGGTATTTAATATCGAACGGTTTTACGTTTACTTTTCCGTTATCGAACGACAAATGGGCTTTCAGGTTGTTCAGGTTCAGCTTGTCCAGGTCTACGAATTTTAAATTGCTGTCCAGCGCATTCAGTAAATTGGAATTTTTCGCATTAACAGAAGTCGAAAGTAATTGCCCTACTAAATCTCCGGAAATTGTTTTTAAATCCGGCGTCATTTCCTTAGCATCCAGGTTACCCGACAGTTTAATGGTCGAATTCAGTTTACCGCTAATAACTCCGGCGATAGGCGCAATGGATTTCAACATGTCCAGCTGCGTAAACGATTTGGCAATATCCACGGTATTCAGTCCTAAATCCATATTAAAGGATGGCACAGCACCTTTAGTCGAAACAGTACCGTTTACCCCGATCTGACCGTCAAAAATATTGGTTTTCACATTTTCCAGTTTTACCGCTTCATCCTTAATGATCATTTTTCCGGAAACGGCTTTCAGGGTCAGGTTATCGTACACCACCGTATTGGCATTTGCCGTAATGGCACAATCCAGGAAGGCCGGAATTTTTACAGCTTCTTTCGGCTTCGCATTACCTTTTGTCGCTTCAGGCGTTGTTGGCGTCATAAAATCGGACACTAACAACTGATTGGAGTTCATGGTAAAGTTTCCTTTCAGCACTTGTTTTTTAAATACAAAACCATAGAAATTATCCAGTGTTCCGGTTACTTTAATATCTGATTTTCCGGTTACCGCATCCAGTTGGTTCAAACGGATCTGATTCGGATTAAAGGCAACGGTTGCCTGTTTGATCTGAATTGGTTTTGCCATTTCCGGACCGGCATAGTTGAATCCGGTAAGGCTGATATTTCCGGAATTCTGAATATTCTGATACTGGCTGGTTTCCACCGATTTCATATCGAATTTTGTCACTACATCGGCTTTTAGAATCCCCGATAACGGTTTTTCCAGTTTCACCGGATAGGCTTTTGTCACATTAGCCAGGTTGATAACACCTTTTAATTCGGCATTTACCAAAGCGTTTTGTGAAATATTTTTAATGTTTGCCTTCGCATTGAAAACATCCTGATCGATCCGGAACGACAATTTATCCAGATTTACATACGTATCGTTCATCAATCCGGTTTCGTTTATGATCCGGGTATCAATTACAATATTCTGAACCGATTTCGGCAAATCCGGATATTGGAAGGAAGCGTTATTGGACGCTATTTCAATATTGAATTTCGGGATTGTTGTATCGGTAAGCGCTCCTTTAACCGTTCCGTCTACTTTAAAATCACCGGTTGTTTTAACCGTATTCAGGTTGCCGGCATAGGCTTCCGGAACCAGTCCCAGGAAGTTTTTAAAGGACGATGTAGGCGTTTTGAATTTCAAGTCATATTCCTGCCCGTTTTTCAGCATTTGAATAAATCCGTCAAATTCCAACGGCAGCTGATTGATCAACGCCTTATTTTCTTTAAAGGTATATTTTTGTTTGTCCAGATCAATACCCAAAACAGCATCCAGATTCAGCGATACGTTTTTCATGTATTGCATCTTATCCATCACCAATGATAATTTTGCCGATGATTTTGTTACCAGATCCAGCTTTTGCGCGGCAAAATTACCGGTTCCTTCATGATCCAGGCTATCGACCACCATTTTGATTTTTGACTTTTCATCAAGATATGTGAATCGCAGGTTTTTTATTTCATATTTCTTAAGATTCAACGCAAACGGCTTACTCTCTGAAGGGTCATTTTCTTTTTCATCTTTTAAGGCAATGTCAAAATTTCCCACACCGTCTTTATTGAAGATGATGTTCACGACTCCGTTTTCGGAATAGAATCCGTCCACTTTCATCGTTTCCCCGTCTTTTTTAAAGAGTTCCTTAATGGACATTTTCAGGTTTACCTCACCGGCATAAAACAAGGTGTCGCCGGCAAAAGGCGCCTTATTAATGATGCTGATCTTATCAATGGTAACATTTGCATTCGGAAAGCTCTTAAACAGGCTTAAATCCACATCATCAAAAGCCACTTTGGCATCCACTTTATCATTAATGGCTTTTACCACCAATTCTTTTATTTTGTCTTTAAACAAAAACGGAACAGCGGCTAAGGTGATTATTGACAGCAATAAAAACACACCGAAACCTTTTAGAATTTTCTTTAACATAACTCGAAATATTTATCTTACGAATTTACTACAAAAATTAAACCAACTTATTTAATGCGAACAGAAAATAAGTTGGTTTAGTATAAAAATCGTTGAATAGTACGTTATTACGTCCGTTTCCGGAACCCGTTTTGTTTCAACACGATTACCGATGTTTGTGCTGTAGCATTTTTCTACAGTACGTTGGGGATTATCGGATCACTAACTGGAACGGCATTAACGCCTGTACGCCTCTTTGCTGATTGGCTTTTCTGATCTGCTCCAGAATCTGGTAGCTTTCTTCACCTATCTGTTCTTTGATCAAAGCTTCTCTTCCCTGGAACATGGATATTCCGGTAAAATTGTGAAGCATGTCCTGCAGCGTTTTATCATATTCCGGGAAACTTTCCGTTTTGTATTCTTTAATTTTGGCTAAAGAAGCTGCATGTTTGATGGCTTCATCCATACCGCCCATTTTGTCTACCAATCCTACTTTGATTGCATCTCTTCCTGCCCAGACACGTCCCTGCGCAATGCTGTCTACCTGTGCGAAAGTCATTTTTCTTCCGGTTGCCACACGGCTCACAAATGTTTTATAGATGTTTTCCACACCTTCTAAAACCACATTTTTGTAGTTCTCGTCAATCGGTTCAAAAACGCTGTATCCGGACGCATTCTGATGGGTTCTTACCTGTTCGGCATTGATCCCTATTTTTTTAGCCAGCGGACTAAAGTTCGGCAAGGTTCCGAATACCCCGATAGAACCGGTGATTGTATTGGGTTCTGCAAAAATAGTATTGGCATTGCAGGCAATATAATATCCGCCGGAAGCTGCCAGGTTACCCATGGAAACCACTACCGGTTTTTTCTTTTTGGTCAGTTCAATTTCTCTCCAGATCAGTTCCGATGTTAAGGCACTTCCACCCGGGCTGTCGATTCTCAAAACAATCGCTTTTACATTATCGTCATTACGGGCCGCTTCCAAAGAACGTCGCATTGAACCTTCACCAATGTAGGTTACATCCCCTTCACCCGATAAAATTTCACCCTGTGCATAAATAATGGCAATTCTGTCTTTCGTTGAATACTCTTCATTGGTCGTCGCTACATTACGGGCATAATCCAGTATGTTCACTTTATTGTATTCTTCTCCTTTTTCAACTTTTAAGGCTTTACGGATACCGTCATGGAATTCGTCTTCATAACCAATCTTATCGATCAGTTTTTTGTTTTTTGCCATTTCCGGAGTTCTTGCTCCAAGATTTGTTGCAATAACATTCAGACTGTCCACCGGTATTTTTCTGCTTTTCGAAATATCATCAACTACCGTTGTCCAGACAGAGTTTAATAAAACGGTCATTTGTTCCCGGTTTGCCGGACTCATTTCGTTTTCCAGAAACGGTTCTACAGCACTTTTATATTTTCCGTGACGGATAACTTCCATCTTGATCCCTGATTTTTCCTGAAAATCTTTGAAGAATAAGATTTCTGTAGACAGTCCTTTAAAGTCCAGCTCTCCCACCGGATTCACATAAAGTGTATCGGCAACAGAGTCTAAATAATATTCTCCCTGCGTATAGGCATTGGCGTAAGCCACAACAAATTTTCCTGATTTTTTAAATTCTTCCAGTTTGTTACGAACGGCTTTTCTTTGTGCCATTCCCAGCATGGAAGCATTGTTTACAATAGAAATCCCTTTGATCCGATCGTCTTTTTTAGCCGCATCGATTGCATTTAAAACATCGACTACACCATCGTGTTTTGCTTCAAAATAATTAAAATCGGTGAAGTTAAATTTTCCGCCATAATCATGCGTCACTTCAGACAAATCCAGTTCTATGACGGAATTATCTTTTACTTTTATCTTATCATTATCGCCTCCAAAGATTGCTCCGATCAGCACAATCCCAAAAAACAACATCATAAAAAAAACGAATAGTCCGACTACAGTTGCGATTACATTTCCTATAAATTTCATTTTATTTCTTTTTACTATAAGTAGTTTTTTTTCGATAAATGTTACAAAAGAAGTCAAAGAAAGCTGTTTGGCCCGGCTTTATCAAGAACTTATCAACACTTCCCACAAATATACTCCAATTCTAAAATTCTTTTAGTTATTTTGCCGTATGCGCAGTCAGAATCAAGTTGTATTATCATTAGGAAGCAATCAGGGAAATCGTTTGGAGAACATCCAGCAGTGTATCAATCTGATCCACAAAAGCATAGGAACCGTAATTCGCGTATCCCGCCTGTACGAAACACCCGCATGGGGTTTTGAAAGTGATGCTTTTTACAATTGCGCCATTGTGCTTCACACTTATTTTTCTGCCGAAACCATCCTTAAAAAGATTCTTTCTGCTGAAAAAAAGCTCGGAAGAACCCGGAACGAACAGCAAGGTTACCAGGCACGAATGATCGATGTAGACATTATTGCTTTTAACGAAACGGTAATAACTACTAACGAACTAACGATTCCGCATCCGCAAATGCAAAACCGTCTTTTTGTATTACTACCTTTTAAAGATTTAAATCTGGAATGGGAACATCCGGTTTTAAAGAAAAGTATTTCAGAGCTAATCGCCACTACAGCAGACACCAGCCACTGCACAATTGCCGGCAAGCTTGTTTCTCCGGTAGAGAAGTTTGAAATGCATCATTTTAATTATATTGCAATTGAAGGCAACATCGGCGCCGGAAAAACGACTCTGGCTACCAAAATTTCCGAAGATTTTAACGGCAAACTGATTCTGGAGGGTTTTGCCGACAATCCGTTTTTACCCAAATTCTATAAAGATCAGGCCCGTTATGCGTTTCCGCTGGAAATGTCATTTTTAGCCGATCGTTATTTGCAGTTGTCGGATGACCTGGCACAGTTTGATTTGTTTAAAGATTTTATCGTTGCCGACTATCACATTTTTAAATCGCTGATTTTTGCAAAAGTGACGTTAGGGTCGGACGAGTTCCGCCTGTATAAAACCATGTTTGACATTATCTATAAAGAAATGCCCAAACCGGGATTGTATGTATACCTCTACCAAAACACAGAACGCTTACTGCAAAACATCAAAAAAAGAGGCCGTTCTTATGAACAGGAAATTCCCGCAGAATACCTGGACAAAATTAACCGCGGCTATCTGGATTATATCAAATCGCAGACGAGCCTTAATGTGTTGATTATTGATGTTTCCGACTATGATTTTGTGGAAAACCAGGAAGATTACCTGAGCATTCTGGAACAGATCCAGGAAAAAATGCAGTCTTAACCGGGAAACTGCAGTTTTTTAAATAAATCCCAAACCACAATTCCGGCACTAACCGAAATATTCAACGAGTGTTTCGTACCCAATTGCGGAATTTCAATTGTTCCGTCACATTCATGGATTGCCTGCTGCGAAACGCCTTTTACTTCGTTTCCAAAAACCAGTGCATATTTCTTACCGGTTTCCGGTGTGAAATCCTGCAATAAAACGGAGTGTTCCACCTGTTCAATCGCAAAAACAGCAACCTTTTCTTTTTTCAGGTTTTCAATTACTTCCAGGACGTCTTTGGCATATTCCCAGCTTACCGTATCGGTTGCGCCCAATGCAGTTTTGTGGATCTCTTTATTGGGAGGCGTTGCCGTGATACCGCACAAATAGATTTTTTCAATTAAAAAAGCATCAGCTGTTCTAAAAACCGAACCGATATTGTGCAGGCTGCGGATATCGTCCAGTATAATGATAATTGGTGTTTTTTCCGCTTCCTTAAATTCCGCTACATTCTTTCTTTCTAATTCGCTATTGGCAAGTTTTCTCATCTTGTTGTAAATAATTGAGGGCAAAATTAATTATAAAATTTGACAGAATCCCCGAATGTTTTTCTTTTTGCTTTTAAAACATTATGTTCAAAACATCTTATTTTTCTATTATAAAAAATCCTTAATTTCGCTCTTTACGAATATTTAAATCTTTAAGCCTTGTCAACAAAAGAAAAAACTCCGAAAGAAACGCCCCTAATGAAGCAATATAATGAAATCAAAAGGAAATATCCCGATGCCTGTTTGCTGTTCCGTGTGGGTGATTTTTACGAAACTTTTGGTGACGATGCTGTTCGTGCTTCCCAGATTTTAGGAATCACCCTGACCAAACGCGGTGCCGGTTCGGATTCTGAAACCGCTTTAGCCGGATTCCCGCACCATTCGTTAAATACGTATTTGCCCAAACTGGTAAAAGCCGGACTTCGTGTTGCGATTTGCGACCAGCTGGAAGATCCCAAGATGACCAAGACCATCGTGAAACGCGGGGTTACAGAACTGGTTACTCCGGGTGTAGCGCTAAACGATGAAGTGCTTAGCTCCAAATCCAATAACTTCCTGGCTTCCGTTCATTTTGGCAAAAAACTTTTAGGTGTATCTTTTCTTGATGTTTCTACCGGAGAGTTTTTAACCTCACAGGGTAATGAAGAATATATCGACAAGCTGTTGCAGAATTTCAGTCCGAGTGAAATCCTGGTTCAGAAAAACCATAAAAATCAGTTTAAAGCGGCTTTTGGCGAAAATTTCCATGCTTTCTTCCTGGAAGACTGGATCTTTAAAGAAGACTATGCTTTTGAAACGCTGACGAATCATTTCCAGACCAATTCATTAAAAGGGTTTGGTATTGAAGAACTTCCGGAGGGCTTAATCGCTTCGGGAGCTATTTTATATTATTTATCGGAAACACAGCATAACAAAATACAACATATCACTTCCATTCACCGTATCGCCGAAGATGCCTATGTGTGGATGGACCGTTTTACAATCCGGAACCTGGAATTATACCACAGTACGAATCCGAATGCCGTAACGCTTTTAGACGTTATCGACAGAACGCTTTCGCCTATGGGAAGCCGTTTGCTGAAACGCTGGCTGGCACTTCCGCTGAAAGATGCGCAACGCATTAAAGACCGCCATGAAGTAGTGGCTTATTTCAAGGAAAACGGAGACGAGTTACAAAAAGTACAGTATCAGATTAAACAGATATCCGACCTGGAGCGTCTGATCTCAAAAGTAGCTACCGGAAAAGTAAGTCCGCGCGAAATTGTATATATGTGCAACTCGCTGGATGCTATTGTCCCGATCAAAACGCTGGCAATGGAAAGCACCAATGCTTCGTTGCGAAATATCGGAGACAAATTAAACGCCTGCGAAGTACTGCGTGAAAAAATCAAAGCGACTTTAAATCCGGAAGCACCGGTTTCGATCAATAAAGGAAACGCTATTGCAACCGGAATCCACGAAGAACTGGACGAGCTGCGCAGTATCGCTTTTTCCGGAAAAGAATACCTGGAAGCACTGGAAGCACGCGAAAGTTCGAAAACCGGAATTCCTTCTTTAAAAATATCCTTTAACAACGTTTTCGGGTATTATATTGAGGTTCGTAACACACATAAAGACAAAGTTCCTGCCGAATGGATCCGCAAGCAGACCTTGGTGAATGCCGAGCGTTATATTACGGAAGAGTTAAAAGAATACGAAAGCAAAATCCTGGGCGCTGAAGAGAAGATCTACAAACTGGAAGTAGAACTATTCGAACAGCTGGTGCTCTGGATTTCGACTTATATCAAAGTAGTTCAGCTAAACGCTAATTTAGTAGCGCAGCTGGATTGCCTTACCTCTTTTACGCAGCTGGCAATCGAAAACAATTATATACAGCCGGTACTGGACGAGAGTTTTGAACTGGATATTAAAAACGGACGCCATCCGGTAATTGAAAAGCAGTTACCAGTGGGTACGCCTTATATTGCCAATGATGTTTTCTTAGACAACAAAACGCAGCAAATTATCATGATTACCGGACCGAACATGTCGGGTAAATCAGCCATATTGCGTCAGACAGCCCTTATTGTATTACTGGCACAGATGGGCAGCTTTGTTCCGGCTGAAAGTGTGCGAATGGGCATAGTCGATAAAATCTTTACCCGTGTGGGCGCTTCCGACAATATTTCGATGGGAGAATCGACGTTTATGGTGGAAATGAATGAAACGGCATCTATTTTGAATAATATTTCCAACAGAAGTCTTGTTCTGCTGGACGAAATCGGCCGCGGAACGAGTACTTATGACGGTATTTCCATTGCCTGGGCCATTGCCGAATATCTACATGAACATCCGGCAAAACCAAAAACATTGTTTGCCACACATTACCACGAACTGAATGAGATGGAAGTGATCTTTGAAGGGGTTCAGAATTTCAACGTTTCCGTAAAGGAATTAAAGGATACGGTATTATTCATCCGTAAACTGGTAAAAGGCGGCAGTGCGCACAGTTTTGGTATCCATGTGGCTAAAATGGCCGGTATGCCGCAAACGGTAATCCAGAAAGCCCAGAAGTTATTAAAGAAACTGGAAAAAGATCATTCGAGCGAAGCTTTAGCCGGTGTTAAGTCGGATAAAGAAGAAATGCAGCTGAGTATTTTCAATCTGGACGATCCGCTACTGGAAGAAATCAAAGAAGAGATTCTCAATATTGACATCAATACGCTGACTCCTGTGGAGGCTTTAATGAAGCTAAACGAGATTAAACGGATGTTAACCAAAAAATAATTTATTTTTAAACCAAAGGTTATCAATAAATTAAAAAAAAGTTTTGTTTTTTTTCTGAATATTTCTTGTGTAATTAGATTTATGTACTAAATTTGCATCCGCAATACAGAACAAGTATAGCGAAGTTCAAAAAGAGAATGAAAATGCGAAAATAGCTCAGTTGGTAGAGCGCAACCTTGCCAAGGTTGAGGTCGCGGGTTCGAATCCCGTTTTTCGCTCAACTACCTTACAATGCTCGAGTGGTGGAATTGGTAGACACGCTGGACTTAAAATCCAGTGAACAGTAATGTTCGTGCGGGTTCAAGTCCCGCCTTGAGTACAAAAGCTTCAAACTAACGTTTGGAGCTTTTTTTATTTATATAAATATCACATTTTCACGCACTTTTGTTATTTCTTAAAGTTTTACGAAATTCTCAAATTGTAGTCTTTATTTTACACCGTTGCACTTTATCGATTATTTACATCCGTTTAAAGATTTATTAACGTAATCATAATAATCGGGTATATATTCGTCACATCCATAAAGATTATACCAGAAACGTTGATAACATAGCAAAATGAAACCCTTCAAAATTATTGTTTGTTCTTTATTATTTTCATCACAATTATTCGCCCAGGGGCAGAGTAATTCCAATAAAACATATAAATTACCGCAAAGTAACGGTTTAAGCTTTACTACATTCGATTCAGGCGTAAATACTGAGTTATCCGAAGTAGGAACAGCTTTCTTTATGAACAAGTACCTTATTTTGTCCAACAAAAAAAGAGGGTTTGCCAAAGTTTCCGTTGATCCGGTAACGAACACGCCTTACAACAATCTTTTCTGTACCGATCTTGACAAAAACGGAAATCTTTTACGTCCGGTTATTTTCTCGAAATTACTGGATGCCGATACCGATGAAGGCGGAGTGACTTTTTCTCCGGATGAGAAAACAATTTACCTAACAAAAGCGAAAGAAAACAATCCTAATCAATATTCGCTTCAAAAGGCGACGCTTGACCTGGAAACAAAAGGATACTGGAAAGATATCCAGGAACTATCAATAAACGGTGATTATTCAATCGAAACGCCTTATATGAATGCTAACGGCAAGAAGATTTACTTCGCGTCGGATATGAAAGGTGGTTTTGGAGGATTTGATATTTACAGTGCCGATGTACTTGCTGACGGAACATTGAAAAATGTAACCAATTTGGGTCCGACGGTAAACTCCGATAAAGACGAGAAATATCCTTATGCTACTGCAGACCAGAAATACATTTATTTTTCTTCCAAAGGACACGAGACTTTTGGCGGATATGATGTTTTCAGAGTTTCTTTAACAAACAAGGCTATCACCAATCGTTCCAACCTGGGAGAAACCATCAACACTCATAATGATGAGATTGCGTTTACCTTCAGCAATAACGCTAAGGGATATATTTCTTCGAACAGAAAGGCCGACAAGTCCGATTTTGACATTTACAAATTCGAATTAGTAGAACTAGAACAAAATTTCAATGCCGTAGTAGAAGAAAGCATCACTAAAACTGCTTTACCCAATGCCAGCATCGTTATTAAAAATGAGTTTGGCGAAATCATCAAGAAAACAACATCTGATGCTCATGGTAACATTGCCCTGAAAATGAATCCGCTATCGGCTTACAGCATCGAAACAAACAAAGAAGGTTATCTGCCGAATACTATATTTTTCAAACCGGACGGTAACGCCACACATTACAACAAACACATTGCCCTAGTTCAGACAAAAGCCAACATAACAGACAGCGCTATTGAAATTGAGAATATCTATTTCGATTTTAACAAAGCATCGCTACAAAAAGAATCAGAGCTTTCGTTAAACAAAATTATCGATGCCCTGGAAGCGAATCCGGACATGAAGATCAACATCAATGCACATACGGATTCCAAAGGAAAAGCAGATTACAACATGACCTTATCCGAAAAACGTGCTGCAGCAGCTTACGCTTATCTTATACAGCACGGTGTTAGTGAGAACCGCCTGGCTTACAAAGGATACGGTAAAACACAATTAAAGTTTAAATGCAAAGGGAATTGTTCCGAAGAGCAGGAAAGCAAAAACAGAAGAGTAGAATTTATAATACAAAAATAGAATCATGAAAAAATTAATTTTAGCGGGAATTATTTCTGTTTCCGTTTTATCAGCATCATGCTCAGGAGGTTGGAACTGCAAATCAAGTTATGTTAAAAACGACGTAGCGAAAAAGAAAGAAATGCAGAAAGAAGCATAAAGAAAAGTCCCGTAAATCGGGACTTTTTTGTTAGTTTTGCCGTCCGAATTTTACAAGAAAGCAGCACTAAATGGGAGCATTTGTTATTACAAAAAGAGAAAACGGACAGTATCGTTTTAATTACACTTCCAGGAAAGGTAAGATAATTTTAACCGGAGCCAGCTACAATCAGAAAGTAGAATGCGTGAGAGACATCCAGATCATGAAGATCTATTTTGAGAAGATGTTATTTCTCCGATTTAAGACTTCCAGCGGCAAGTATTTTTTCAGAGTGGTGGTTCAGGATCAGATTTGCGCTACCAGCAGAAAATTCACCACCGAATTGCGTATTGCGAAAGGTATTGAAGAGATACAGCGCAATGTTGAAGCCGCAGAAGTGCTGGATTTTACCGAAGAGATATTCTTTTAAGTCATCGCTTTAAAAATAACCTCACATTTATCGGGCCGATAATCCTCCTTACCTCAGCAATATACCGTATTCTCTGTATTTTTTTTCATTCGTATTCCTTAAGAAAGCTTGTGAAATTAAAATTTAATACTACCTTTGCAACGCAATACAGAAACGTATCGCATTATTCTCAAAATCGATTTTATATTTTCAAAGAATATAAGCTTGAGTGGTGGAATTGGTAGACACGCTGGACTTAAAATCCAGTGAACAGTAATGTTCGTGCGGGTTCAAGTCCCGCCTTGAGTACAAAAGCTCCAAACATAGTTTGGAGCTTTTTTTTGTTTTATAGCTGTTTGCAAATTGTGGGTTCTTGCCTTAATAGGTCTTTACTTATGGCCTGCTGTTATTTATAAATAACCTCCTATAAGCTTATTATACAATCTGATTAATTATTTCTATAAATACATAAGAAGGTTTAAAGGGCAAACCATATCCCATAACCATATCCCATAACCATATCCCATAACCATATCTAATATTAGTCATAACTCCATTTATAAAGATATCCATTGAAAATTAGAAATTCCATCTATCGACATTTAAGCGTATAAAAAATCAAAGCCTCTTTAAAAGAGGCTTTGATTTTTTATTCATTGTAAATATAAAATAAATTCTATTCAGCGTTATAATCTGCTAAACTAGTTACTTCTTCTGGTTCTTGATATTTTTCTACTTCAATAAGTTTACCTTCATCTATCACAGTCCCTACAGACAAATCTACGGGATGATACCAGACACCAGTATCAGAATCAAAACTTTTCCTATAAATGATTTTCAACCCTTCATTGGTTTCCGAAACATAAAAGATTGAAGAAAAATAAAGATCTCTTCCTCCTTCAGATGTATAACCTACATAACACGCATATAAATCGCTACCTGTAACAATACGTTTCAAAGCATCTCCCAATATAGGTCCCTGATAATACTTGATTTGAAATAAGGTCCGAGGTATAGCAGCAATAGAGTTTTTCTCAAAAGCTTTTATCTCTTCCTCTGTAAAATATTGCAGGTTTTCTTCTGCAATTCCTCTAACAAACAAACTACCAGAATCACGCGAATGGTAAAACTTAAGTGCTTTATTTTTTAATAAATCGAACTCTTCATCTGTTACAGAAGACAAATATTCATTACGGTTACAATCATATTCGCTTTCAATAAAGCTTTCAATAAATTCTTTTATTCTATCCATATTTATTTTAAATTTTATCTTGTTCCGAATAATAAGTCTGGTTCATTTATAAAAAACGGTTGTTTTTTTATACTTATATCACCATCAGTAAACAATTCAACTCTATAAATAACTTTTTTTACTCTTTTTTGATTGGTTTGCTTCAATCTTGTTTCTATTTGTTGCAGAAGCGCTGCATCAGAAAGACCATGTCTATCATCGTCGGCTCTTGCATGGTCGGCCAATGCTTTACGTATGGCTGCAATCTCAAAAGTAGTATTATCTTTTACAAATTCCAAATCGACTTGCATACTAAAATATTTTGCAGTTTTTTCCCCTTTAACATAAGCTAAAATTAAATCTTCTTTTTCTCTCATTACAACTTGATTATACTCCGCACTTGTAGCAATAATATTCTGTGCCTCTCTATAACCAGAACCACCAAACATATTAGCTATTAAGTGAGCTGCATCCATGCCTGCATTTATAATTTTGCCCTCGCTATCCTGAGTAGTCCCTCTACCCAAATCATGTATTGTAAGCTTATCACCTTTTATAGAAGTTGGATAACCATCCGCATTTAGAATTACAGTAAATTGTTGTTCTCCATCAGCATATCTATATGTGATCTCTTTTCTACCATCAGACAAAAGGTTTTCTTTAATACCTACCGGATAAAATTTATTATGAGTTGAGCTTCCGCCACTTATAATATTCATTCTTTTAGACAATTCTAAACCAGTTAATCTATTATAATAATCCCCATATTTATTATCTTCTTTTAATTTTCTGACAAAAGAATTTGTCGTTCCTGATCGACCAACAATAACACCATGTTCAGCTTCATTTTTGGCTTTATATCCTACATAGGCTTCACCATCTCGTTGTTCAGTGATTTCTAATTCACTTTTATTATGATCTTTTACATCAGTCGGAGTCAACAACCAACCACTAACTTTTTTATCATTATTGGTTATTCTATTGACTTGCTCCCCATCCTTTTCAGGGTTGACTTTACCATGAATATGCACCGTTTCTTTACCCTCTTCAGTTCTATCAGTAACTATTTTGAGTTCTTGCAAATCATAAGTATCTTCTATAACCTCTAAACGTTTCTGAATTTCTTTTTTATCTAAATTATTATCTCTTAATAGTTCCGTTCCTTTTTTCACACCAGCATCAAGATCTTTTTGTTTTTCTACCGGAGTTCGTTTATCCTGAGGTTTCTCTTTTTTCTTCTCTTCTTTGGTCTTGCTATCCTTTTTACCAATACCAACTTTACTAAGCAGCCCTTTCCCCTTCTCCTTCACAAAGTTCCAAAACCTGGTAATTCCGGCCACAATACGCTGACGTATCTTTCGGATCACAGCAAGCACCTTATCAGCCAGTCCGCTGATACCTAATATCGAAGCTAATAACCCAATCAATACCGGTATGGCTTTTGCTAATGCATTTTCAATCGCTACGGCCACTGCGCCCACTTTACCGCTGGCAATTGCTGCCACACTATCCATAAAGGCTTTAATTAATTCGGCAATCTGTGCGGCACGCTGTACAAAGAATTTCACTACATCTATAATAGCCATAATAGCTTTTACAAAGGCTCCCACAGGTGATAACAATCCTAAAATCCATTTGATACCGGCCTGAATAACCTGGTTTTGAATGATATCCATAATGGCATCCATAACGGTTTCCTTCAAATCCTGGAATTGATCTTTCAGATATTCCCAAAGTCCTGCAATACCATCTTTTCGTACCACCTGTACTATTTCAACACCTGTTTCCAGTACTTTCATTAACGGTTCCCCTACTACAGTGGCTCCGATAGAACGTATACCTTCCCAACCCAGGCTAAGTACCTGCATGGTTATCGAGAAAATTCCTTTTAATGAGAAGATATCTTCCGGCATGGTAATCGTAATCCCTTTTGACGCTCCTGTTAACCAACTAAAGAATCCGGTTTTAAGGTGTGTCCAGATATTTGTCGTAAAGTTTGAAAATCCTTGTCCAACACCCGCGATAAGGTTACCGAAGAATCCTATAGGGTCCATAATAATAGCTCCTACAACCTCAACCACTTTCGCCAACAGGCTCATCAATGTGTTTTTCACTTCAATGATGAAGGCAAAAACACCGCTCAGGGCTTTTAATGCCATACCCACTAAACCGCCGTTCAGTTCTTTTAACGCTTTAATTCTGGCATCGACAGCTTCAATATTTTCAACATATTTCTTAGCCAATACATCAATAAGTGCATCTTTTTTACTGTCTACATCTTTTTCAAGTGCATTGAATTTACCCTGGATTTCGCTGATCGCAGCTGCTCCCAGTTTCTTTAAACTTGGCGATAACGTGTCTACATAATTTTGTACCTCTTTTTTACCGGTAGCAATTCTTCTTTTTGCTGCGTTAAGTTGTGATGCTACAACATTAGCGATATTGTCAATGTAAACATCCATCGTTTTGATATAAACTTCTTTTCCACTTGTAAAGAATTCATTAACTTCCGGTGGAAGACCTACAACGGCATCTTTTACACGTTTTAGATTTCTCCAGTCCAACCAGGAATCGCCGTAACGTTTCTTTTTATAGGCTGTCATCTCCTTGTCCACATGGTTTTCAAAAGCAATTTTTGCAGCTTTACTACCTGCTGCAAATTTACCCGCAACGGTATCATCAAGACCATTTAGAATATCATCAACATCTTTTTTGGTATCCCCATAAATTTTATTGATCTTATCCGCAATCTCTTTACGTTTCTCGGTATCTTTCGACGCCGTTTGCTGTTGGTTTCCAAGCACTTTATCCAATCCGCCCTTACGTGTGCCATGCATACCCGAAATTTGCTGTGCCGCTTGTGCCTGAGCTTCATTCTGAGTTTTGTTTATTTGCTGACCTTCCTCGGTTCTAAACTGGTTTGTAGCCGCCTTACTTTGCTCTTTTGCTTTATTTTTCTCATCTAAAGCCCCTTTAAATGAAGGTTCATTAGAGTTGGCAAGCATGCTATCCGTAACACCATGCTCTTTCATCTGGTTATCAATGCTGTCTGTTTCTGACTGAATCGGTTTTTCAATGTTAGCAGCATCTCTTTTTGACGGCATTGCCTTAGACGCATTAATAGCTGACGGAGCTTTACCATGATCCGGCGTTGGCATTTTGGCAACATTTCGAACAGGTTGTGCTCCTGTATCCGGTTTTTGAGATGTCGTATTCGCGATACTTCCCGAAGCGGCATTTTTCTCTTTTTTCACCGAGCCCATTGCCTGCTCGTTTACCTGTTTGATGTTGTTATTTTTTTCAAAATTGTCGGCCTGCTCTTCATTTTTAGGAAGCTGCATCCCGGCAATTTTCTTTTTCAGTTCGGCTTTAAAAGCAGCTGCACTAAACGTACCCGGTTCCTGCTCACTCATTTTTTTCACCTGCCCGGCTTGTGCCTTACTTTGGCGCTCGTTTGACGGAGAAGGTGCTGCAGCCTGTGCATCCTGTGATGCTTTACCGGCTGGTCCATGTTTTCGTTGTGCTTTTGCTGTTGTCGTTATCTGATCCTGCATTTCCAGGAAAACAGGATTGGCCGTAGCCGTCTTCGGTGTTGCATCTTCAGCTTCCGGTACTTCCTCTTTGTCGGCAACCGGTTCCAACGATTCTGTATTTACTACTTCTCCTTTATCAACAATTGCTGGCGATTTAAGCGGAGTATCCGTACTGGATGTACCCGCGGCAGTAGCCACCGGAACCAGTTCCTCTTTTTTATCTGCCTGAGCAGCTGCAGCCGGTTTCGCTTCCGCCGGCTTAGCATCGTGGTATTCCCTCAATTCACTAATGCCCAGCGTACTCTTATACTCCATCTCTTTCTGTTTGGTATCAGGATGATCCAATTCCCCTGTTTTCTCAAGACTGGTCTGAAGTTGTTGGTACTTTTGTTCAGCACCATCGGAATACGCCGGACTGGAGCCATGAACCGCCGGAATGCTTTCATTACCGGACGTCGGGCTGCTATTCTCAACGGAAGCTGGTCTTTCCTGTATATTTGGGTCCTGCGTTTGAGAATTGGCATTCTCAGTTTCGCGCAGAGAAAGAGGCAAAATCACTGCCTGTTTCTGTTCTTTCTTATGCGCTGCTTTCTTCGGATTACTCTCTTTCTCTGCGTTCATTTACCTTACTATTATATTATTTTCTTGGTTTTGTGATACAGTTTTGCACTATACAAGGCGTAACGGTATGCGTTACATCCCCTATAGCACATTACTGTCTGAAAAAAAATCAAAAAATCAGACGATTGTAATTTGATTTTGGGAGGCTTACTTGATTGTTAAGCAGTTTATGCGAATATTCGATCTTCTTTTAAATATTCTTTTTGAATACTTTCCTTCAATACGTCCAGGCTTACTTTGTAATCGGCCGATTTTGAAGCTATTGTTTTCAAACTTATATCCTGAATGACATTCATGATATTTGAACCTGTCAGTTCATAGCGTCTGGCGATATCATTTAAGTCAATATTTTCTAAGTTCAATTGTTTGGGCAAATTATGTTGCCAGATACGCAGACGCTCCTCATGCTTGGGACTATTGAATCTGATGCAGCTATGAAAGCGTCGCGTAAAGGCTTTGTCCATATTGTTTTTATAGTTTGATGCGAGTATGATCAATCCCGAAAAGGTTTCGATTCGCTGTAACAGATAGGAAACTTCCTGATTGGCATATTTATCGTGTGCATCGCGAACGTTCGTACGTTTACCAAAAATGGAATCGGCTTCGTCAAAAAACAGTATCCAGTCTTTGTTTTCTGCTTTATCAAAAAGCTTGGCCAAATGTTTTTCCGTTTCACCAATGTATTTCGAAACCAGCATGGAAACATCCACTCTAAAAACAGGCCGGTTTATATATTTCCCCAAAAGGCTTGCGGCCAATGTTTTACCCGTACCCGGATCGCCGTAAAACAACACCCGGAAGCCTGGTTTTAAGGTTTTTTGCATACCCCATTCCTCCATGAGTATATTACTGCTACTGTACCAGGCTTCTATGCTTTGAAGTTCGTTTAACGTGGATTGGGGAAGTATGAGGTCGCTCCACGATCTGCGGGTGTGTAATTGTTCTGCCGGAAAATCTTTACTCATTTTTGGCAATAATTCTACGCCCTGCAGGATGCGGTTAAAAGCTTCCTGCGTGACATTTATCTTACTGCCAATTGCGTCTTCATCCTGATTTGCCAGCTTTATAATGTTTTCTTTTATTAAGATATTCGAGTCATCAAAATATTGCAATACCTGTAATCGCCCTGCAATACAGCTTCCTCCTAAAATATACTGTACCGCTTCGACTGTTGGATAAAAAAGCCTGCCGCTATCATTGGTTGAACATACGTCAAACAATACACTATTGGGTACCTCTAAATAAATACGTCGTAACAACGCCGGGTCCAATCTTGGCATCAATGCCATTAAGAGAATGACAACTTCCTGATGGACAAGCTCTTTTTCCGAGATATAGTCTCCTAGTGGAAAGCCTTCATGGTCACTAGTGCTAAATCCAGGTGCTTCTATATTGAAATCTTTTGAAGGATTGTTAATTCGCCAGATAATTACTTGTTCTAGATAACTGAATATTTGCTGTAATTTTTTTGACTCCATTGTATTTTTGGTGTTTGTTTTTTAAACTTCTGAAGTTCAAAATTCACTATTTTTTTTCTCAAAAAGTATTTTTTCGGGCGCTGTATTCAGTAGTTGCAGTAAGTCGTAAAATTTACCGTTTTAAAAAACCAAACAACTAAATACCAACCACATACCAATAACCGCGCACAAGCCGGGAAAACCCGGATTGTAATACTTTATGTGTCTGTTTTTGATTGTTCTTCCGGCTAAGGCAGTATGCCTTAAAAAACCTCACAGGCAGATTGAAATACCTGTGAGGTTTTGTGTTTAGTAGTTCCTTTTTATATAGTTGACTACGATATAGCTCTTGTCTGCCATATTGAAAGAGAGCATACCTTCTTTATCAAAGAATTCGTAATTGTGCGGTTCAACAATGTATGGTGAAAAATACTTTCCGTCATCTGTCCTGAAACATACTATGTATTTTATTTGTGCATTTACCAGATCCTTGTCTTCATATTTTTCGGACGGATTATGATAAAACGTAAGGATTTTCAAATAGCCTTTCTCATTTTTATCTCCGGGCTCCATAGCTAATTGAGCTAAATTAACAGCACCATTTGGCAATGTAGCAGGAGCAATGGTCAGCTCACCCGAAAAGTTACCAGTTCCTTCAACATCTAATCTTGCTACAGGTGCCGATGTCCCTATCCCGACATTACCTCCCTGCCTTTGCAGACTTATATCCTTACTGTATTTCTGGCCGTAATTGCCTCCCTGTATATTCGGTATCTGCAGTTTATTGGTCTCCAGTCTTAGTGAGCTATCCTCGGATTTATCCAGAGAAGCAAAAGCACCTTCAATTCCTAAATTTCCTGTTTTTGTTTCATTTCCTGTTTTGCGCAGATAATCGCCGCCACTATTGGTCATACCATTCCAGGGAGACCACTCCCCGTTATAAAATGCACGATGGTATATCATATTGTTCGTTCCATAGGTATGGTAGGTCTGATAGCACATCACCTCATCTTTATAATTTCTGACAACGGTTAACATCCCTGCCATAAATGAAGGATAATTCTTTCCTGATCTCGCTGCTTCATCAGAGTTTTGAGAGAAAATACCGGTTTCCCTGTATTCGTTTAAGTCCTCATCATACCCCAACTGTCCTCTAACATTTAAAGTACCTTGTACGTCTGCTTTATGGGCCAATCCTTCATACATAACGGTTATACTTTCAGCAAATTTCGCATCCACATCGGCGGCATTCGCTTTTGACGCTAATCCCTGATACATTTCGGCGGCACTTACTTTTTCGGCTAATCTGGCATTCACGTCAATCGTGTTTGCTTTTTCGGCAAGTCCTGAACTTAAATCGGCTTTATTGGCTTTTAATGCCAAGCCTTCATGCATAATGATGTTTGTTTCCGTAAATTTCGTATCCACATCACTCGCATTGGCCTTTCCGGCTAATCCTGAATTCAGATCGGTTATATTCGCTTTTGCAGATAATTTCCCATCAACATCAATAGTGTTGGCTTTTAAGGCCAGGCCGGCATTCAAATCGACCATGCCTACTTTCTCTGCTAAACCTGAACTCAAATCGATTTTGCTTGCTTTTAGAGCTAAACCTTCTTGTATAACAGTACTCGTTTCCGCAAATTTCGCATCCACATCACTTGTGTTGGCCTTTCCGGCTAATCCTGAATTGAGATCGGTTATATTCGCTTTTGCAGATAATTTCCCATCAACATCAATAGTGTTGGCTTTTAAGGCCAGACCGGCATTTAAATCGACCATGCCTACTTTCTCTGCTAAACCTGAACTCAAATCGATTTTGCTTGCCTTTAAAGCTAAACCTTCTTGTATAACAGTGCTTGTTTCCGCAAATTTCGCATCCACATCACTCGCATTGGCCTTTCCGGCTAATCCTGAATTCAGATCGGTTATATTCGCTTTTGCAGATAATTTCCCATCAACATCAATGGTATTGGCTTTTAAAGCCAGACCGGAATTCAAATCGACCATGCCTACTTTCTCTGCCAAACCTGAACTCAAATCGATTTTGCTTGCTTTTAGAGCCAAGCCGGAATTCAGATCCGTTATGTCCGCTTTTAAGACTAATCCTTCATGAAGTTCTGTCGCACTTA
>NZ_DFUB01000021.1:124367-124541 GCF_002379575.1 Flavobacterium sp. UBA4197
ATTGGCTTTTGAAGCAAGTCCTGCATTGACATCAGTTATATTTGCTTTAACAGCAAACTTTGCATTGACATCGGTTGTATCGGCTTTTAATGCCAATCCCTCATGAAGTTCTGTCGCGCTTACTTTCTCCGCTAATTTTGTATCGACATCAATTATATTCGCTTTTACAGCAAA
>NZ_DFUB01000023.1:0-94663 GCF_002379575.1 Flavobacterium sp. UBA4197
AAATAATACCTATTTGGTATAATTTTCAGTATACTTTTTTTGAACCCATAAATACCCTATACCGTTCACTTTCTGAACGATAAAGTTTAAGACAATAGGGTCAATATATGCTTCGGATTAAATTGATTGGGATTACCGGATGGAGCAGGGAAGTTTAAACTCAAAACGAGATCAGAGATTTATTTCCATAAAAATACCCCCAAAAGCGGGGGCATTTTTATGTTCTTTTTTTTATCTCTTTTTCTTTGCCGGTGCAGAGGAATTTCCGGTTCCGGAACCGGCATTCACATATTTTTTATCGGTAGGATTATAAGTCAGCCTGCTTTCCTGTGATTTGTTTTTAAGAACCACATCGCCTTCATTGGTCAACGTAAATTCAAAACCCTCACGGCGCATTCTCTCCTGTGTTTCGGAAGCGTTTTGCAGTTTGTCTAAAAACACGATTTCTTTTATTTTAGTGGTAGTCTGTACGTTGGCTAAAATTTGTGTTTTGGTTGCCGGTTCCCAGATCTCAGAAAAAGTACTTAAGGCTTCTTCATTTTTTGTTTTGGTTTCCGTTATATTTTTTTCGGTCCATGTAATGCAGTACAACGGTGTTTCTTTTGCTTTAAAAGCGGTGATCTTACATTCGGCAGGAACTGCTTTATCAATTGCTTTGGTTAAAATGGTATCCTTTTTAGCCCCTTTCTCATTTTTGAAAACATAGAAAAATTGTTGTGTTTTATTCTTTACCAGCTCGGCAGTAATATCATCGGCTTTCGCTAAAACGGTCGACTGTGTTTTTGCAGCCGGAGCTTTTTTTACAGTTTTTTTCTTCTGGCTGTACATCCCCATCGTGAACAACAGCGACAAAGCCAGTATCATGCTTTTTTTCATAATTTATTGGTTTACTTGGTCTTGCCAATGTACAAAAAATATTAAATTATAAATCAACCGGACCATTTTTAAAACAAACTTTTTTATTGCCCGTTGTATATAAAAAAAGCCGGATTGTTACATCCGGCTTTTAAAATTATTATTTAGACTACTGCTTTTGCAGAAATTCCAATACGTTTTTGGTGATTCGGTCATTGATATCGGAGATATCTGCTTTTACAAACGACTCTCCTAAAATATTTTCATACAATTCAATGTAACGTTCGGAAACACTGGCAATATATGCTGTTGTCATTTCAGGGATCTGCTGTCCTTCTTTACCCTGAAAACCGTTGGCAATAAGCCATTGGCGTACAAACTCTTTAGACAATTGTTTTTGTGCTTCTCCTTTATCCTGTCTTTCCTGGTAACCGTCGGCATAAAAATAACGGGAAGAATCCGGCGTGTGGATCTCGTCGATTAAAACAATCTTTCCGTCTTTGGTTTTCCCGAATTCATATTTGGTATCTACCAATATTAATCCGCGGCTTGCTGCGATCTCTGTTCCTCTTTGGTACAAAGCTCTGGTATAGTTTTCCAAAACGATATAGTCTTCTTCCGAAACAATACCTTTTGCTAAAATGTCTTCACGCGAAATATCTTCATCATGCTCACCGTTATCTGCTTTTGTGGAAGGCGTAATAATCGGGGCCGGGAATTTATCATTCTCTTTTAACCCTTCGGCCAGTTCCACACCGCAAAGCATTCTTTTTCCTAAAGCATATTCGCGGGCAGCATGACCGGCTAAATAGCCTCTGATAACCATTTCTACTTTAAACGGCTGACACAAATGCCCTACCGCAACATTCGGATCCGGAGTGGCAATCAACCAGTTCGGAACGATATCGGCTGTCAGCTGCATGAATTTGGTCGCAATCTGATTTAAAATTTGTCCTTTGTAAGGAATTCCTTTTGGCATCACCACATCAAAAGCCGAAAGACGGTCGGTTGCGATCATTACTAAAAGTTCATCATTGATATTGTAAACTTCTCTTACTTTTCCGCGATATACGGATTTTTGTCCGGGGAAATTAAAGTTAGTTGTTGTTATTGTGTTCATGGAACAAGTGTGTAGTTAGTTGTTATTGTTTTAAAGGTGCAAAAGTACGTAAAAAACAAATTCTTATAATAAAAAATCCGCCCTTTAATTAGCGGCGGATTTGTATTTTTTTAATCGTTATTTTCAATACTCTTATAGGCATCGATAATTTTCTTAACCAGTCGGTGTCGCACGATGTCTTTATCATCAAGATACAGTATCCCTACTCCATCCACATCCTTTAAAATCAGCAGGGCTTCTTTTAAACCGGAAATGGTTCTGCGGGGCAGATCGACCTGGCCGGGATCGCCGGTGATGATAAATTTTGCGTTTTTCCCCATACGGGTCAGAAACATTTTCATTTGCGAATGGGTCGTATTCTGCGCTTCATCCAGAATAACAAAGGCATTGTCCAGTGTCCTTCCTCTCATAAAAGCCAGCGGAGCGATCTGAATGATCCCTTTCAGTATGTAATCTTCCAGTGTTTGTGGCGGCAGCATGTCCCGTAGCGCGTCATATAACGGCTGCATGTACGGATCCAGCTTTTCCTTCATATCACCGGGTAAAAATCCTAAATTCTCGCCTGCTTCAACTGCAGGACGGGTTAAAATGATACGTTTTACCTGTTTCTCTTTCAAAGCTTTAACAGCAAGAGCAACTCCGGTATAGGTTTTTCCTGTTCCCGCCGGACCAACGGCAAATACCATGTCGTTTTTCATCGTAAAATCGACTAATTTCTGCTGGTTCGGTGTTAATGCCTTAATCAGTTTCCCGCCAATGCCGTGTACCAGGATTTTATCATGGTCGGCCATTTTCTGTTCATCCTGACTGTTGGTTTGTACGATTCTTTCAATCACATTATCATCGATAGAATTATAACGTGAAAAATGGGTCATCAAGCGATTGAAACGTACTTCAAATTCGTCCAAAATTTCCTTTTCTCCGTAAGCTTTCAGCAATGTACCACGGGCTACAATTTTTAATTTCGGATATAATTTTTTAATTATTTCAAGATGAGCATCTTGAGCTCCCCAAAATTCTTTTGGGGTAATGTCTGTCAATTCGATGGTTCTTTCGTTCAAAAGCAGCGAGATTTAATTAAAAAAATAAGTTAGCTTTGCATATCTCAAATCTAGCAATTTTTAAGGAAAGTTCCTCTAATAGTTATAAACAAAATGATGTCAATAATTACCCTAACAACTGATTTCGGACTGAAAGACCACTTCGTCGGTGCATTGAAAGGTAAGATTGTTACAGAACATCCTGATGTGCAGATTATCGACATTTCCCACAATATAGATCTGTTCAATATTTCCGAAGCCAGTTATATCATTACTGCGGCATACAGCAGTTTTCCAAAAGGCACTGTACACCTCATTGGCGTGGACAGTGAGCGTACTTTTGAGAACAAACACATTGCCATGCAATGGAACGACCATTACTTTATTTGTGCCGATAACGGTATTTTAAGTATCCTGACCCAAAAAATCATTCCGCAGAAAATTGTTGAGATCAACATACACGACCGCTTGCCGGAAGGCGCTACCGATATGGATGTTTTTGTTAAGGCAGCCTGTCATTTGGCCAAAGGCGGTGTAATGACGGTTATCGGGCGGGAAATACCGGCCATTAAGGAAATGAGTGAGCTGCAGGCTACCGTTGCTTCCGATGCCGCTTCTATTAAAGGCTATGTGGTTTATATTGATCATTTTGGCAACTGTGTGACCAATATTTCCCGGAAACTGATACAGGAAACCGGCAGAGGTCGCCTGTTTGAAGTTAAATTCGGTACCAAGACCATTAAAAATATCCACCGCAATTATTCCGATTTTAAAATTCCGGAACGATTCACCCTAAAAGACTTCGAAGGCGAGAAACTGGCACTCTTTAATGAAGCCGATTTTCTCGAAATCGCCATCTATAAAAGTAATCCGTCCACCGTTGGTTCTGCCACCTCATTATTGGGTTTAAAGTTCCGCGATATGGTTACTATAAATTTCAAATCCTAATTCAAAAAATTAATCCATAATTCCTTATGTTTGTACGCATCGTAAAAATGAGTTTCCACGAAGATAAAATCGAAGCTTTTTTAACGAATTTTCAGGAAGTTAAACAACAAATCCGCAATTTTCCCGGCAATAACTTTTTAGAGTTATACCAGGACAAGCAGGATAAATCCATCTTCTTTACCTATAGTTACTGGGAAACGGAAGCGGATCTGGAAAACTACCGCAGGTCGGAACTCTTTACGGAAGTCTGGGCATACACCAAGCAGTTTTTCAATGCCAGACCGGAAGCCTGGAGTGTTGACAAGTTGGTTAGTTTAACATAACACGATTACAAAAACGAATAAAAACGTACTAAAAATAAATGAAAGCCTTACTATTAAGAGAAATCAAATCCTTTTTCGGTTCGCCCATAGGGTATTTGGTTATCGCAATTTTCCTGTTACTGAACGGTCTCTTTCTTTGGGTATTTGACGGAGATTTTAATATCCTGAAAAGCGGTTTTGCCGATTTAAGTCCTTTTTTCACCTTATCGCCCTGGATCCTGATTTTCCTGATTCCGGCGGTAACCATGCGGAGTTTTTCCGATGAAAAGAAGCAAGGAACGATTGAATTGATGCTTACCAAACCCCTGAGCATCTGGGAAATTGTAAACGGTAAATTCCTGGGCGCATTTTTACTGATCGTTATCGCGATCATACCGACGATCATTTATGTTTTCGTGATTTCCAAATTCGGAAGTCCGGAAGGCAATATCGATATGGGAAGTACTTTGGGTTCTTATTTCGGTTTATTATTCCTGATTGCCGCTTATTCGGCTATCGGTATCTTTACGTCTACCCTTTCCGACAACCAGATCGTTGCTTTTATCATTGCCGTATTTTTATGCTTCCTGTTCTATTTCGGATTTGAAGGCATGTCTTCCTATATGGGAAGTTTCAGCAATTTGATCGCCGGTTTCGGTATGGATTACCACTTTAAAAGTATGAGCCGCGGTGTTATTGATACCCGGGATATTATTTATTTCCTGAGTATTACCGTACTATTTTTAGCCGCAACGGTATATCAACTTAAATCTTTGAAATGGTAATGAAAGAGCATAAAAAGAAAAGCCTGAAACAGTTTGGTATCGTCATACTGGTTTTATTAGCCGTTAACATTGCCGGGAGTTATTTTTTCAAACGTTTCGATTTAACGCAGGATAAGCGTTATACCCTGTCTGAAACGTCATTGGAGATTATTAAAAAAATTGACAGTCCTTTATATATTGATGTCTTTTTAGACGGACAGTTTCCGGGAGAATTCAAACGTCTTCAGGGAGAAACGCGTCAGCTGTTGGAAGAATTCAAAGCGTATAATTCCAACATTATCTTCCAGTTTGTCAACCCGCTTGAAAAAGAAGAAGAGCGTGAAGCGACCATGAAAATGATGTACCAGCGCGGTATGAACCCGATAAGCATTACCGTTGATGATAAAGGGAAACAATCGCAGGAAGTCGTATTTCCGTGGGCAATTGCCACTTATAACGACAAGGTTACCAAAGTACAGTTACTGAAAAACATGATGGGTGCCACTACCGAAGAAAAAGTAGTGAGCTCTGTACAGCATTTAGAATATGCTTTTGCCGATGCTTTTAATAAGGTTATTAAAGGCAAGGAGAAAAAAATAGCCATTATTAAAGACAATGGCGAGCTACACGAATTACAGATCGCCGATTTCCTTAAAACCGTTCGTGAAAATTATTATATCGGACCTTTCTATATGGATTCTGTGGCTAAAAACCCGGTTAAAACGGCTTTAGCGCTTAAAAAATATGATCTTGCCATTATAGCAAAACCGACTAAACGTTTTACAGAAGAAGAAAAACAGGTATTGGATCAGTTCATTGTAAACGGTGGTAAAACCTTATGGCTGGTTGATGCCGTACAGGCGGAAATGGACAGTTTGTACAACGAAAACGGTGCTATTTTAGCCTATCCGAGAGATCTGAACCTGAACGATATGTTCTTTAAATACGGTGTCCGGATCAATCCGGCTCTGGTAAAAGACGAACAGGCTATCCCGATCAAGCTGGCCTCCGGCGATAAAGGAAGTGCCACGCAATATGACCAGTATTTCTGGAAATATTCACCGTTTATTTATCCGCAGTCCCAAAACCCTATTGTCAAAAATATTGAAGGGGTTCGTTTTGAATTTGCCAACCCGATAGATACTCTTAAAAACGGCATCAAAAAGACCGTTTTAATGCGATCGTCCCAATATTCCAAAACAGTGGGAACTCCGGTTGAAGTGAGCCTGAATATGGTTACAGAAGAAACCAATCCGAAAGATTATACCGGTAAAGGCTATATTCCGGTATCGGTTTTACTGGAAGGAAAATTCAATTCGATGTATGAAAATCGCGTACTGCCTTTTAAAGACACTACATACAAGACATCGGGCAAGAACAGTAAAATGATTGTTATTTCTGACGGTGACCTTATCAAAAACCAGTTAGACCAGGCTTTCCAGCCGTTGGAATTGGGTTATGACAAATGGACCAACAACCTTTACGGCAATAAAGAATTTCTTTTAAACTGCGTTAATTATCTGCTGGACGACAACGGACTTATTAACATTAGAAGTAAAGATGTCGATCTGCCATTATTAGACAAACAAAAAGTTTACGACAATTACACCACGACACAAATCATAACTGTCGGATTACCAATAGTTGTGTTATTAGTATTCGGAATATTATTCACTTTCCTGAGAAAAAGAAAATATTCACGTTAGTTGTTAATAAAAAATGTTTTTACATTAATTAGATTACGATATATTTGTGAAATGTAAAATTTAAGCCGAATTTTACAAACCTAAAAAAGAAAGATGATGAAGTTTATTGTATCCAGTTCATATTTATTAAAGCAATTGCAAGTTCTAGGTAGTGTTATTAACAGTAGTAACACCTTACCTATTTTAGATAATTTCTTATTTGAATTAGATAATAATCAGCTTAAAGTATCGGCTTCCGATTTAGAGACCACCATGTCTGCTACTTTGGAAATTGATTCTACCAGTCAAGGAAGTGTAGCTGTTCCTGCAAAATTATTATTAGAGATCTTAAAAACGTTCCCGGAGCAGCCGCTAACGTTTACGGTTGAAGATAATAATACGGTTGAAATCAGCTCCAATTCCGGAAAATATGCGCTGGCGTATGCACCGGGTGATGAGTTCCCTAAAGCAGTTGTTTTAGAAGAGCCTTCTTCCACTTTGGTTCCTGCCGAAGTATTGGCAACAGCCGTAAGCAAAACTATTTTCGCTGCCGGTAACGACGATTTACGTCCGGTAATGTCCGGAGTATTCTTCCAGTTTTCACCGGAAGGATTGATCTTCGTGGCTACCGATGCACACAAATTGGTAAAATATGCCCGTACAGATGTAAAAGCATCTCAGGTTGCCGATTTTATCATGCCTAAAAAACCTTTAAATATTTTAAAAGGTATTTTATCGGCTTCTGATGCAGAAGTAAAAATTGAATACAACGATTCGAATGCAACCTTCTCTTTTGACAATTATATTTTAACATGTCGTTTGATTGACGGAAAATATCCGAACTATGAAGCGGTAATTCCAAAAGAGAACCCTAATAAATTATTGATGGACAGATCGCAGTTTTTAAGCTCTGTACGTCGTGTGGCTATTTTTGCCAACAAAACAACTCACCAGATCCGTTTGAAAATCGCCGGAGCAGAATTAAACATTTCTGCCGAAGATATCGATTACTCAAACAAAGCAGAAGAAAGATTGACTTGTGATTACCAGGGTGACGATATGCAAATCGGGTTTAACTCCCGTTTCTTAACAGAAATGCTGACCAACCTGCAATCTGATGAAATCATGCTTGAAATGTCCCTTCCAAACCGTGCCGGTATTTTAACTCCGGTTGACGGACTTGACGAAGGCGAAACCGTTACGATGCTTGTTATGCCGGTAATGCTTAACAACTAGTCGTATTCCCTACGCTATAACCAACCCTTTTATACCAAAAAACCGCAAGACCTTAACCGGATTGCGGTTTTTTATTTGCAAAAATTTCGCTACAATTTTAAATAAAAACTTTTTATATTTATCCGTAAGTACCAATAAAAAATACATCATGAAAAATACAATCCTGATCATTCTTTTTCTTTCCATCAATATTTGCTTCAGTCAAAACAATAAAGTTCAGGGGCTTCCTGAATTAAAAACAACGATAAATGATTTTGAAGATATCCTATCCGATAACCAGGAGTTCCTTTTAAATGCATCGATCCGGTATTTTTACGAAAGAACACAGATTCCAATCACTATTGCCACCGTAAATTCCGTTCAGCCTTACAGCACATTTTCTGATTTTTCCTTAGCCTTAGCCAAAGAAACAAAATCAGCATGTATTTTAATTGTAGTCTCAAAATCGCTTAGAAACATCCATATACAGAATTGTGACGACGTAGTAGCACAAATAACCGATGAGGAAACGAAAGCAATCATCGATAATTTCATGATTCCCAAATTTAAAAATAACGACTTTTTTAACGGATTGTTGAATGGTTTAGCCGAAATAAAAAAAGAATTCAATTAATTACAATAAGTTATTTCCACAAAAAAAAGACCCTGATTGCTCAGGGTCTTTTTTTATATACTATAATTAAAATTATACGTGTAACGATCTGTTATCTGTAGCGGCCAAAGCAGCTTCTTTAACAGCTTCCGCAAATGTCGGATGCGCATGGGACATTCTTGAAATATCTTCAGCCGAAGCTTTAAATTCCATTGCCGTTACCGCTTCTGCGATTAAATCGGCACAACGGGCACCAATCATGTGAACTCCTAAAACTTCATCTGTTTTTGCATCGGCCAGGATTTTCACGAATCCGTCAGTATCAGCACTTGCACGGGCACGTCCTAAAGCTTTGAATGGGAAACTTCCCGATTTGTAGGCAACACCAGCTTCTTTTAATTGCTCTTCCGTTTTTCCAACAGCAGCAACTTCCGGCCAGGTATAAACAACACCCGGAATTAAGTTATAATCGATATGCGGTTTTTGTCCGGCAAGATATTCTGCTACGATCACACCTTCTTCTTCCGCTTTGTGTGCTAACATTGCACCACGAACCACATCTCCGATTGCATAAATATTTGAAGCAGTCGTTTGTAAATGGTCGTTTACTTCAACCTGTCCTCTTTCGGTAATTTTCACGCCGGCTTTATCTGCGTTCAATCCGTCTGTATACGGACGACGGCCTACAGAAACCAAAGAATAATCTCCTTCTAAAGTAATGATCTCTCCTTTAGCATTTTCAGCTTTAACCACAACAGCATCACCATTGCGCTCTACCGATTGTACTTTGTGTGAGGTATAGAATTTCATCCCCTGTTTTTTCAACACTTTCGTCAGTTCTTTTGACAAAGCACCGTCCATACCCGGAATGATTCTGTCCATAAATTCCACTACCGAAACCTGAGCTCCCAAACGAAGGTAAACCTGACCTAATTCCAGTCCGATTACACCACCACCAATAATTACCAGGTGTTTTGGTACTTCTTTTAATTCCAAAGCTTCCGTAGAAGTAATGATTCTTTCTTTGTCAATTTTGATAAAAGGCAAAGAAGACGGTTTGGAACCGGTAGCAATAATTGTATTTTTAGCTTCTATTTTTTCTACAGTACCGTCTTTTTTAGTAATCACAACAGTCGTTGCATTTTCAAACGATCCTACTCCTTCAAAAACAGTAATTTTATTTTTATCCATTAAATATTTAACACCACCGGAAGTCTGGTCAACAACTGCCTGTTTACGGGCAATCATTTTCTCTAAATTTACTTTTACTTCACCGGCAACTTCAATTCCGTGATCGGCAAAATGAGAAAGCTCTTCATAATGATGTGAAGAGGCCAGTAATGCTTTGGATGGAATACATCCCACATTTAAACAAGTACCTCCTAAAACAGAATATTTTTCAATAATGGCAGTTTTCATTCCTAATTGTGCGCAACGGATTGCTGCAACATAGCCCCCAGGACCTGAACCAATAACAACTACGTCAAATGAACTCATAGTATTTATTTTATGTTGTGTTTTTAAAAATTTCATTACAAAATTAAGGAATTTTGTTTACACGAAATTGGTTTGTCGGCAAAATAAAAGCGCTTTTAACGTTCCTTTATATACTGTCCGGATTAATTGCGGTATTCGTAAAAACAGGGCCTAAAAAAACCCCGGAAATCCGGGGTTTTCAAATATCTTTTTAAAACGATATTACATTACATCCAGACAGGTATATACCTGCGGGCATGCAATATATCTTCTGCAATAAGCCGGTCCGGTTACCGAACCGCTGCACGAACAACCGCATAATGACAAGTCCGGGTTAATAACTCCGACTGCACCGGTAATTGTTCTTTGATTTTCTTTTGACAATACCTGTACTCCGGCAATGTTTAGTAGGTTTGATTTCATAGTAGTAGGATTTATTTACGTTAAAATGATTACTTATATCCTATACCTCTCCGCAAGTATATACCTGAGGACATCCAATATAACGATCGCAATAGCTTGGTCCGGTTACAGCACCACTGCATGAACATCCGCATTTTGATAAATCCGGCTCACCGCTTATCTGCCCTTTGATCATTCTTTGATTCTCTTTTGTTAATACTTGTACACCTGCGATGTTTAAAAGGTTTGTTTTCATAAGTTGTTTGGTTAAAAGGTTTTATATTTAAAAATTAGTACAATTTAGTCGGCTGGCTGAGGACAGGTATAAACATCCGGGCAGGCAAAATAACCGTAGCAATAGTCTGGTCCGGTTACAGCACCTGTACAGGAACAGCCGCATAATGAATAATTTGGCTTACCACTGATTTGTCCTTTAATCATGCGCTGATTTTCTTTAGACAAAACCTGTACACCTTCGATGTTTAATAAATTTGTTTTCATAAGTTGTTTTTTGTTTGATTAATTTAACGCCAAAGTAGTACATTATTCACAACTAAACAACTAAAAAAAAATAAATAATTTCATTTTATACCGAAAAAATAGTCGTATTCTTAACCTGACCTATCATAAATGTACTATGCGTACTCCCGATATGCTGCAAAGTAGTCAATTTTGTAACCATAAATTCCCGGTACTCTTCCATGTCCTTGACACAGATTTTCAGGATATAATCGTAATCACCGCTCACGTGGAAACATTCCAGTACTTCATGTAACTGTACCACTTCTTTTTCAAACTGGTTGATAAACTCTTTGGTGTGCTGTGTGAGCTTCAGGTGGCAGAATACCACAAACCCTTTCTGGATCTTATTCCGGTTCAGCAATGCCACATAATTCGAGATGATCCCTTCTTTCTCTATCTTTTTAATGCGCTCATAAACGGCGGTTACCGACAGGTTCAGTTTTAAAGAAAGCTCTTTATTGGTCTGTTTACAGTCGGTTTGTAATAATTTCAACAGTTTTTTATCAATATCATCAAAATTCATAGTATTATTTTTTGAAATTAAAATATTTTGGCAAAAATGCTATAATTAACATTTAAACAGAAATATAAACTACCAATATACAATTTAATAGTTTTATTTTCCAAGTTTCAAACACATTATTGACTTTTTTTCGCTAATATATTTAATTTGACCTTTTTATTACAGATACCCAAACAACAAACTATAAAGTATGAAAAATTTCAATCCCGCTGATAAAATACAGGATTTACAGTATTTTGGAGAGTTTGGAGGCGTAAACCCTTCCATTTCTGACTCCTCTACCTATACATTCCTTTCTGCGAAGACAATGTTTGACACCTTTGAAGGAAATGCAGAAGGATGCTATTTGTATTCACGCCACTCTTCTCCAAGTAATTTATACTTAGGAGAAGCGCTGGCAGCAATGGAAGGAACAGAAACCGCAAACGTGGCCGCTTCCGGAATGGGTGCCATTACTCCTACTTTGCTACAGTTGTGTAAAGCGGGTGACCATATTGTTTCCAGCAGAACCATCTATGGTGGTACGTATGCTTTCATGAAAAACTTTTTACCGCGTGTTGCTATTGAAACGGCTTTTGTGGACATTACCAAGTTAGACGTAGTGGAAGCAGCTATCCAGCCGAATACAAAAGTATTGTACTGCGAAACGGTAAGCAATCCTTTACTGGAAGTAGCTGATATTGCCAGCCTGGCAAAACTGGCCAAAAAACACAACCTGACGTTAGTGGTAGACAATACCTTTTCACCATTATCCGTTGCTCCTTCAAAAATGGGTGCGGATATCGTGATTCACAGTTTAACCAAATACATTAACGGAAGCAGTGATACTGTTGGCGGGGTGGTTTGTGCCTCTGCTGACTTTATCAACTCTTTAAAAAGTGTAAACGACGGAGCCAGTATGCTTTTGGGTCCAACGATGGACAGTTTGCGTTCGGCCAGTGTTCTTAAAAACCTGAGAACCTTACACATCCGTATGAAACAACACAGTCACAATGCACAATACCTGGCTGAGAAATTTGAACAGGACGGCATTAAAACGGTTTATCCGGGATTAAAAAGCCATCCAAGCCACGAGTTATACAAAGGCATGATCAATCCGGAATACGGTTTTGGCGGTATGATGACTATTGACGTGGGAAGCCTGGACAAAGCCAACGAATTAATGGAATTAATGCAAAACAGAAACTTAGGATACCTTGCGGTAAGTTTAGGTTTCTACAAAACATTGTTCAGCGCACCGGGTACTTCCACTTCTTCTGAAATTCCTTTGGATGAACAGGCCGAAATGGGATTAACCGACGGTTTGATCCGTTTCTCAATCGGATTGGATAACGATATTGAGAGAACCTATCAGATGATGAAAGATTGTATGATAGAACTTTCGATTTTAAATTAAGTTTTTAGTTTTTTTAGTTTAAATCCGTTTAAGAATTCTTAAACGGATTTTTGTTTGTAACAAATTCCAAACTATTGCAACTAATCTGCTTATACCGGTATTTTGTAGGTTCATTAACACTATCTTGGTATAACTTTAAATAAATTAGCCGTTTTAAAATTCTATTATTAAATGAAAAAAATCACTTTTTTGTTTCTTCTTGCCGGGTCGATGACCTTTGCACAAAGAAATCTGACTATTGAAGAAGCGACAACAGGTCTTCGTACCTACGCTCCCAAGTCGATGCTTGCTACACAATGGAGAAAAGATGTAAAAGCCATTACGTACTTGGACAATTCTTACCAGAATTTAGTAACCCGTAGTGATGCGAACCAATGGAAAGAAACCACGCTTTTAACCAAAGATGATATTCAGAATGCTTTAAAAGCAAAATTCCCTCAGGACGATTTTGCTTTGAGAATGTTCCCTTTTGCTTATAGCTGGAAAGATCAGAACACGCTTGCTTTTGAAGTGGGCGGTAAAAAAGCGAATTATATAGTAGAATTTGATGCTGCACAAAAAACAATCAAAAATATTCTATCCATTCCGCTTGATGCAGCGAATCAATTGCCAACCGAAACCAAAAACCGTGTGGCATGGTTAGAAAAAAACAATATTAAAATTACGGATGCCAGCGGAAAAACCATTGCTGTAACGAACGATGAAAATGCCGGAATTGTTAACGGAAGTGATTATACACACCGTCAGGAATTTGGAATTCACCAGGGAATGTGGTGGAATAAAGCCGGCGACAAGCTTTTATATTACCGAAAAGACGAAACAATGGTAACCAACTATCCTTTAGTTGATTTTGGTGCCAGAGTTGCAGCAGTAAAAGATATCAGATACCCTATGGCGGGTATGAAAAGCGAAGAAGTTACTTTGGTGATTTTCGATGTTGCTTCAAATAATAAAGTTACGCTGAAAACCGGCGAACCGAAAGAACAGTTCTTAACCTGTGTTACCTGGGATCCAACCGGTAAATTTGTTTACGTAGGTCTTTTAAACCGCGAGCAGAATCATTTGAAACTAAACAAATATGACGCTGTTTCCGGAGCTTTTGTAAAAACATTGTTTGAAGAAAAGTCGGCAACCTATGTGGAGCCGCAACACGATTTAACATTCCTTCCGAATAACAACAGCCAGTTTTTATACCAAACGGAGAATGAAGGATACAACCACCTGTATTTGTACAATACCGATGGAAAACTGATCAAAAAATTAGGTTATAAAGATATCGTGGTAAAAGATCTTTTGGATTTTGATGCTAAAGGAACAAAAATCAGCTATATCGGAACCGCTAACAACGGATTGGACAGACAATTGTATGAAGTGGATCTGAAATCCGGAGCGACAACACAGTTAACAACCGTTTCCGGTACGCACACTGCCAGCTTAAGTTCCGACGGAACTTTTGTATACGATCAGTACAGCAATACCACTACGCCAAATGAAGTGGCAATCATCAACGTTAAATCAAAAAAGGCAACTTCATTATTGAGCGCTGAAAATCCGTATACCGGAAAAATCAACATGCCAAAAATGGAGTTGGTAACAATTACTTCTGCCGATGGAAAAACTCCGCTTAACGGACGTTTAATTTATCCGGCAAATTTTGATGCTGCTAAAAAATACCCGGTAATGGTTTATGTATATGGCGGTTCGCATGCCCAATTGGTTAACAACCGTTGGTTAGGCGGCGCGAACCTGTTTGACTATTATATGGCACAACAGGGATATGTAGTGTTCACTTTGGACAACAGAGGAAGTGATTCCCGCGGAAAAAACTTCTGTGATGTAAACCACCGTAAATTAGGTCAAAACGAAATGGCTGACCAAATGAAAGGAGTTGAATTCCTAAAATCAAAATCGTTTGTTAATGCCGATAAAATCGGGGTATCCGGATGGAGCTTCGGTGGTTTTATGACCATTTCCCTGATGTTAAACCAAAACGATACGTTTAAAGTGGGTGTTGCCGGCGGACCGGTAACCGACTGGAAATATTATGAAGTAATGTACGGAGAGCGTTATATGGACACACCACAGGAAAATCCTGAAGGATACGAAAAAACAAGCGTTATCAATAAAGCGAACCAGTTAAAAGGTGATTTATTAGTGATTCACGGTGCTCAGGATCCGGTTGTAGTACAACAGCAAAGTATGGAATTCATTGAAGCGTGTATTAAAGCAGGAAAACAGGTAGATTACTTCCTTTACCCTACACACGAACACAATGTTTCCGGAAGAGACCGAATTCATTTAAATGAAAAAATAGCACGCTATTTTGATTTACACTTAAAGAACTAAATGTTTATCCATAAAAAAAGCCTTCTCNNGAGAAGGCTTTTTTTATGGATACTGTTACACCAATTTTCCTGCGTGAACCGCCAGGTCTATTAATTTACAGGAATACCCGTATTCGTTATCATACCAGGATACGATTTTATAGAAGGTGGAATTCAGTTCAATCCCGGCTTTGGCATCAATGATGCTGGCTCTGGTATCGGAAACAAAGTCCTGGGAAACCACATCGTCTTCGGTAAATCCGATAATTCCTTTCATTTCATTTTCGGAGGCCTTTTTCAGTACTGCCATGATTTCATCATAGGATGTTTCTTTTTTCAGCTTTACCGTTAAATCCACTACAGAAACATCGGCCACCGGTACACGCATTGCCATTCCGGTTAGTTTTCCTTTTAGTTCCGGAATTACTTTGGTAACCGCTTTTGCGGCTCCGGTAGAAGCCGGAATAATGTTAACCAAAGCCGATCTTCCGCCTCTGAAATCTTTTTTGGAAGGTCCGTCAACTGTTAACTGTGTTGCTGTTGTAGCATGTATCGTGGTCATTAATCCTTCCACGATTTCAAAATTGTCATGCAGCACTTTCGCTAAAGGCGCCAGACAGTTTGTGGTACAGGATGCATTGGAAACAATAGTATCGGCAGCTGTCATTTTATCGTGATTTACACCCATGATAAACATTGGCGCATCGGCAGACGGAGCCGAGATCACTACTTTTTTAGCACCGCCTTTAATATGGGCATCCGCTTTTTCCAGAGTGGTGAAAATTCCGGTACAATCGGCCACAACATCTACCGCCACTTCATCCCATTTTAAAAGGGAAGGATCTTTTTCGGCAGTCACACGGATGTATTTGTCGTTTACATACAACTGACCGTCCTTTACTTCCACTTTCCCGTCAAAACGACCGTGAACCGAATCATATTTTAATAAATAAGCCAGGTGATCAACCGCTAATAAATCGTTGATCGCTACCACTTCTACATTATCTCTTTTTATAGTTTCTCTAAAAACAATTCTTCCGATTCTTCCGAATCCGTTAATTCCTAATTTTACTTTCATCATTTTCTTTTCTTAATAATTACTAAATTGAAACAATCTCAGAAACGCGCAACAGTTCCCTGTCTATTTCCGAATGTCCCTTTACTGCTTGTTCTAATGGGGTCAAAGCTACTTTATCATTCAGTAATCCGACCATATAATTCGATTTTCCTTCCAGTAAGGACTCTACGGCTTTAACGCCTAAACGGCTGGCTAAAACCCTGTCAAAACAAGAGGGAGAGCCACCGCGCTGCATGTGTCCTAAAACGGAAACACGCACGTCATATTCCGGCAGGTTTTCTTCGACATAGTTGCCCAGTTCAAAAACGTTTTTACCAATTTTATCCCCTTCTGCTACGACAACAATACTGGATGATTTTCCGGATTCTTTACTTTTTCGAAGCGATTGCAGCAGTCTTTCCAAACCTAAGTTTTCTTCCGGAATGAGTATTTCTTCGGCACCGGCACCAATTCCCGCATTCAGCGCGATATGTCCGGCATCCCTGCCCATTACTTCCACAAAAAACAAACGGTTGTGGGAACTGGCCGTATCCCTGATTTTATCGATAGCTTCGACAACAGTGTTTAACGAGGTATCAAATCCAAGGGTATGACTGGTTCCGAAAATATCATTGTCAATCGTTCCGGGAATCCCCATGATCGGAAAGTTGAATTCCTTGTTAAAAACCAGACCACCGGTAAAACTACCGTCACCGCCAATGATAACCAGGGCATCGATACCGGCATTTTTAAGGTGTTCGTAGGCTTTCTTACGGCCTTCGGCTGTCATAAAATCTTTTGACCGTGCCGATTTTAATATCGTTCCGCCTTTATTGACAATATTGTTTACCGTTCGTGGTCCCATTTCTTTAAAATCTCCTTCGATCATTCCCTGGAATCCGCGGTATATTCCCGCACATTCAATATTATGATACGCGCAGGTCCTGACCACAGAACGAATAGCAGCGTTCATTCCCGGCGCATCACCACCCGAAGTTAGCACTCCGATCTTCTTAATCGTTTCTAATACCATAAACTCTTTATTTGTAAATTTAATAAATAAACACGAGATACCTTACAGAATACAGGCATATTTAGCATAAACCTAACATTCTTAACAAGGTAATCATGTCGTTAAAATAAGAAGTGTTGTTGTTTAGTTGTAAGCTCTTTTTAATCTACTTCCGGAGCTCTTTTCTGATCCTTTTTAGGTTCTTCGGCGTTTTTGTTTTTTCGATTCTCTATAAACTTGATAAAGTCGGGAGCCAGATCCGAATCCGGTAAACGGTCTGTCGGATTGGTATTGTTGTTCTCTTTTACCTTGGTGAAAATTTTACGCCACAATTCCCGCATGGTATCGAAATCCACCTCATACGAAAGTCCTATTCCCTGTGTATATCCGATACCTTCACCAATATAGTTAATATCGTTTTCACGGTTAAAGGCACGGGCTTTAAGCGATCCGTCCTTGTTTAAACGCAATTGTACTTCCACGTCACCCACAATAACGGATTCCTGGTTTCCGCCCACCGGTACCCCAAATTTACCGTTAATCGTAATGCGCTCATCAATCTGGGAAGATACCGTTACCCCTACTTTACCCTGTGTCTGGGCAAATGGTGTTCTGTCGCCCTGAACGTAGTTAAAACCAACCTTAAATTTATCGTCACTGCCGGCAAAAATATCATCGAAGATAGAGCTGGCCCGTTCAAACAAACTTCCGTAAACGGAGTTGGAAGCACTTTCTGCCGACATGAATCCGCCGGTTCCCAACAGGGCCAAAGCCTGTGTTTGACGCACGTCTTTATCGCTTAGTTTATAATCGATCTCCGATTTTAATACCGAACTCACCGTTGGGAATTCAATTTTAAAATCCGGTTCCGGATTGCTTAAATTACCATTCAGCATGATATACACCTCTGTCGGCACTTTTCTGCTAAAAGAAGCATTATCCAATATTACCGCCGGATTCGCATCGGTTTTATAAACCGCCTGAAGGTTTAAAGCAGCATTCATCGGGTTTCCGTCCCAACGGATGGTACCGTATTCTTTTACTTCAAATTTCTTATCGATTAAGCCCAAATATTTAAAGTTGTATTCTCCTTTATAGGTCTGGAAATCTCCCCACATGTTGAATTTACCCATCGTATTGATTTCCATTGTGATGAATCCTTCTCCTCTTCCTTTCATTCCGTGCCCGGTATTACGGTCCAGAATAATTTCAATATCGGCATCACGGGTGATACGGAATTCAAATTTCAATTCAATTCCCTTGAATTTATTCAGCACCACTTCCTGGATTCCCTTTTCTTTCGCTTCTTTTTCTTTCTTGCTTAAAAAGTGTATAAAAGCATTATTTCCAATTCCCTGTGCATCATTCAGCGGGATCTTGATACTGGTTCCTTTATTCGATTCGGCATCCATCTGGATATACAGGCTGCTCACCGGACCGGTGATGGTCGCATCTCCTTTTATAAAGGCCGTACCGTAATAAATCGCATCTTCATTGTCCTTTGTATCCAGTGCCAGCAAGTTATCCGATCTTAGCTTTAAATCCAGCTGCCAGTCGTCGAATTTCTTATGGCGGATGGTTCCGTTCAGGATTCCTTTTGTTTTTTCTTTGGTATCGGTCAGCTCAATGCTTCGGAATATAAACTGGTCTTCCGTGACATTGATCAGCGCATTTTCTTCAAAATTATAATCCACGCCCAGATACGGTACTTTCATACCGGCTTCATTCAGATAGATACTGCCGTCCACTTCCGGGTTCCTGACGCTTCCGGCTATCGATGCCCTACCGGAAGCAAAACCTCTCATATCGGAAAAGATACTGCCCAGTAAAGGCCCGATCGGACTGATATTGAATCGCGTGAATCCGGCGTTCAGTGCAAGAATACTTTCCTTGTTAATGATCTCAATATTACCGTTCAGGAAGAAATTCTCTACGTGGTCGTTAATAATCGAAGAATTTACGTTGAATTTTCTAAAGGAATCTTCACCGGTAACTTCCAGGTTCAGATCGCCCATCATCACTTTGTTCACCACAAGCGAATCCACCGTTAAAGCTGCCGTTGGCAGGTATACCGATTTGTTCTGTTCCAGGTTTACCTCTCCGTTTAGTTTACCGCCAAAGGACATATTATCCAGCGCCGGCGTTACTTTTCCTAAATCAACATCATCGAAGGAAAGGCGTAACTGCTTATACGTTGAGTCTTTTAAAACACCTTCCAGTTCTACTTTCTGGTCGTTGTGCGACATCATGATCTTTTCAATTGAAAAATCGGTCAGCTTTTTATTGAATACAACCTTGTTGTCTTTTGTATTGTTTTCATTCAGGTACCACAAATAGTCCCTGAAGTTAATCTCTGATTTTTTAAATCCGACTACAGACTGGTTCTTTTCGTTTATTGTGTGGTACAGGTTCAGGTTAAAGAAATCCTGGTTTTTAGGACCTCCCTTAAACTCGGAACGAACAAAAAGGGTATCGTTCATCGTAACGTTAATCAAACTGAAATCGGATATCTTATAGCCTTTTGTCTTAATACTATCCAGTTCAATATAGGCATTATATAACGGATTTTTATTGTCGACATCAACCCGTATGTTTTCAAAAGTGTTGTTGTAGGCCACTACATTCGGAGAGGAGAAATCAAGTTTAAAATCCCCTTTATCGGCATCAATCCTTCCTTTCAGTACGGTGTTCTCTCCTACCGTGACCTGCGGCAGGAATATCTCGATGATCTTGCTGTAAATGGTAAAATCAAAATCCAGGAACTGCCCGGGTTTCAATTTGTTCGGGGAATAGTTCGCATACAAACTTCCCAATGCGTTTTCAACTATCTTCCGAACCTGCTTTATTTCGTATTTACCGGTCACCTTACCCTGAATAATATCCGGGGAGTTTATCGTGATCGTTCTGACATTTTCAGGATCGAACGTGGATTCAATCTGAAAATCATCAAAAAAGTAATTGTCCCTGCTGTTTTGGTAGGACACGTTTGAAACGGTTAATTTACCGGCCAGATCATCCAGCGAATTTCCTTTGGCTATAAATTTCAAACCGCCTTTAAAAATAGACAAGGTGTCTTTTTTCATGAAATTCAGCATGTGAAGATCGGCATAATCAATCTGAGCCTGAAAATCATAATTTTTCATACGGGAACTCATATCAACCAATCCGTTGAAATCCATTTTTAAGTTCGGATCATTACTGTTCAGATAGCCTTTAAAATAAGGCATCTTCATTTTTCCATCAATCGTAATGTTCTGGTAGGTATACTTGTTATAGGTCAGGCGCTGTACTTTTCCTTTAACACTTGTGTTCAGGTATTTTTTATTGAATCCTTTTCCGTCTACATCCAGATCCAGCGTTACCCTGCCCAGATCTTTTTCATTAACAAGGGCGCCGATATCGAAATTATTAAGCGTAACCAATCCCTTGTAGGAAGCATTATTAATATTGTTGATATTGCTCATGCTCATGTTCGAATTCAGTTCTCCCAATCCGGACATCATGTAAATATCAGCATCAATTTTTGTCTTGGTCAGTGTAATATCGCCAACAATGTCCACTTTACCTAATTTTTTAAGGGTTTCCGGAAGGCTTTTCCCTAAAACCCGCGGTAAAATCGTTTTCAGGTTGTCATAATTGGACGTAACCCTGTCGAAATTACCTTTCATATAAAACTCTCCTTTTTTATTGAACAGGTTTCTAAAGTTAACCGTTCCGATAATTTCGGAGTCGTTCTTATCCAGCAATCTCAAATCGTGGGTCGTAAAGTTATTCAGGGTTCCCACCAGGTGTGTAGCCACATAAAAGCGCTGGTTCTTCCCGAATTCGTTATAGAAAAAGTTAAGCTCGTTTGAAGACACGGAAGCTTTTTCCATGTTGACATCAAAAACCACTTTATTATTAAAATCCGAAAAGTCTTTTGGTTTGTATTTTAAGATTACATCCCCGATTAAAGTGGATTCTTTGGTTTTCAGGTTCAGTTTCTCCAGTCGGATATTCTTCTTCGAATAGGTAAAATTGGATGTTAAGTTTTCAACAAGCAGACCGCGGTGATCCAGCAAGGACAATTCTTTAATATCGGCGGTAACCACCGGTCCCTTGATTTTAAAGAAATCCACCTGTCCTTTAAGCTTTGTAAAGTCTAAAATCTTTGGTGTCTGCAAATTTTCATCGATCATTCTGAAACGGCTTGAAGTTACATTCATGTGCTCCACTTTCATCAGGAATTTTCCGGTTCCTTCCTTGCCGTCGTCAAAAGCTGCGATAAATTCATCCAGATTGGTTTTATCCTCCCCTTTGTATTTGGTTATCTTTAAATCCAGTCCGTCAATATTGGTTTTGCCAAAGATCAGTTTCCCTTTGGTCAGTTTTTTAATATCCAGAATATTGGTTTGCAGCCGGTTAATATAAAAAACAGTATCTTTGTGTTTGTCGCCCGCGAAAATCCCTTTGATTTTGACACCGCCAAAAACGGTAATGGCAATTTTGTCAATATGCATATCGGTACCGAATTCTTTATTCAGTTCGCCGGTAGCATATTTCGCAATTTCCGTTTGCACAACAGGCAACGATAAAGCAATGCCTAATAGCAGTAAAAACAGGATTAATCCTATAATTAAGCGAAATACTATTTTTTTTAATTTTTTGATACTCTTAATTGTTTTAAATTTGTCGGATTGACTCGTAAATTTAAGCAATTAGTAAGAATAAAACTATCATTTCTTACGGTGCGGGGATTTACAATTCAAAGATAATACAGTCGTTGGAAAATACATTCAAATTTCGTGCCTTTTTTATGACAAAATCACCCGTATATATACTTGCTATCGAAAGCTCCTGCGATGATACCGCAGCAGCGATATTAAAAGACAATAAAGTCCTTTCCAATGTGGTTGCCCGGCAGGCAATTCACGAGGAATACGGCGGTGTGGTTCCGGAGCTGGCATCACGTGCCCACCAACAAAATATCGTACCGGTAATTGACGTGGCGCTAAAGAAAGCCAATGTTGAAAAATCACAGCTTGCAGCAATTGCTTTTACCCAGGGTCCGGGCTTAATGGGTTCGCTTTTAGTGGGCAGTTCCTTTGCCAAATCGATGGCTATGGCCTTAAACATTCCGTTAATCGCCGTTAACCACATGCATGCCCATATTCTGGCACATTTTATTGATGAGGAAGATTTTGACAAACCGGAATTTCCTTTCCTGGCGATGACGATTTCCGGCGGACACACCCAGATCGTGAGAGTGGACAGTTTTTTTGACATGACGATCATCGGTGAAACCACGGATGACGCTGTGGGAGAAGCTTTTGACAAGAGTGCAAAAATACTGGGGCTTCCCTATCCGGGCGGACCTTTAATTGACAAATATGCCCAATTGGGGAATCCGAAAGCATTTCCGTTTACCAAGCCCAAAGTGGATGGTTTAAATTTTAGTTTCAGCGGTTTAAAAACCCAGATTTTATATTTCATTCAGAAAAAAACGGCCGAAAATCCGAATTTTATTGCTGAAAATCTAAACGATATCTGCGCTTCAATCCAGTACACGATTATTCAGATTTTAATGGATAAGATCAAACTGGCATCGCGTGAAACCGGAATCCGGCAAATTGCCATTGGCGGCGGTGTTTCGGCAAATTCCGGTATTCGTACTACCCTGAAAGAAGGCGAAAAGAAATACGGCTGGAAAACATTTATTCCGAAGTTTGAATACACGACCGATAATGCTGCGATGATCGGGATAGTGGGTTACCAGAAATATTTAGAACAGCAGTTTAACGATGCCACTGTAGTATCCAAAGCCCGAATCGAATTTTAGTATGCAGTTATTCTATACCCCGGACATTAACGAGACACTTACAAGCTTTTCCTTTGACAAGGAAGAGAGCAAACATATTGTTAAAGTATTACGTAAAACAGAAGGCGATATCTTAAAGGTAACAAATGGTTTAGGATTTCTTTTTACGACAGAAATTATCCTGGCTTCCGACAAAAAATGTACGGTAAAAATCACCGAATCTGTTTTTCACAAACCGAATGATTTTTACATACACATAGTCGTGGCGCCAACCAAAATGAACGACCGTTACGAATGGTTTCTGGAAAAGGCAACCGAAATTGGCGTGAACGAAATCACCCCGATAATTTGCGACCATTCCGAAAGAAAAACTATCAAGACCGAGCGTTTTGACAAAATTATTCAGTCGGCCATGAAACAATCGCTTCAATTCCATTTGCCAAAACTGAATGAAACGGTAACATTCAAACAGTTTTTAGCGCAAAAACACGAGGGCAACCTGTGTATTGCCCATTGTGAGGAATCGCGTAAAGTACTGTTGAAAAACACCGTCAAAGCCGGCGAAAAATATACCATTCTAATCGGTCCGGAAGGCGATTTTTCCGAAAAAGAGATCGAAACCGCATTAGCAAACAACTACACTCCTGTTTCGCTGGGAAATACAAGACTCCGCACCGAAACTGCCGCTGTTGTTGCCTGTCATAGTGTGGTCTTTTCAAACGAATAATACTGGAACAAATTCATGAGAAAACTATTCTTATTCTTTAGCATACTGACTACCGCGATCACTTTTTCACAGGAAATTGCGGTATTAAAATACAGCGGCGGCGGTGATTGGTACGGCAACCCGACCTCCTTACCCAACCTGGCTAAATTTTGCAACCAGAATATCAATACCCGGATCAACACTAAAACGGCTGTTGTTGAAGCCGGCAGTCCGGATTTGTTTTCCTATGCTTTTGTACACATGACCGGACACGGAAATGTTGTTTTTAGTGATAATGACGTTATCAACCTTAGAAATTACCTGACTTCCGGAGGTTTCCTGCATATCGACGACAATTATGGTATGGATCAGTACATTCGCAAAGAGCTGAAAAAAGTGTTCCCGAATAATGAGCTGACCGAAATACCCTCCAATCACATCATTTATCAAAAACCGTTTCTTTTCCCTAACGGCCTGCCCAAAATTCACGAACACGACAATAAAAAACCGCAGGCTTTCGGTATTTTTATAGAAAACCGTCTGGTTTGCCTGTACACTTACGAAACCGATCTTGGTGATGGCTGGGAAGATCCCGAAGTACACAACGATCCTTTCGAAGTGCGCCAAAAAGCTTTAAAAATGGGCGCTAACATTATCAATTACGCTTTTAAAAATTAAAATGCAGGAACAATTAACACACGAAAACACTAACTTTTCACAGCAGACTTTCCCTATTACCGTTGTTTGTGATTGTATTTATTTCCAGCCGAATATCGGTTCCATATTCCGGATCAGTGAAGCTTTAGGCGTTGAAAAAATTATCCTTATTGGCGAAGATCTTGCTTTGACACCCCGAAAAATAAACAAAACTTCACGGAACACCCATACACTTGTTCCGTATAACGTTATCCCAAAAGCAGCTGAGGCACTGGATTACCTGCAATCCCATAATTACCAGATCATTGCACTCGAAATAACCAATAAAAGTATTCCTTTACAAAAACTGACCGTTAGCCGCGATACCAAAATTGCGCTGGTTATCGGGAATGAAATTTCCGGTGTATCCCCTCTTTTTCTTGAAAATGCCGATCAAACCACTCATATTGAAATGTTTGGCAAAAACAGCAGTATGAACGTGGCGCAGGCAACAGGAATCGCACTTTACGAATTAATTAATAAATTGTAGATAAATCACATTTTTATATAATTTATTACATTTTATCATTTTTTTATGATAATTTTTTCATAATTTATTTTTTTGTTATATTATTGTGTGATATTTAACCAAATCACATAACTATTTAACAATCATTTTATGAAAAAATTACTTTTATCAGCAGCAATGTTGCTGTTCTTAGTTTCTTGTAACAAAGAAGAATCTTCCGTTGCAGACGATTCGTCACTAAGTTCAAAGATTTCTGAAAGAGGATGTGCTTCACACGATGTGCTTCAGGAGCAATTGAGAGAAAATCCGCAATTAGCGATTAAAATGAATGAAATTGAAGCTTTTACAGAGCAGGCAGTTTTACAAAACAAATTAGTTAACGGAAAAATTCAGATTCCGGTAGTCGTAAATGTATTGTACAGAACTACGGCAGAAAACATTTCTTTAGCGCAGATCCAGTCGCAGATTGATGTTTTAAACAAAGATTTTAACGCTACCAACAGTGATTTCGGATCTGTTCCTGCTTTATTTGCCGGTGTAAAAGCGAATGTAGGAATCTCTTTCGTTCTGGATGTGGTAAACCGTAAATCGACTACAAAAACATCATGGGGCACTAATGATGCGATGAAAAAAACAGCATCAGGCGGTTTAAATCCGACTACTCCAACAACAAAATTAAACCTTTGGGTTTGTACCATTGGCGGCGGAATCTTAGGATATGCACAATTCCCGGGTGGTGCTTCTGCAACTGACGGTGTTGTTATCGATTCCAAATATTTGGGAACTACAGGAACAGCTACGGCTCCGTTTAACAAAGGAAGAACGGCAACGCACGAAGTTGGTCACTGGATGAATCTTAGACATATCTGGGGTGATGCGACCTGTGGAAACGACCTGGTTTCCGATACACCAACGCACAATGCTCCGAATTATGGTGTTCCGGGATATCCTCACTATAGCACTTGCTCCGGAACTCCGGTTGAAATGACAATGAACTATATGGATTATGTGGACGATGCAGCGATGTATATGTTTTCTAACGGTCAAAAAACGAGAATGTTAGCAGCTTTTGCAACAGGCGGACCAAGAAATTCATTTGCCCAGCCATAAACCGAACGGTAAAAAGACAGAAAACTCGCTTTAATAGCGAGTTTTTTTTTTATCTTAGTTTATTAATAAAATACCCTATGAAGTCAACCGAAATCTCCAAAGGAATCGTTAGTGCCGTTATCAAACTTGCTTTAATAACACTTTTATTGTTTTTTATTTATCAAATTCAATCGGTATTGATTTATCTTTTGGTAGCCCTGGTTATCAGTCTGATCGGCAACCCGATAACAAACTTTTTAAAAAAACGTTTAAAGTTCAAACACACCCTGGCTGTGGTAACGACGATGATTATTTTTGTACTGATTGTGGGCGGTTTGCTGATGATGTTTATTCCGCTGCTGTTATCCCAGGGACAGAATCTTTCGTTACTGAATACGGCTTCTCTGGAAAAAGACTTTAACGATCTGGTTTTCCAGATCAATTCCTATTTTAACGATCACAATATCGATGCCGGGAAGTTACTGGAAAAATCAAACTGGTCGTCAAAAATCAATTTTGACTTTATTCCGGAGTTTTTAAATACCCTTATCGGAACGGTGAGCAGCTTTGGCGTTGGCCTTGCTTCGGTATTTTTTATTACTTTTTTCTTTTTAAAAGATCAGAGCCTGTTTATCAAAATGTCTAAAAGAATACTTCCGGACCAGCATGAAGACAAGATATTGTCCTCTGTTGAAAAAATAAACGTTTTGCTGTCCCGTTATTTTATTGGCTTATTGCTGCAGCTTTTTATTGTTTTTATCCTTTACCTGATCGTATTGCTCATTTTTGGTATCGAAAATGCTTTTGTAATCGCTTTCCTTTGTGCGGTACTCAACATTATCCCGTATATCGGTCCGCTAATCGGAACCGTACTGGCACTGGCTTTGACGCTGATCAGCAATTTAGGCGGTGATTTCCGAACAGAAATGCTGCCAACAGCCATCTATGTAATGATCGGTTTTATGGTGGTGCAATTGATTGACAACAACATCAGTCAGCCCATTATTTTCTCCAACAGTATTAAATCCCATCCGTTGGAAATCTTCCTGGTGATCCTTATTTTCGGATTGTTGTTTGGTGTTTTCGGTATGATACTGGCTGTTCCTTTCTATACGGTACTGAAAGTAATCGGAAAAGAGTTCTTCCCGGAAAACCAGATCATTAAGATTCTAACTAAAAATATTTAAGATTGATTGCTTCCTTAATACGTCCAGAAGTACAGGACTTTATTGCTAAAAATTACAATGCCGATCTTAACAAACTGGCTTTATCCAAAAATCCGTTTCCGGAAATTCCATGGAATGAAATACTGAACCAGATCCAGGCAAAAATCAAAGCGAAAGAAAAACTGCCAACCTGGTTTAACACGTCCAATATTATTTATCCGGCTAAAATTTCAATTGAGCAGACTTCCTCGGAACGAACGGCAGCCTATAAAGCCACGCTTATTTCCGGTGATTCGCTGATTGATCTGACCGGCGGATTTGGTATAGACAATTATTATTTTGCCCGGCATTTTAAACAGGTCACCCATTGTGAAATTAATGACACATTATCGGCTGTTGTAGCCCATAATTTTAAAGAATTGCAATGTGCAGTTGAATGTATTCCCGGTGACAGTCACGAAATCCTGCGCCGGAAAGACCAGAAATGGGATTGGATCTATATCGATCCGTCGCGGAGAAATGATGCGAAAGGCAAAGTCTTTATGCTAAAAGACTGCCTGCCCAACGTACCGGATTCGCTGGATTTTTATTTTAATTACACATCGAACATCCTGATAAAGACCGCTCCCATACTGGACATTAAAGCCGGATTATCGGAATTGCAATATGTAAAAAACATTTATATCATAGCGCTGGATAACGAAGTAAAGGAATTGCTTTGGGAGATTGAAAAAGATTATACCGGCACGATACAGCTGCATGCTGTGGCCATCACCAAAGAAGCTACAGCTGTTTTTACCACAGAGTTTGAAGATACCCGGCCGGCTACGTATGCTTTACCCAAAAAGTATTTGTACGAACCTAACAGTGCCATACTTAAAACCGGAGCTTTTGATGCGGTTAGCCATATTTACCGGATTGATAAATTGCATCAGCATTCCCATTTGTACACTGCAGACCGTTTGATTGATTTTAACGGACGCCGTTTTAGTATTGAACAGGTTGTTCCGTATCAGAAAAAAGAAAGCAAACAGTATCTGGAAGGAAAAAAACTGCATGTAACAACCCGCAACTTCCCGCTTTCGGTTGAAGAGCTGCGCAAAAAATGGAAAATTAAAGAGGGTGGTGATACCTATTGTTTCTTTACCACCAATAGTAACAATGAAAAAATTATAGTATTTTGCAGCAAAATTTAAATGCAACAATGAAAAAAGTTTTTTTAAGCCTTTTATTGGTAATATCCTTTGTATCCTATTCGCAAACCTTTACCTGCGAATATGATTACAACGAAAAAACAGACTCGACTTTAATCAAAAAAACACCGGATTATTTAATTCATGAAAGTGTATTCGGGACCACATCTACTTTTGTGTTCTTTTCATTGGTAAATTCCGATGAAACACCCTATCTGAGTCTGCAATTATTACGAAAAAGCAAAGACTTTATTAAAGCGAGCTGCCTGAATCAGGCTTCCAGAATTTTTTTACAGCTTGCTAACGGCAAGATTGTAACGCTTATTAACAGCTCGGAAGAAATATGCAGTAATTTGAGTTATAATTCTGCTGAAAAAGATAACATCTCGATCCTGAACAGCTATTTTTTATTCAGTAAAGACGGCTATGAAGATTTAAAAAAATACCCGGTTACGCTGATGCGGATAAAATTTACAACGGAAACCATCGATTATGTTTTACCGAAAGAGATCAAATCGGAAAATTTTAAGGAAGCCGTTTACAATCCCGAGGAATACTTTATAAGATATCTGAAGTGTGTGGAATAATATAAAAAAAGAGGGTTCGTCCCTCTTTTTTTATACGCATAGCTGTAAATCACAACTTCATTTTACGTTTGCTGTTTTGTAGCAGCCAATACGATTTCCCTGATGTTCACTCCCTGCGGCTGGTTATAGGCATACCAGATCGCATCTGCGATTGTTTGAGGATCCAGAACACTTCCCATAGTGGCTTTCCATTCGTTGTAACCGTCTTTTATCGTTTCGGAAGTGGTATGCGACAGTAGTTCCGTTTCTACCGCTCCGGGTGCTATGGTTACCAGGCGGACATTAAAACCGGCAACTTCTTCCCTGACGTTTTCGGTAATGGCATGAACGCCAAATTTGGTACCGCAGTAGGCCGCATGATTCGGAAATGTTTTTCTGCCGGCAATAGAACTGATGTTAATAATGGTGCCGTGCTGCCTTTCTTTCATCTGAGGCAATACGGCCTGCATCCCGTTTAGCAGTCCCAGTATGTTTACATCAAACATGGCTTTCCATTCTTCCGGATTCTGAACCGCAATATCGCCGAGCAGCATCATTCCGGCATTGTTTACAATGGCATCCGCCGGTCCGAATGTTGCCTCGGCTTCCGCAACGGCTTCCTGTAATGCTTTAAAATCGGTTATGTCGACTTTTTTACACAACGTATTGGGCAAGTTTAAAGCCGTCAGGTTTTCCAGTCTTCTTGCCAATAAAAGCAGCGCATGCCCTTTGGACGAAAATAGTCGTGCCGTAGCGGCGCCAATTCCGGAGCTTGCCCCAGTAATAATAACCAATGGTTTAATTGCTTCCATAATATACTTTTAAAATTGAGATGTAATCACTATGTAATATAATAACCGGACGTTTTCGGAACCGGTTGTATTTTTCTGTTATCCAGTTCCAGTAAGGTATTTTCTATCATTTGCGCCATCGCATCCAGCGCCAGGTCATTCGGCTGTATGCCAAAAGGGTCTTCCAGTTCATCTGCAATGGCTTCCAGTGCCACAAAGGTATAGGCTATAAAAACAATGATAAAAGGCGTTCCCCACCCGAGGCTTTCTACAAATCCGAACGGAAGCAAAAAGCAATAAATATAAACGGTTCTGTGAAGCAGCACACTATACGTATAGGGTATCGGCGTACTCGCAATCCGTTCGCAGCCGCCAACGATATCCGAAAGTTTGTTCAGGTTTTCTTCCATAGCCGTTTGGGTGATACTGTCAACTCTTCCGGCTGTTTTTGCCTTTTTAATCCACAATCCCAGTTCTTTCATGATCATAACCGGTTTGAAAGTTACATTTTCAAGCGGTTTTGCAACCGATTCCGGCAGCAGGCGGCGCATATCGGCATCAGGATTGCTCTGTCGTAACTGGTGTTTTAATGCATATACAAAAGCGGTCAGTAATTGTATAAATTCCGTACGTTCTTTGTTATAGTCATCCCCTTCAACCAAAGTGTGTGCCTGTCTGGCTAAAGATCTGGTATCGTTCAATAAGGCTCCCCAAAGTTTTCTTCCTTCCCAGAAACGGTCATAACTGACGCTATTCCGAAATCCGAGGAAAATAGCCAGTGCTATCCCGAATAACGTAAAAATAGCCGGATTAAAATGAAGCTGGTACCGCAATAAAAATTCCCTGAAATAAACAACCAGTATTGCAAAAGCAAATAATAATATCAAACGGGGTAACAGTTGCGGTAATACCGATCCTTTCCATTCGAAGAGCATTCGAAACCAGTTTGTTTTTTTCTTTGTAATCATCGGGTAGTAAAATATACTATAAATGTAAGAAAATTTAAGTTTTTATAATCGTGTAGTCAGGCTAATTACAAGATAGTTTTTGCATTTTCCTTTCAAAAACATGTAACTACAGATTTCTTTTTAGAGGCTGTTTAAATTTTGTTCAATAATAATTTTATAGCAGATGGTTTGACCCTATTTTTGAAAGACTCATATTATTCAAATATTTTGGGTTCATAAAAAAAAAGACTTTCTCCTTTCTCGTTAAACGCTGTATTTTCAGCTTCCACTCTAAAAATAGTGAACGAACTATTGTCTTTTATTTGTTTTGGCTTATCAACCTGAACAATATATGCTGTTATTGGATAATTATTTTCTCCCGTGTATTCTTTAATTGATTGTATGGAATTGGTTTTTAACAGTTCATTACCTGCATATACTTTTATTCTAAGATTTTCTGGTTTGATTGAAACATCTACATGCTTTTCAGATTTACTTTTATCTGTGAACTCAGAGAATGCTAATACCTTTTTTAAACTCATTGGTCTAAAATAGATAAAAAAACCTGAGGTTCCACCAAAAGTTTCATAGACTGTGGTTCCGTAAACTTCTAATTTGTCATAATGAGGATTAATAATTAAATCTTCTTTAGCAACGACATTCCAAGCCCAAAACTCTAATCTCATTTTATCTTTAGAAACTTCATTTGCTCTTGGGTATTCTTTTGGTCGCATTACAAACATTGACTTATAATTTCCTTTTCTTACATTCTCTAATTTATAGTTCCCTTCTTTGTCTGTATATGTTTCATATATAGGTTCAAAACGTGCATTATTTAATCTTACGACACTACTATCTATAGGATTTCCATTAAAATCAGTTACTTTCCCAGATATTGTTATTGTGTTTCTTTGCGTTGTGCCTTGAGCCTTAACAATAATAAATCCACTGAAAAAAAATGATATGAATAGTATTAATATTTTCTCTGTATCCATTTTAAATTATTTTTTGTTTTATACTTACCGCTAACATTTAAATATACGAAAGCTTTTAGCTTCTAAAAAATGATAAAAATCAATATTTAATGTGCTTATAATTATTTGTAAGTACTTACAAATAGTATTTCAATTGAATTCACTTTATTTAAAATGCGAAGGAGGTTAGTCTCGTAGAAAATTAAAGCCTTCTACCATTATCAAACCAAGCAAAAGTTCTTTCTATTACCCAGCACTTACTTATGGTGTTTATTATCAATAAAATCGGATAACACCGAACGGAATGATTCAGGTTGCTTTTTAGGATTTTTTCCCGGAATATTTGCTAGATTTTAGACCATCAAAATACAAAAATATGCAAGTAAAAAAAGTATATTGATATTAATATATTGACCGGCAAATAAATAATACATTCTTTAAGGAAGAACTATATCTCTTTTTTATTTCCCAGTAGTGCTATCAATTCGCTGTTAAAATCATTGGCTTCTCCGCCAAGCAAGCCAAAAAATTGTTTATCAAATTCTTCAACTGCAACTATCGCCTGTTTTATATTCTTTAGTCCCGCTGCTGTTAATTCAACCGTTTTGGCTCTGGTATCTGTCTGGTGTTCTTTTCGCCTGATAAATCCTTTGGTCTGCAAAGTCCTTAAAACTGTAGAAGTGGTCATAGGATCTATTTTGGTATGATTGGAAAGTAAAATCTGTGTAACATCCTGTTTTTGCAATGCAAGCCAATGCGTACTTGCCAGTAATACAAACTGCGCATGTGTAAGCTCGTATTTTTCCAATGCCTTCTTTATTTCCCGCTGCCACAAGTTGGTGACCTGCCATAGTAAAAAGCCTGTGCTGTCTTCGGATCGCTCGACGCTAAATGTATTATCTTTATTTTTCATTTGTAATCATTTTCGAGGCGATTAAATTATAATCTTTTTTATTGATTTCAAAAAAACCGTAACGAAAAGGATAGCCCCACATCTTTTTATTCTCAATAAAGTCAAGTTCGGCAATTAACGGAATAATTGAACATTCTTCACAAGCATAGAATCTTATATTTCTTCTGAACGGAATAAAATTTTCGGACATTTGAAACGGATAAATTTCATCGTCAATCACTTCTCCTATTGCCGTAAACTTTTGATATTTCTCGTTTCCGTCTAATGCGATTTTAGAAGAATAAACCAGAATCAGATCGCCTTTACTCATTCGTTTCAATGGTGCTTTTTTACCGTGACACACCTGAATAAAATTCCCGTTTACACCACGCATAGCATGCTCTTTTGATATGGAAGCTACCCAAAATCGTGTCATAATTTCTTAGCATTTTTTATTTGGTTAGCAACGTCTTCAGCCAAATTATCGACAATGTCTTTTGCAACAAATTTCACCCATATAAAACTTAGCAATCCTTTTACAGTCATTGTTACAGTAATTTTTAGTCCGTCTTTTGTTTCTTCATAAAAATGTTCACCATACATCTTTGCTAACGGAAATTTCGTTAGATCTGTGAATTTTTTGTAGGGCTCAATTTCAATGAGTTTGATTTTTACTTTCGGTCCGCCTTTAGGTTTTAGCATAAAGAAGCTGCCCACTTTGAAATCGCCTAAAAGTTTCGAATCTTCCACTGTGCTATCCCAGTTTTTCCAATTGTCAATATCGGTTGTTAGTTTCCAGATTTGCTCTTTTGTCACCTCTTTTGTAATTACTGAATACGTTTTTTGCCACATAATAATATATATTTTAGAAGTACAAATATAATAAGTGTACATATAATATGCAACGATTATTTTATTTTAAAAAAAACATATCCTATTTTGAATATCGAAAGTTAAATTGAAGAAGAAAAACAGAAAGAGAAACATTGCTACTAAGAATCTTTTTATTCAATATTTTTCGATGCACCTTAAGTAATTATACACTAATTTTTATCTAAAACTAAAACAGCAGGCTCTTTGAATAGCCTGCTGTTTTTATTTTATAGTTTATTTTCTATTTCATTCTACGGTTTGCATTACTGCTAATAAACATTTTATTTCTTTCCCTGGAAATAATCTTTATAAAGCGTTCGTAATGTTGCAGGACGTCGGATAGTAACTCATTTTTTGTAAAAAGTATTACATCATAGTCTTCACCGGCATCACCAAAATAAAATCCTGAAAATGTGCCTGATTATCATCTGTATCCGAAAGATCATCTTATTACATACCCCATCGGAAACCACCTCACTATTGAGTCAAAGACCGTTACTATTCAATTGATAACTGTCACAATCCATTTTTATTCTCTTGCTTTTTTCTTAAAAGCCCGAAAATTAAAACAACAGAGTAGGCAAACATTAACCAGGAAGCAAATGTTTTACTATAGATTTCAGGCATATTGGGGAATAATTTTTCAAAAAACTGTATGCATAGTGTATCCAGTATCATACCGGGTAAAACCATAATGGCTGCCGCTTTTACACTTTCAGGGTTACCTAACTTAAATTTATTAAAGACCGTGGTTGCCATAAAGCCTAACGCCGGTATCAGCATGATATACAAAACGGCCATTACGAATACATTGTCGACAATAAAAAAATAATGCCCTGCAACCCTGAACAATACAGTGGCGGATAGCCATACTAAAAAGCCAACAATAAAACTAATCAACTGATAATTCTCTTTATATGTTTTCATTACTAATTAATAAATATTTTATTATATTTTAAACATAAGCCGGTTCCTGCATTGTAGCAGGAATCGTTCTATTTTTGAGTATAAATATAAGAATTTTCAATCATAAAACAGTCATTCCAGGTGCTGAAATCAGAAATTTAGTTGCACCTGCGTCAAAAAAGCAGCAAAGATTGATCAGGCGTTATAAAAACGGAGTCATGGAAGAAAAAGGACAATACTACGTTTGATGTTTCCGGATTTTTTGCTTTTTGACGGAACTCAACATCAAACCTCAAAAACAAATGCTGCGATAGCGCTTATTTATCAGAATAAAAAAAGGACAAACCAGAAATGATTTGTCCTTTTTTGTGACCTTGGAAGGAGCGAATACGAACCTTTTACTTGAAGATCTAAAAATTTTAGCCGACTCTTTTGAGGATGTTTTGTAACTTAAGTTTCTTTAATATGCTTAATAAATAATTTTATTATTACCTCTTTATGTTGTTGACATAATTTCCAATTCCAATTTTCATTCTGAAAAATCATATCAGACTTCAACGAATCTATAGATTTTTTAGCTTTAAATTCTGCACGCTTTACACTGTAAATTTTATTACTATATTCAGAATTCATTCCGGGAGATAATAAAGCTAAATTTCCAAAATCATCCTTTTTTTTACGGATTATTTCCGCTTCATCAGTATGATCATAAACAATATTTAATTCTTCTGGCTTAGGATTTTGCGGAGAAATATGCTCTACAGAATTCTTAGCGGTCATTCTATAATCTTTCCAGTTTTCAAACCCAAGTTGCATTCGATTTTCCCAGAGAATATATTCTGTTTTATAAAACCAATAACCCGGATAACTTGTACCAATTGATGAATTCAATATTCCTTCAACAAATTCAGCGTTACCACTAAGTTGAAGATCAGTTCTACTCATCATCTCATAGCTCATTGTTCTTAAATCACGTTTTTCTTTACAAAACATCGCATTGTCAAGTTTCCTCAAATAATCATAAAGTTTTTCAGTATCCTGTTCATCAAGCATTTTATTTAAAAATGGAGTCAGCCAATAATGTGTAATTATTTGTTGTGAATGATACAACATACTTTGCAGTAAAGCAAAACCTTCGTTACTAATTGGTGAACATCTCTGAAAGGTCGCCTTACTTTGATATAATTTTTTAATTAAATGAACTTCTTCGTTATTTTCTATATTTCCAACCCATTTAATTACATGTCTATCAAAATTCTTTCTAACATTCCACAGCAAATCTATAAAATCCTTAACATCTTCTTGTTTAGTAAAATAATGAGCATGTGTTTTGAATATTTCTATTAAATCTTTTCCTTTTACTTCAGCGCTTTTATCAACATCTAAAATATTTTTATATCTGAATTGAAATATACGTAGTGTATGTAGTAATAACATTGGAAAATTGATAATACTTCTGACTTTTCCTGAATCATAATCCTCCAAAATGCTATCTTTATTTTTAAATTGCTCTATATCCTTCTCATTAATTTCTTCCTTTAAAATAAAAAGTAACTTTTTAGATTCTGCTTCTGATTTCTCTTTTTTTAATCTTGCATGGATTTTATTAGGAAGTTGAACAACTGTCTCTCCATCATCTAATTTTTCTGGAAATAAATCTTTCCAACCTAAATTGGCTACAACTTTTATATTTTTCTCTAGATATTCATCCATTACAGAGCAGGCATCCCACAATAAACTATATTGAGACATTTCTTCTCTGTTATCTTTTAAAGTACTTAACAACTGGGCTTTTAGAATTTCATGTTGTTGCAATTGTACGCCACGATTATTCATTGCCTCAAAAACTTTATTCTCATCTGTTTCCTTTGGCATCTGAGTAGAAACTAAAAATACTTTTGTATAAATGAATGAAGCAAATTCTTTTTTTTCTATTTCTCCTTCAAGTTTTTCAATAAAATGCTCAATTATTTTTTCTGCAGAAAAAATAGGTTTTAATTCTTCTATTTCATTTTTCGTTAAACCCAACTCTGAATTAGCTGAATTAAAGTATTGGTTCGCAAAATAACGAACAGCAAAACTCATTCTTGATTTTTCCTCTTTATCAATTGTAATATGACTAAAATTTATTAAATCATATCCAAGTTTTTTACTAATTAGCCAAAGTGTGGTAAATCTTTGTTGTCCATCTATTAAATCAAGTTTATCGTTATTTTTAGTAACCATTATTCCTCCCAAATAATATTTTGACTGATTCTCACTAAAAGCTTTATACAAATCTTCGAGCAATGTTTTTATCTGATCATCTCCCCAAACGTAAAGTCGCTGATAAATAGGGATGTTATACAAATCTTTATTAGCGACAACTTTATCCAAAGTTATTTCTATAGAAATTATAGGCAGGTTATTTTTTTTCAATATATTCATATACCCATTTCTCTTTAGTAATTAGTTCGCTATTTTCTTCCTTTTGATAAAATGAAAGATTAGCATTTTTATAATTATTTCTTACGCCATAATCAGGATCTGATGCTAAATCAACATTGTAATGACTTTTGTCTGTAATTAATCTTATAAAGTCAAACACATCGTCAGGACGATAAGACATTTCAATAACATCTAGCAGATTTTGTGATTTATCCCTTAAAATTTTAATTACGGTTTGTGTAACAATTGTTCTTTGATAAATACGATAACTTCCTAACAAATAATCCATCCATAATGCAAATTCTTGCAATTTTTGATCTTTGAATTTATCATAGTAAACAACACTGGCAAGTTTGAAAAATATTTTTAAATAGTAACTGTTTTGAGTAATCAGTTTATTATATACTTCAATAAAAGATTTAAATTTTTTATCGTTAAATAATTGATTATATACAGCAAAATATTTCTCTGTATAAAGAAAAAATCCAATTCCTTTTTGAATAGGTTGGCGTATTGAAAATGGATATTGAGATGCTGTAGTCTGAAGATTCAAAACACTTGGTTGCAAACATACTCCTAATTTAGAGTCATACATTAATTGATTTGCTAAAGTATTACAAACATTAGGATACAAACGAATTAAGTCATTATTCAGTTCTTTAATCGTCTTCTTTTGGAAATCTTTTAAAATGGCATCTTTATTCTCAAATGATAAATTCTGCCCTTTCCAGCTTCGGCTTCGCCAAAGAATAAAATCAAACAATTCGCTCAAAAATTGCCCTTTGTTGTTACTGTCCCATTGTTTAGCAAATCTACGTTGTAAATCTTCATTCCCTTTAAGCTCCCGCAGGTGGTACGATTTCAAAAAATCTACTGCACTTAAACTAACTCCTCGGCTATTTTGGCTATCGAAAAAAGTAAAAGCCTCATCTTCTGAATTGGTTTTAATTACAGTAAAAACCAATTTCGAAAAAATATTCTTTAAATGATTCTTAATTCCAGAACTTACATTTTCCGTTAAATATTTTAAATTATGTTTAATGACGGTAGTCGAAAGCATCGAGCTATATTCTAAATTCCATTTGTCTTGCGCAAGATAACTTTGGGTTTCATTACAAACATAATCTAATATAAGCAAACTTGTAATGCGTTGTTGTCCATCTATTATTTCAAATTCTATTTCATTTTTTTTATATAATAAAACGCATCCTAAATAATAATGCTGTGCATTTTCATTATAATCTCCATCATAAAAAAAGTGATCTTTAACATCTTTAAGGAGCTGCTTTAATTTCTCTTCATTCCAAACATAAGGACGCTGATAATCGGGCAATTTTACGGATACATCAGTTTCAAAAAAATCACTTGTAGATAATGTTCCTACTTCAAGAAAAAGTTCTTCATCAACATTTACTTGTTTTTGACTTTCTACATCTATTTTTATCATTAAATTTTGATATTTTATTTTTCTTCTAAATCAGCATTTGCAATGTACCTTTTATATTTTGAACAAGAAATTATTATTTTATTTCATAAGATAAATAATTTGATAGTATACCGGATGGCGTTTTACTTCTTTTGTCTAGTATTTCTGTATTTGCAAAAACAATAAAATTATCTTTAGCTCTTGAAACGGCTACATTTAACATATTCGGCTTATTGTCTCTATCAAAAAACATTGTACCTGAATCGCCTTTTCCATAAACCATTGAAAACAAAATCATTGATCTTTCAGCTCCTTGAAGTGCATGAACGGTTCCTATTTTTAATTTATCAACATTAAATCCTGCATTTTTTAATGCGTATCTCAAACTGTTTTTTTGACCAACAAAAGGAGTAATAATACCAAGAGAATCTTCGACTTTTCCATATCTCTCCTCTATTCTCGTTTTATTCTGAACTAACCAATTAACTATTGCCTTTACTTCATTGTCATTGTAACGACTTGAATTTTTTACTGTCGAATTTCCGTCAACATGAACGCAATACATTGGAGGAAATAATAAATCACTTTTTGCTGGTCCTTTAAGTGGTACTAGCTTTCCATCGTATGCTAATACATTGCAATAATTAATAATCTCATCAAAACAGCGTCGATGCTCAACCAAAGTAACACCTTTTTCCTTTGCGCCAAGCTCTCGAATATTACTCGCATTTTGAGCCATTTTCATTATACTTCCAGTTGAAGCAAGAAAACCTTTAGGATCAAACTCTTTCTCATAAATAAGATCATCATAATTTTTAATGATACCGCATTTTTTTAAATTCCCAACATCAATTTTATTAGTGATATTCCAAACAGGTTCAATTTGTTTGACATCACCTACTATAACTGCTTTCTTAGCAAGTGAGAATGTTGCAGTCCCCACCTCCGGTGCAACCTGGCCGGCTTCATCAACAATCAATAAATCTATAAAACTATAAATTGGACGTGTGTCAAAAATATTTTTACCATCTTCTCCTTTTTTGAAAAACCTGAAGAAACTAAAAAATTTAGGAGCCATATAAAATGTACTAACAAAACAAGGCGTTAACATTGCTTGTCTCTGCCATCTATTTATCATTGCATCAAATCCTTTTCTATCGAAATTTTCATCTTTCAAATCCGATTCTAATTTTAATAACCATCTTCCTTCCCAATAATGCAAAGCAAGCTGAAATGCTTCATGACGAAGTGTAACATCCAACTCGTCATAAAAACAATTTGGTTTGACACCATTTTTAATTTTAAAATATTCAAACTCCCAGTATTCGTCTTCTGTCTTAGGTGGATTTCCATTAATGGAATTAGAAATTTTCCATTCTTTCCATTTTTTAATCGACTCAATAATTGTTTTTGCAGTTGTTATTTTATTGTCGATCTTTTCAAGTATTGCACTTTTTGTGAATACAAATTCTTTAGCTTCACTTATTAATGAATCTCTCAATAAGATTCTAACTTCCGATGCTCTATTCGCTAAAGCTGATTTCAATCCAAAAAAGCAAAATAGCTTTCTAAAAAACGATTCATTATTAAAATATGAAATAATTTTTTCTTCTAATTTATTTAAAATCTCAATATCAGATTGAAACTTTATTTCGTTTAAGATATTTTCAGAGTAATATTTATCACGAATACTAATATCATTTAGATATCCATTTGAAAATAGTTGTTCATTTTGCAAGTAAGCTTTCCATTTATTAGATGCTTCATGCAATATTGCCTGTATATTTAAAATTTCCTTCTGGATTTTTTTTATAGCATCATTAATATTTAAAATCTTATCTTTAAAATATTTTGAACACTTTTCAATAAAATAAGGTTTAGCAATTTTTAAATATTCTTGGTTTTCAACTCTACTAAACAAGCCTTCACCATTTTGCTTTTTATAGTTTATGCCTTTCAACTCTGCCTCTGTTTTTCCATTAGCTGGTAAATAAGTAGCATAGCCATCAATTTCGGGTAACCATCTTCCTTCTAAATTTCCAGGTTTTGTATTTGATTGTGAAAAACTATCTATGATATTTGTTACCGCTTGATTATTGGTTGAACACGCAAGGATTATAGAGGGTTCATCTCCTATTATAGCACTTTCTACAAATTTATTAGCAACAATACTTTGTAACAAAGTTGTTTTTCCTGTTCCAGGAGGTCCATTAACTGCAAAAACTTTGTCATTTGTCTTTAAAAAGGTATTTAAACTTTTACGTTGTGATATTGAGATTGGGAAATCAAATCCCATTTGTCCAGTATGCAAAAAATTTGAATCAATGAATTCAGATACATTTAATGGATTATTTTCTTTAGGATTGTGAAGTGTTATAAATGTCTTTAATAATTCAGGAATACTGTCTTCCTTTAATATCTTTTCATACAAATGAATTATACCGATTGCAGCGTTCACATCTTCGTCTGGCAATAGAACTATACCATTCTTTAGAGTTTCATAACCCTCTGATACATAATTCTCAATATTTTGATTTATAGCTAAAGTAAAAACATTTTTTACATAATCTATATATTCCTGATAATTCACATATTGTTCTCTGCCTACAGCAGTTGCATTATCAATATTTTCAACAGTGCCAAATATAAATTCAGTTCTTTCATCTGCTAAGGGTTCTAAATACTTTCTTTGGAAAACTGGAAAATATTCTTCTGGAACCCGTAAACTTCCTTTTCTATCTAGTTTCGCAAAATACCAAAAAGGAAATTTAGGCTGTTTGTCTTTTAAGAAAACAAAATTTTCTGTTGTGGGTTTTATTTTTATCGGAGATATCAAGACTTCGATTTCATCTAGATTAACCCAATTCTCACTATCCTTACTTGAAACACCTTTCTTTTTGTTTATACGTTCTTCTTCAAAATTTATGAGGTTGTTTACGTTGCTCAAATCTTCTATTTGTTGCATGTCAATTTCAAAACTCTCAATTTCAAAATGTTGAAGTTTGTCAATATTGATATCTGCTTTTAAGGAATCCGATAAACTTTTTTTCCAATATGTTAACCACTTTTTATATTCCATAATTTCTTAAGCGTTTTCTACAATTCTATTAATACTAAGTAAGAATTCTTGAGTTTCTTTTATATCATAAAATTTTTGTTTCATCAATCTAATTTGAAATTTTATTGGCAGATAAACACCCCATTTAGATACCGTTAATGAGTCTGGATTTTTTTCTAATTCATTAGTGATAATTTCATCAATAATTTTAACGTTTGAAACTATAAGATTTAATTTAGACAAAAACTCTTCTTTTGAGATCATGATATAAAACATACTAGCTTTATCATCTAGCATATTTTTAATTTCTATTACATCAAAAAGCAGTTTTAGTGTCCTATTTATTTTAGTGCCTGTAAAAGTATGGAACAAGATTTTTTTCTCAGAAACCATCAGCAATCTTTCTGATTCAATATTTTGCAGATCAAAAACAGAAAATTCTCTTCTCATTTTTTCTAGTTCGTTGGATGAGCTTTGATCTAGTTCATTAAAAGTTTCTTCTTGAAAGATTATTTCGAGCATTTTTTTTCTGATTTCTGGATGTACAATACCTCCTCCTCCTGAAAATTTAGGTTTTCTACCATCGTTAGCTGGTATTACCTCTATTTTTTTTGCTTTAAAATCTACAAACTTAATTTTCCATATTTTAGCAGCTAATAAAATATTCTCATCTTCTTTAACTTGTGGGGTAAATGGTATTTCACCTATTTTATTACCTGCACTAACAACTTTAAAATTGTCTTCAACAGTAAAGGCACTATAGAAATCTCTATTATTAACAACTTTCTCACCTTCGACTCCTATAATAACCTCATCTGCTAATTTCTCCAAAAAGTCTATTGCTATCAAATGATTTAAAATTTCTTCAATATCTGAAATTTCAATATCATTGAATGCAAAATTGTGATTTAAATGCTTAATCAAATCCACAAGTTTAATACCTGAATATCCTTTTGTTATGGATAGCGCCTGATGTAATAAAATATCATAAACAAGATTCATAGGCTCTGAAGGTTCTATAAATTTCTCTTTATACAATTGCCAACAAGCCAACGATTGCAATAAACTCCATTTATCGGTAGCATATAAAAAAAGATTGCTTTTTGCACCATTTTGTCTGCCACTTCTCCCAACACGCTGTATCAATGAAGCAATGCTATTAGTTGCATCTATTTGAACAACTTCATCAACCGAACCAATGTCAATTCCCAGCTCTAAAGTTGAAGTACAAGAAATACAGAAATTTTGCCTATTATTACTTTTTGCAAAGTATTCTACATATTCTCTTACTTCTTTATCAACCGACGAATGATGTGAAAAATAGTTCGTATGTCCTTTTACCTTTTCCGAAATCTTTTTAAGCTTAACTGCTACTTCTTCTGCACGCCCCCTACTATTGGGAAAAATCAGAACTTTATTATTTCTGGTTTCTAAGTACAAATCCTTCAAAAGTTCAAAAGGCAGTTCAACACCTAAACTTTCAAAATATCTAAACTCTGTATCTATTTCTTTGGATGTTTTATCTAGTAGTACTTTTGTCTGCAATACATCTCCAGTAAATTTCTTTGCCTCTTCATAATCTCCTATGGTTGCTGATAATCCTACTATATTAAATTTCTTTGAATTCAAATCCTGCAATCTTGACAAAATAGATTTTAATTGAGCTCCTCTTCCTGATCCTATAAACGAATGTATTTCATCAATCACAACGTACTTCAGATTGGAAAAAAGATGACTTATATGATGTGGTCTATTAACAAACATAGCTTCCAACGACTCTGGAGTGATCAGCATTATGCCGCTAGGTTCTTTTATTATTTTTTCTTTAAGAGTTCTATTGGCTTCTCCATGCCACTTTGTAACTGGAAGTTCAAGGTATTTACAAAGTTCTTCTATTCTATAAAACTGATCATTAATAAGTGCTATTAATGGTGATATATATAATACCTGAATGCCAATTTCACTAAAATTAACTTTTGAAAGTATAGGAAGAAAAGCAGCTTCAGTTTTACCTGAAGCTGTTCTTGAAGCCAAAATATAGTTGTTATCAGTTGAGATGATTTTTTGAATTGCTGCATCCTGGATAGGTCTCAATTCTTCCCATCTCTTATCTCTTATATATTTTTTTATAGGATCTGAAAGTAAATTGTAAGATGACATTATAATTCTTCTATACTATCAATTAGAGATAACTCATCTGGTCGTTCATCAGAAATTTCGATTTCTCCAAATAATATATTTTTATCAACCTTAGGATTCTGCCTGATAATGTTTAGGATGTTTAAAAAATCCCGGATAACTTCTCTAGGTGTTAGAAACTCAGAAGCACCAGGTTTATTAAAAATTTCTTCCATGAATTGTTGGATATCATTATCTGAAATATCAATTTCTGTTTTATAATTATAATCAAAAATTAATTTAAGTTTTTTTAGTAAAACAAAAATTTCATTATGATTTAAAGGCATTAGACGAATTACTGGCTGAGCAAAATCTCTGACTTCTAAAGTTTCATATTTATTGGTTTCCAAACGAGATTTTAATGCCTGATAACTAAATAATCCTCTTCTTTCATTTTCTAAAAATTCTCTTGTCCCTGCAAAATTAAAAAATAGATTAGCTACTTTTCCTTGAAAACAATCATTATAAATAGACAAAATTTTTTCATAATTTTTCTCTCTCATTACAGAAGTTGAAATTTTATATAAATTTATTGCTTCATCTAAATTGATCATAAATCCGCTATAGCCCATATTAACAAACAGCTTACAGAAATTCTTAAGCATATCGTAATAATTAAGATCATTAATTATATCTCTTACGCCTAACTCTTGTTTCGCCTCTGTTTTAGTTCTATATTCTCCCTTAAGCCATTTCAAAGCATTTCTTCTCAGCTGTTCATCATCTTTTATATAACCTTCATAATATTTCATTATTACTGTTCCAAAATCGAAACTTCCAACTTCAGTAATTTCACTGATAGTTTTCATTAAATTCTTTTGAATTAAGCTAAAATATTGTTCCTCTCTAATCGATGTCAATAAAATATTGTTTTCTTCTGCCGTTTTGCTAATTATCTGTTCTATCCATTTTTCCAATAACGTTGGTAATGCTCCTCCTTCTGGTTTTGTTTGAATTGCAACATTGTCCATTATTGCAGAATATAACATTACTCCCTTTCCATCATTAGAATATAATCGATTATCCGGTGTAAAATCAGCATTTGCAACTACAAATTTTTGTTTCAAAGCAACCGTATTAAGAAGATGAAGCATAAAAGATTTTCCTGAACCAAAATCTCCAATCCAAAATTTTGCCATGCTATGACCGTTCTTCACATCCTCTAAAGCTGTTACAAAAGAAGCTACTTCTTCTGATCTTCCTACCGTAATGTGTTGCACGCCTATTTTAGGAACTACCCCCCCTAATAATGAATTTATAATTGAAGTCGCTTCTTTGGGTTTTATATTATCTATCATTTTGCTAAAAGTTTTTGGTAGTAATCATTGTTTATAGTGTAATAATCTTCGTCTTCTTCAATTAAAACATCATCAAGATCATCAAAACATATTTCATTAATACTTTCTATTAATTGGTTTCTAAAAGCCCCTTTAGATTTTGCAAAAATTTCAAACTCACTTTGGAGTATTGAAAAATTATTTTTTGAAAAATACTCTAATGTTAAAACATGAATTGGTTTAAAAGCAAACACTTTAGAATATATTGATACTGCATCTTCTGTTCTGCTTTTATTGATACTGATTTCGATTTGCTCATCTGATTTAGCCTCTAAATCTTCCGAATTTTCATCTTTTAAATATTCATTTAATAGCTCTACAGTTCCTGAATGCTGTTGCTGAACTTCCTCAATTAGAGATTTATCAAGTTGTATTTTTTTACGTTTAACAGCGTATACCTCTGGTATTGATTTAAAGGCTTTTTCTAAATCTCTGTCATTTATAAATTCACTAACTATTCTTTCAAAATTCTCAAGCTGAATATTTTCCTTAAAAAGACTTTTTTGAATAGTTTTTGTTAATTGCTTGTTATCAAAAGTTACTGACTTTAAATCATAATCCAAATAATGTATATAAAGTAATAAAGCAGTTTCTTGATCATACTTTGTAATGAATTTAGAAGCTTCAAAAAAGATATTTTCAACCGAAGGATTTTCTTTGTTTAATTTTCCTAATTCGACAATTTGGTTAATAAACTCTTTTGAATTTTTATTAAAATTAGAAGTAATTTCTTCAAATCTAGTTTTCCAGCGAGTTGTGTTCTGAATATTAAGTTTTATTTCCGTCTCTTCATCAGGTAAATTTATACTTGGAATTAATGATATATGAATCTGAGCAATTTTACTTATAAGTTTTGTTTCAAATTCTTCCTTTGCATCTAAAGATGAAGCATATGGATCAATTGTTACTTTTCTTTTATGCCCAAAATGTTCTCTTACAGTATTCTCACAGAATTTAAAGATGCTCGTATAAAATTCATTCTCAGAAGACTGCATAGCATACTTGTAATTATTACTTCCTTTTCTAAATCTAAAATGCTTCCTAACTACAACATCTGCAATTTGTTCAAACTCTTTTTCAATTGAAGAACTATTATCTATGTATATCTGTTTCAAATTATTAATTGTCGACAAATAAAGTTTGATAACTTCAACAGAACAATATTCAATACTTATAAAGTTATTACTTGAATACCATATTTTGTCTAAAACATTTGTCTCCTCTTTAGTAAGATTTAATTTTTTCTTGTATTTATTCCTCCATTCAAAAGTTGAATAATTAACTTGGGTATATTGATAATCATAATAATCTTCTCTCAATCTCGCAATACCATCATTATCACCAACCTGTTCCATTTTTTTGATCAGAAAATTTATTCCATAAGATTTAGTTTTAGGATAATTATCGCCTAAAATTTCTATCTGTGATTCTAGCTTGGTAATATTTTTATGCTGTTCAAACTCATTTAGTAAATCGAAAAGTAAAATAAATGCATAATTACTATTCCCTTCTAAATCTAGAAATTGACCATTCAGAAATTGAGTTTTATAATATTGATAAAACTTTTTTTGATTGGCTGTAGCATAATTAATTTCTGAATAAGAATAAACATAACTATGAGACCAGAATGGAACTTTCGATTTTAATCCATAATCGGAGTCAATCTTGTAAGATTGTGATCCTACATCTATAATTGAATCGTCATTTTTCGAACTAGATTTAGTTACAGAAATATTAATAGTACTTGTTCTATCAGTCGAAGAAATCTGTTTTTTTTGCTCATTTTTAGCCGTATCATAATAATTCACTTTGTAATTTAATTTTTTAGGCTCTGATTTCTTTTTTCCTGCCGAAACAAGAACAATTATTATAAAGATTATAATTATTATTGTCATTTATAACTAAATTAGGTCATCTATAATATCTGAAAAATCAAATTCATGAATCATTGTGATTGTATGACCATCTTTTCTTAGACTCAAAGCTTTTTCTACTTTTCGTCCATAACAAGAAAATGCCCAAGCTGGGTTTCCATTATCTCCCACAACTAGATAATCCGTTTTTTTAGTAACACTATCAGTAGGTATTCCTCCAAGTTTTTTAATCTGATTTTGCAAAGTTTCTCTATTACCTCTTTTTAATACTCCTGTAATACAGAATGTTTTTCCCTGAAAATCTACATTTGGTTCGCTTGTACAAAGTCCTGATATAGTAATATCAGACGTTTCCTTTTCAATTTGCTTTTGTACTTCTGAATCTTGCAACTTAACAAATTGTTTAAAGTAGGCTTTAAGTACTATTCTTTCTTCTTCATCAATTTTATTATCAGATAATACAGATAGTATTAGGCTTCTAATCTCATCATAAGGATAATATGTGTTTAGATGTTCATTTTCAGAAAGCCAAGTATTCAATTCAAATATCTCTTTGTCACTTATCTTTCCGTCAGACAATATTCCATGACAAATACCCTGCAAAGTTTGAAGATCAGAAGTTACTGCATTGTAATAATAATTATCACTTTCATATTTTTGACAAAGCCAAAATAAATCTTCTATTGTTTCTTTAGGGGGTATTTTATTTGAAGTAGTTTCTTCAATGATGGTCATAAACTCATTAAAGGGATTTCTGTTTATCAACAATTTATGCTCTGTAACCCATTTTCTAAGTTCATTAATTTCTTTTTCGTTCACTTCTTCATCTGACTGAATACCAAGTAACAAACCTTTTAAAGAGCTAATTACTTTATCTGCTTGAGATTTTGAAGTGTAAATTTTCAGTAACTCTTGATCTATATTACTCATAGTACATTTTTTTTAATTTATTTAATCAAATACAATCTTTTGAACAACTTTCTCATTAAACATTCGTTAATAATCAACTATGAATGAAGTTGAAATAACAATTAAATATTAAAAACAAATATTATTCTTTTTGACGAATCTATTTTACGGAAAACCATATGTACCCTCTCAAATATAAAAATTAACTAAAATCAACAAATACGTATTTATACCTGTTTAACTGTTCAACATCCATATCATAATCCTTCTTAAAAAATTACTATTTTAGTGAATTTATATCATCAATTGAGTTACGGGACAGAGTATATACTAGACTTAAATTCAAGTAGTCACTATATTTTTTGTTATGAAAAATGCTTATTCATATGTCAGGGTAAGTACTGACGAACAAAAAAGAAAAGGTTACTCCCTGCCTGAGCAGGAAGATAGATTATTGAAGTATTGTAAATATTACAATATAGAAGTCAAAGGAATTTATCGCGAAGAATTTCAATAGAACAGAATGGAACAGATTATTTTCAGAAATTAAAAAGAAATCATCAGGAGATTATAAAAACATCTTATTTATCAAATGGGATCGATTCAGCCGTAATGTTGAATATGCTTACGAAATGATCGGAAAGCTTCGGAAATATAAAACAACAGCAAAGGCTATTGACCAGCCAATTGATTTCTCTGTTCCGGAAAGCACAGTTATGCTGGCTGTATATTTAGCAGTCCCGGAAGCAGAAAATACCCGGAGAGCTCAAAACACGGCAAATGGCATGCAACGAGCTAAGTTGACGGGGAGATATCTAGGTAAAGCGCCATTAGGATTTATCAATTTAACATTAATAAATGGCAAAAAAGCTATCGCTCCTAAAGAGCCCGAAGCCGAAATTATAAAATGGGCTTTTTATCATGTTGCACAAAACGATCATAAAATATCCGAAATCAAGAAGATAGCTAATAATAAGGGGTTACTATGTTCAAGATCACACTTTTTCAGGATTTTGCATAATCCAGTTTATTGCGGGCTTATACCAGTCAAACTAAATTCTAATGAAAAACAAATGATAAAAGGATTACGATATCTGAGTCTTTATTTTATCAGGTTCAATCTGTTATTAATACAAAAAGAAAAACTACTGCTAAAAGAGATGATTTACAATCATTATTTTTCCTTAGAGGTCTTCTAACATGTCCTATTTGTAATAGAAAACTTGTCGGAAGTATTTCAAAAGGAAGATCAAAAAAATACCCATATTATCATTGCCGTGATGGCTGCAAAACAAGAGTAGATGCAATTTTCCTTAATAATTGTTATCAAAAAAAACTTCAACAGTTTATACTCTCAAATAATACAATTGAATTATTTAAGAATATTTTGGAAGACCAGAATATAAAGACACAGAAGCAAGTTATCTATATGCTCAAAAAGGATTAGAGAAAAAAATAAATGAGAAGAAGTTAATCCTTTCTCATGGCAGAAAATTATTTATAACCGGAATACTAAAAATTGATGACTATAATGAATTAAAAAAAGAGAAGCAAATCAGCACCCAAAATCTTAAAAAGGAAGCAAATGATATTACAGCTAAATTAAAAGCTATTGATAAAAAAATCAAATAGGAGATAATGCTATAGTGAAAATCTTTCAAAGATTTTCTGAATTTGAAACCTCAGATAAAAGACATCTTGTAAATCTTATTCCACCGACTGATATTGATTTTAAAACAGGAGCTTTTTCTTTAGATTTAGATCAAGCATTTTTAAAAATTTTATCAAAAAAAGATAACCGAAAAACTAAAAAAAATGAATTTCATTGAGAAGAATGTTTCAGTAGAAAAAGCCGTTATTGTTCTTTCCAAGAACGGCATTCAGGTAGATGATAAGGAAGCTAAAATTATTTTGGAATTACTATATTTAGTATCAAAAAATTACGATAAACCAAGAGAGAAAAAAACACTATATCCTTAATGGGACTTCGAACCATCGTTTAATCCCTATTAAATCACGAATAAGCTGCTTTTAGACTGTTTATTTTAAACAGACTAAGGATCCCCATGAAAAAAATCGAACCGTAAATCACTAGGCGATAAAAGACTGATAAACAAATATTTATAAGCATAAAAAAAGAGACAACTACTTTGTAGTTGTCTCCTCAAGTGATCGCGACAGGATTCGAACCTGTGACCGCCTGCTTAGAAGGCAGGTGCTCTATCCAGCTGAGCTACGCGACCATTTTCCGGTATTTTCAGCAAATTGGGAACTGAAAATCTTGTCGGGGTGGCAGGATTCGAACCTGCGACCTCCTGGTCCCAAACCAGGCGCGATGACCGGGCTACGCTACACCCCGAAAAAAAGCGGAGAGACAGGGACTCGAACCCTGGCGACGGTTGCCCGTCGACAGATTAGCAATCTGCTCCGTTACCACTCCGGCACCTCTCCTGCTTACTAAGGAAGTTAATCCTTTTTTGCGGTTGCAAATGTAGGATAACATTCTATTTCCTGCAACTATTTCACATTCTTTTTTCATTTTTTTTTCGCTTTTTCCTTAAAGTATTTCACGCTCAATAACATAGAATTTACAAAAACTTTATTATTTCATCATAAAAATCCCCACTTCCCTGTTATTTGCATTGAAAAGCCTGTTTACCGGAGTTCCCATTATAATAATTATCAATTTATTATTCCCTTACCCTAAGAAAATACCTGCTCAATAAAAATATCTTCATAAAAATGGTTAAATTCGCAACTTCAAGTATAATAACAAACCAACAACGAATAATCATGAGTAAAAAAGTAGTAATCGTTTCGGCAGTTAGAACCCCTATAGGAAGCTTTATGGGTGCACTATCTACTGTAACGGCTCCGCAATTAGGAGCTACTGCGATTAAAGGCGCATTAAATAAAATAAATTTAGATCCAAACTTAGTAGACGAAGTTTTAATGGGTAATGTAGTACAGGCAGGTGTTGGACAGGCTCCGGCCCGCCAGGCGGCTATATTTGCAGGATTACCCAATACGGTAGCGTGTACCACTATTAACAAGGTGTGTGCTTCCGGTATGAAAGCGATCATGCAGGGTGCTCAGGCAATCATGGCAGGTGATGCTGAAATTGTGGTAGCAGGTGGTATGGAAAACATGAGTTTAATCCCTCATTATGTACATTTAAGAAACGGATACAAATTTGGTCCGGCTTCTATGTTAGACGGAATGCAGAAAGACGGTTTAACAGATGCTTATGACAATAATGCTATGGGTGTTTGTGCAGACTTGTGTGCTACAGAATATAAAATTACAAGAGAAGAGCAGGATGCTTTCGCTATCCAGTCTTACGAGCGTTCTGCGAAAGCATGGAACGAAAATAAATTTGACAACGAAATTGTACCGGTTGCTGTTCCGCAAAGAAAAGGTGACCCGATTATCGTTTCAAAAGATGAGGAATACACTAATGTTAAGTTAGATAAAATTCCTTCTTTAAACCCGGTATTTACAAAAGACGGAACCGTTACCGCTGCTAATGCTTCTACTATCAATGATGGTGCTGCTGCAGTAGTGTTAATGAGCGAAGACAAAGCAAATGCTTTAGGTTTAAAACCGCTTGCTTACATTAAAGGATATGCTGATGCTGCACAGGAGCCAAAATGGTTCACTACAACACCGGCAAAAGCACTTCCAAAAGCTTTAGATAAAGCCGGTATTGCTATTTCCGATGTAGATTTCTTCGAATTCAACGAAGCTTTCTCTGTGGTAGGACTGGCAAACGCTAAAATATTAGGATTAGATAATGATAAAGTTAACGTAAATGGTGGTGCCGTTTCTTTAGGACACCCTCTGGGATGTTCCGGAGCCCGAATTATCGTAACTTTAATCAATGTTCTGGAGCAAAACAATGCAAAAACCGGAGCGGCTGCTATCTGTAATGGTGGTGGTGGTGCTTCTGCTATCGTTATCGAAAGAGCTTAATCAATACAACTAAAATGATGAATTTTAAATCCGTGGTAAAACATGTACCGATTTAGAATTCATCATTTAACTTTAAAATAATTCTGAATGTTTGCAATTTGTAATCTTGCTATCGTCCCATTACGTGCCGAATCAAATGACAGAAGCGAATTAGTTTCGCAGGTGTTATTTGGTGAGCATTTTAAAATTTTAGAACAAACGCCAAACTGGTCTAAAATTAAACTGGCTTTTGACGGTTATGAAGGTTGGATTGACAATAAACAATTTCAGTCAATTTCTGAAGACAATTACAATGCTATTTCCAGTTCGGCAGCGATTTTAAATGCCGATCTGATTGAATACATTACCACTCCGAATAATTTTTTAATTCCGATTCCTTTAGGATGTTCCTTAACTTTTTTGGACATTCCGGAAATCAACACGCCTCAATTTGCTTTTGAAGGCGTAAAAGTCTGTGGTATCAAACCCAAAACCGAATTGATCAAAACGGCATTTATGTATTTGAATGCGCCTTATTTATGGGGCGGGAAAACGCCTTTTGGTATTGATTGTTCCGGTTTTACCCAGATGGTCTACAAATTAAACGGCTATTCCATTTTGAGAGACGCTTCACAACAGGCAGGACAAGGAGAAGCACTTAGCTTTATAGAAGAAAGTGAACCCGGAGATCTGGCCTTTTTTGATAATGAAGAAGGGAAAATCGTTCACGTGGGTATGATCATGGAAGATAATTATATTATCCATGCCCATGGCAAAGTACGCATTGACCGCCTGGATCATCTTGGAATTTACAATATCGACACCGGACGGCACACACACAAACTCCGTGTCATTAAAAAGATAGTATAAAAAAACCGAAACTCACGTTTCGGTTTTTTTATATAAAGCTCTCAATTATTTCTGAGCTTTTAAAGCTTTGTATTTTACATCCATATCCAAAACCTGGTATGCATTTAGCAAAATTGCTTTAATATTCGGTTCTTTCGGATCAATTTGCAATGCTTTTTCAAAATATGGCAAAGCATCACTGTACATTTTATTTCTTTTCGTTTTTAACTCTTCAAATCTTTTATTGTCTTTTGGAGTAGTTCCCAACGAATTCATTTCTTTTACCATTTTATCCTCACCCTGTAACATCAAAGCTCCTAAATTATTATAGGCATTGAAATAATTCGGATTCACTTCAATAGCTTTTTTGTAATATTTTTTAGCTTCTTCAAGATCACCGGATGTTGTACTGATCACTCCTAAGTTGAACAATAAATCTGCATCGTTAGGATCTTTTGCCAATACTTCTGTGATTACTCTTTTGTAACCTACATAATCTTTAGCATCCAAGTAGATATTCGCTTCTGCCAAAAGCAAGCTTGTATCACCCGGATTAGCCTGTTTCGCATCGTTAATTGCTGCTTTCGCTTCTTCTACTTTCCCCTGGTGTACTAAAATTGAAGCAATGTTTTTATAGATTTCGCCTCTTTTAGAAGGAACTTTTTCATCACGTGGTTTTTCGTGAAGCCCTAATTTTATTGATTGTTTTCTGTCGGCATCCGTAGCAAATGTTTCTTCTGCCCCGCTTGCTTTATTAACAGCGTAATAATTTGTTCCTTCTCCGGAATAGTTGATCTTTTTTAATTCGTATAAATACTTCAACGCTCCGTCAAAATCCTGTGCCTGCATTGCTAAAATAGAAGCGTTATATAAATTTGACGCATCGCTTGGATCCAGATTGTAGATCGCTTCAAAGATCTGAGCCGCTTCTTTAAATTTTGAAGCCTGGTTTAAAACGATTCCATAATTAACCATCATTGGCTTGAACGACATAATTGTTTCATTCACATCGTCCGTATATACCTTTTTACCGGTTTTTTTCTCGTATTCCAAAACACCGTTTAATCCTTTTGCCAATTCATTAATCTTAGCCGGAGTTAAACTTTTTGCCATTAACTGTAAATCAGCAGGGCTGTTTCCGCTAATGCCGTCAAGCTCCAATAAAGGAGTCATTCCTTTATAGAAGTTCGTATATACCTGATCCGGTTCTGCCAGACCAGACATGCCGCTTACTTTGTTTACAGCAGATTTATATTCTGAAATATCAGCAACAGACAGTTTTTCTTTAGCATATAATTTTTTAAGCGTCTTCAGTTCATCCTTCTGTGCAAAGGAAGCTGCCGAAAGCATCATGGACGATGCCAATAATACATATTTAATTTTCATATAATAGTTTTTAGTAGTTATTCCTGGGTATCGTTGGTTTCAATAGCAGCATCATTGTTGTCTTCCAAACCTTCTGCTCCTTCGATATCAATTCCTTCGTTTTCCTCACGCATTACTTTGGTTACCGCCGCAATAGAGTCGTTTCCTTTAATGTTAATCAAACGCACCCCTTGTGTGGCACGTCCCATAACTCTTAAATCGGAAACTTCCATACGGATCGTTAATCCGGATTTGTTGATGATCATCAGGTCATCGGCATCCGTAACACTGTTAATCGATACCAGTTTTCCGGTTTTATCGGTAATGTTCAGCGTTTTCACACCTTTACCACCACGATTCGTGATTCGGTAATCTTCTAAAGAAGAACGTTTACCGTATCCGTTTTCTGAAACAACCAGGATCTCGCTTTCCATATCGTTAACCGAAACCATTCCGATTACTTCATCTTTTTCATCTGCCAAAGTAATTCCTCTAACCCCGGAAGCACTTCTTCCCATCGGACGTGTTTTTCCTTCTTCAAAACGAACTAATTTACCGGATTTAACGGCAATTAAGATCTGGCTTTCACCATTTGTTAATTTTGCTTCCAGTAATTCATCGTCTTCTTTAATTGTAATCGCGTTGATACCGTTTTGACGCGGACGGGAATATTGCTCTAAAGGCGTTTTCTTCACCTGTCCTTGTTTGGTCGCCATAATTACATAATGACTGTTGATGTATTCTTCGTCTTTTAAATCCTGAGTACAGATAAAAGCTTTTACTTTATCGTCGTTCTCAATATTCACCAGATTCTGAATCGCTCTACCTTTACTGGTTTTGCTTCCTTCCGGAATTTCATAAACACGCATCCAGAAACATTTTCCTTTTTGGGTAAAGAACAACATATACTGGTGATTCGTAGCTACAAACAAATGCTCCAGGAAGTCCTGATCTCTGGTTGCCACTCCTTTTTGTCCTACTCCACCTCTGTTTTGCGTTTTATATTCGGAAAGCGGTGTACGTTTAATATAACCGGCATGAGAAATGGTAATAACCACATTCTCATCGGCAATTAGATCTTCGATACTCACATCACCTCCGGCATATTCAATTACAGAACGACGGGCATCGCCGTATTTATCTCTGATTTCTGTTAACTCATCCTTAATAACACCCATTCTCATTTCTTTGCTTGCTAATAATTCTCTCAAATAAGCAATCAATTTCATGATTTCATCATACTCCGCTCTTAGTTTATCCTGCTCCAGTCCGGTTAGCTGACGCAAACGCATTTCAACAATGGCACGGGACTGAATGTCTGATAAATTAAAGCGCTCTACTAATTTTTCTTTTGCTTCGTCCGCATTTTTAGAGGCACGGATCAGCGCAATTACTTCATCAATATTATCCGATGCAATAATTAAACCTTCCAGGATATGGGCGCGCTCCTCTGCTTTGCGCAAATCGAACTCCGCTCTACGCGTTACCACTTCATGTCGGTGTTCCACAAAATAGTGGATCAGCTCTTTTAGATTCAACAATTGCGGACGTCCTTTAACCAATGCAATATTATTAACACTGAAAGAAGACTGCAATTGCGTGTACTTATATAAGGTATTCAGTACAATATTCGGAACCGCTTCACGCTTTAACACATATACGATTCGCATACCGTTTCTATCCGATTCGTCACGGATAGTCGAAATACCTTCAATTTTTTTCTCATTTACCAGATCAGCAGTTTTTTTGATCATTTCTGCTTTATTAACCTGATACGGAATTTCGGTAACAATGATCGATTCCCGCCCGTCCACTTCTTCAAAATTAGCTTTGGCACGCATTACAACACGTCCTCTACCCGTTTTAAAGGCTTCACGAACACCTTCATAACCATAAATAACACCGCCTGTAGGGAAATCCGGTGCTTTGATATGATGCATTAACTCATCAATCTCGATATCATTATTTTCAATGTAAGCCAGCGTACCGTCAATTACCTCAGTAAGGTTGTGCGGCGCCATATTGGTTGCCATACCTACCGCAATACCCGAAGCACCGTTAATTAACAGATTCGGTATTTTTGTCGGCATTACTTTAGGTTCTTCTAAAGTATCATCAAAGTTTAATTGAAAATCAACTGTTTCTTTATCTATATCGGCAAGAATCTCTTCCGAAAGTTTTTTCATTCTGGCTTCCGTATAACGCATTGCCGCCGGGCTGTCACCGTCAATCGAACCGAAGTTACCCTGACCGTCAACTAAAAGATAACGTAAACTCCACTCTTGAGCCATACGAACCATCGCATCATAAACGGAGCTATCGCCATGCGGGTGATATTTACCCAATACCTCACCGACAATTCTTGCAGATTTTTTATGCGCTCTATTCGATAATACTCCTAATTCATACATTCCGAATAATACTCTTCGGTGAACCGGTTTCAAGCCATCTCTAACATCAGGAAGCGCTCTTGATACAATTACTGACATCGAATAATCGATGTAAGCTGATTTCATTTCGTCCTCAATGTTAATAGGAATTAACTTTTCTCCTTCAGACATAAGTAGTTATATTAAAAAATTATATTTAATTCAAAACGTGCCAATATACGTATTTTTACAGTAATGTTTTACTTTTTCGCACATAAATTTCAGCAATTTATCAACACTAAAAACCCGTAGAATGCTTAAAAATTCACACTTTTTAACTTTTATATGTCGTTTTTTTTTTGTCAATTAGCCTTACAGCTATTCTCTGAAATGTAAGGTATGGTTTTTGCTTTTACTCACCAGAATTAGTAAATTTACATGATAAAGATTTTAAGTAATGGACGATAATTTTTCACCAAGAGTTAAGGATGTAATAAGCTATAGTAAAGAAGAAGCTTTACGATTAGGGCATGACTTTATCGGCACTGAACACTTAATGTTAGGAATTTTAAGAGACGGTAACGGAACCGCAATCAATATACTGAATAATCTCTCCGTAGATTTAGAGCATTTACGCAGAAAAGTAGAAGTATTAAGCCCTGCAAATCCCAGTACCGATCGTAGTAATGAGAAAAAAAACCTGCATTTAACGCGTCAGGCGGAACGTGCTTTACGTACCACTTTTTTAGAAGCTAAAGTTTTCCAGAGTACTTCAATCAGTACCGCTCATTTACTGTTGTGTATTCTCCGAAACGAGAATGACCCGACAACGAAGCTTTTAAACAAATTAAAAATTGACTACGAAATAGTTAAAGAACAATTTATTGCTATGACATCAAACGAAGAAGATTACCTAGATAACCTGCCTAAAGCGGAGTCATTTAATGACGATTCCGGACAAGATGACAGTATGCGTGACACAGGTTTTAATAATCCTGGCACCGGCAAAGCAAATAAAAAATCAAAAACGCCTGTTTTAGATAACTTTGGTCGTGATCTGACCGAATTGGCAGAAGAAGGAAAATTAGACCCGGTTGTGGGACGTGAAAAAGAAATTGAACGCGTTTCGCAAATCCTGAGTCGCCGTAAAAAAAATAACCCGCTTTTAATCGGAGAACCGGGCGTTGGTAAATCGGCTATAGCCGAAGGACTGGCGTTGCGTATCATCCAGAAAAAAGTTTCCAGAATCCTGTTTAACAAACGTGTTGTAACGCTTGATCTGGCCAGTCTGGTTGCCGGAACAAAATACAGAGGACAGTTTGAAGAGCGTATGAAAGCCGTGATGAACGAACTGGAAAAAAATGATGATATCATCCTTTTTATCGACGAGATTCACACAATCGTAGGTGCCGGTGGCGCTACCGGTTCGCTGGACGCTTCAAACATGTTCAAACCTGCTCTGGCACGTGGCGAAATCCAATGTATTGGTGCTACAACGCTTGACGAATACCGTCAGTATATCGAGAAAGACGGTGCTTTGGAAAGACGTTTTCAAAAAGTAATTGTGGAGCCTACTACCGTAGAGGAAACCATTACCATTTTGAACAACATCAAAAACAAATACGAAGACCATCACAATGTTATCTATACGCCGGAAGCTGTTGAAGCCTGCGTAAAGCTGACCAACCGTTATATGTCGGAACGTTTCCTTCCGGACAAAGCGATCGATGCTCTGGACGAAGCCGGTTCCCGTGTACACATTACCAATATTGACGTTCCAAAACAAATTCTGGACTTAGAACGTCAGTTGGAAGAAGTTCGTGAACTTAAAAATTCGGTTGTTAAAAAACAGAAATATGAAGAAGCAGCCAAACTTCGCGATGACGAAAAACGCATCGAAAAAGACCTTGCTGTAGCTCAGGAGCAATGGGAAGAAGATGCCAAAAACAACCGTATCGTTGTAACAGAAGACAACGTAGCCGATGTGGTATCCATGATGACCGGAATACCGGTAAACCGTATTGCCCAGACTGAAAGTAATAAATTAGCTCATTTACCGGAACTCATTAAAGGTAAGGTAATTGGACAGGATGAAGCTGTTTTAAAAATTGCAAAATCCATTCAAAGAAACCGTGCCGGATTAAAAGATCCGAACAAGCCAATCGGTTCGTTTATTTTCTTAGGTCAGACCGGTGTTGGTAAAACCCAGTTGGCCAAAGTTATTGCAAAAGAACTATTTGATTCTGAAGATGCTTTGGTTCGTATTGACATGAGTGAGTACATGGAGAAATTTGCGATCTCCAGATTAGTGGGAGCACCTCCGGGATACGTTGGTTATGAAGAAGGCGGACAGCTTACCGAAAAAGTAAGAAGAAAACCCTACTGTGTTGTTTTGCTTGATGAGATTGAAAAAGCCCATCCGGATGTATTCAACATGATGTTACAAGTACTGGATGATGGCCATTTAACCGATAGTTTAGGCCGTAAAATCGATTTCCGTAATACGATTATCATCATGACCTCAAACGTTGGTGCCCGTCAGTTAAAAGACTTCGGACAAGGTGTTGGTTTCGGAACTGCTTCGAAACAGGCTCAGGCAGACGAAAATTCAAAAGGAATTATCGAGAATGCACTGAAAAAAGCATTTGCTCCGGAATTTCTGAACAGAATTGATGATGTCGTAGTATTCAACACTCTTGAAAAAGAAGATATTGACAAAATTATCGATATTGAACTGGATAAATTATACGATAGAGTTGCCGATTTAGGATATAAATTAGCGCTATCGGAAAAAGCGAAAGATTTTATTGCCGAAAAAGGCTTCGACAAACAATTTGGAGCGCGTCCGTTAAAAAGAGCGATCCAGAAATATGTGGAAGATGCTTTAGCAGAAGAAATCATCACTTCCAAAATTCATGAAGGCGATGAGATTTTTATGGATCTCGACGAGAACACCCAGGAACTCACCGTTAGCATTAAGAAAGCTGAAAAACCTACTAATTAAGTAGGTTTTTTCTTTTTTTAGGCAAAAGTGTTTGGCATTTCAAAAAAAGTAGTACATTAGAATTACTAATTAATAAATAGAGATGTTAGACAAAGTTATTGTAGGTAGCGAAGAATGGTGCTCATTCCCAGCACTTGGGATTCCAACTATTAAAGCTCGTGTAGATTCGGGAGCAAAAACTTCCGCACTTCACGCTACAAACATTACCCCTTTTGAGAGAAATGGGGAAAATTGGGTGAAGTTCGATATCAATCCGATTCAGAACAATATTAAAGCGGTAATTCACTGCCAGGCGCTTTTGGTAGACAAACGTGTTGTAAAAAGCTCCAGCGGATACCGTGAGCTGCGTTATGTAATCAGAACCCTGCTGGAAATCGGAGGAAGCGAATGGGAAGTTGAGCTAACACTAACAAACAGGGACTCAATGGGTTTCCGCATGCTGTTAGGACGTGAAGCGATGTCCGGCAGAATTTTGGTGGATCCGGAACAAAAATATTTGTTGGGACAGCCTACTCATGAAAAAATAAAAGAATACTATTATAGCGAAGAACCTTCAAAAAAAGGACTTCGTATTGGTTTATTGGCCAGTAATCCGGAATTATACAGTAACAAAAGAATCATTGAAGCCGGTGAAATGCGTGGTCATGAAATGCATTTCCTTAATTTAAAATACTGTTATATGAAACTGGATGCTACGGCTCCGGAAATTCACTACCGCGGTGGTCGCGTGCTAAACGATTTTGATGCCGTAATTCCGAGAATCCGTCCCAGTATGACCTACTACGGCTGCGCACTGACGCGTCAGTTTGAAGCCTTAAAGGTTTTCTGTCTTAACAATTCGGCGGCAATAAGCCAGTCCCGGGACAAACTATTTTCACTGCAATTATTACTGAATAACGGTGTGGACATCCCGACTACCGGCTTTGCCAATTCTCCGTTGGATACTAACGATTTAATTAAAATGGTTGGCGGTTCCCCGCTGATTGTCAAGTTATTGGAAGGTACTCAGGGAAAAGGTGTTGTACTGGCAGAAACCAAAAAAGCGGCAGAAAGTGTTATCAATGCTTTCAAGAGTTTAAATGCCAATATATTGGTTCAGGAATTTATTAAAGAAGCAAACGGTAAAGATTTACGCTTGTTTGTGGTAGACGGTAAAGTTGTGGCTGCCATGCAGCGGGAAGCCTTACCGGGAGAATTCAGAGCCAACATCCATTTGGGCGGAACCGCTTCGGTTGTAAAAGTAACTGCAGAGGAAAAACGCATTGCCATTAAAGCTGCCAAAGCCATGAACTTAAAAGTTGCCGGTGTGGATATTATCCGTTCTTCCAAAGGGCCTTTATTGCTGGAAGTTAACTCCTCGCCCGGCCTGGAAGGAATTGAAGGAGCAACACAAAAAGATATCGCAGGAGAAATGATCAAGGCCATTGAAAAGAATTTCAAATGGAAATAAACTAAGCAGCTGATGAATGCCTACCTGGATATAATCATAAGAAGTACCGCTGTATATTTATTTATGGTTATTGCCTTGCGTATTTTTGGCAAGAAGCAGTTATCCCAGCTCAATACGGCCGACGTTATCCTGATTTTACTCATCAGTAACTCGGTTCAGAATGCTATGGTAGGCAGTAATACCAGCCTTTTCGGAGGTCTGGCAGCAGCATTGGTTTTGTTTTTAGTCAACATGGCTTTTAAAAAGCTGATTTTCAAATACAAAAAGCTCGGTGATTTTTTACAGGACAAACCGGAAATATTGATCCATAACGGAAAGCTGGAGTTTGACACCCTGAGCAAATTGGGAATCTCGTCCGATGAACTCTATGAAGCCATACGCGAACACGGCCTGGAACGCTATAAAGATGTCAAACTGGCCATGCTGGAAATTGACGGTAACATCAGTGTTATTTCCGGTGACAGTACTCTAAAACAAACGCATCACAAACGGCGGATACACAAATCGTTACATTCCGAAAACTCTTAATTTCAATATATGAATAAAACCAGACTGGAAGCTTTTAGCGACGGCGTACTGGCCATCATCATCACCATTATGGTTCTGGAGATCAAAGTCCCGCATGGCGTTGATTTCAATTCGTTAAAACCCATTTTACCTGTTTTTCTAAGTTATATCCTGAGTTTTATTTATGTAGGGATTTACTGGAACAACCACCATCACATGATGCACACGGTAAAACAGGTATCCGGAGGGATTCTCTGGGCAAACCTGCACCTGCTGTTCTGGCTTTCCCTGATTCCGTTTGTAACGGCATGGATTGGTGAAAATCACTTTGCTCCTTTTCCGATGACCATGTATGGCGTCATTCTTTTAATGTGTGCTGTTGCCTATTTTATACTGCAGGCTTTAATCCTGAAAAAGCACGGACCGGATTCTGTGTTATCCAAAGCTATCGGAAAAGATATAAAAGGAAAGTTATCGCCTGTTTTTTACATACTGGGAATTATCGCCTCCAGTTTTAACGGTTTAATTGCCGGCGGATTTTATGTGCTGGTTGCCATAATGTGGCTCATTCCGGACAACCGGATTGAAAAGATCGTTGCCGAAAAAGAAGATTAAATCACTGTCAAACCCCTTGAAAATTACCTAACGTTTCACTATTAATATAAATTTCCATGGTACTACTTTCTAAAATAATTATCGGATTTATAGCCTTACTCCACCTTTATATTTTATGGCTGGAAATGTTTGCCTGGACAACCCGGGCAAAAAAAGTATTCAAAAGCGTACCGGCCGAAATGTTTGAAAAAACAAAACAGATGGCAGGAAACCAGGGCTTGTATAACGGCTTTTTAGCCGCCGGATTAATCTGGTCGTTATTGATTTGCGATGTCCAATGGAGCATGCATGTGGCAACCTTCTTTTTAGGCTGTGTTCTGGTAGCCGGACTTTATGGCGCCATGACCGTACAGAAATCGATACTGTATGTGCAAAGTGTTCCGGCGATTTTAGGCTTACTCAGTATCTATTTTTTAAAATAACAGCTATCCCTGTTTGTTCGTTAATTTATAGAGGAATCCTATTGTGTCAGCTTGTTTCGGGATATTATACCGGGCAGCGTTTGATGTTTTCCCTACTTTTATAGTAACTGCACCGGCAGGTAGGGCAATAAACATTTCTTCGTCGGTAGTATCATCTCCTATTGCCATTACAAAATCGTAATTGCTTTCTGCCGCCAGTCTTAACGCTTCGGTACCTTTATTGTATCCGCCAGGTTTCACCTCAATAATCTTATTTCCTTTCATTATTTGCAGGTTCTGTCTTGAACATGGATTGATCAGGTCATTTATTAACTGGGTGACACGAAGTTCAGCTAACCACACGTCTACGTCCCTGTAATGGAAAACCAAAGCCGCTTCTTTTATTTCCAGTTTTGAACGGGGTGTTTTCTTTACGGTGTGCTTCATGATAGTTATTATCTCGCTGTCCCATTCCATTTTTGTCGTTTTACCCTGCCATTCCCCCTGTTCTTTATAAAACATGCCGTGTTCGGCTGCTATGCCCAAAGGCAAATGTCCTAACCAGCTCTCCAGAGTTTGCCTGTTTCTGCCACTGCTAATGATAATCCGGTTTGCCGCGTCGCTGCTCATTTTTTCCAGCAGATGTAGTATTTCAGGTGTTGGATATGCCTTCATCGGGTTACTGTGAAACGCTGCTAATGTACCGTCATAATCCAAAATAATCAGCCGGTTCCGGGATTGCGTATAAGCCTGTCTGATTTCGTTAAAATGAACCTCTTGTATCACTTTCTGCTGCAGGCTTTTGTTTTTCTTTTTTACATGAGCCAGCTCTTCGATAAAATCTTTTGCCCATTGGCCTACATGCTGTACAGAAATAATTTCCTGCATATTGGAAATAGCAGTACTTTGCTCCTCCTCAGACATCTCCAAAGCTTGCAAAATCGCGCTTTCTATTTCTTTCAGATCGTTTGGGTTAACAATCAGGGCATCCGGCAATTCAATGGATGCTCCTGCCATTTCACTCAATATCAGCACTCCTTTTCCATCCCGTTTGGACGCCACATATTCTTTTGCAACCAGATTCATCCCGTCCCGGAACGGGTTTACCAGGCAGATGCTGGAAATATTGTATAAAGCAGCCAGTTCTTCAAACCGGAAAGAGCGGTAAAAATAATAAACCGGCCTCCAGTCTGCTGTTGAATATTGACCATTAACAGCACCAACTTTCCGGTCAATATCTTCTTTCAGTTTTGCATATATAGCAACATTATCACGCGAAGGCGCTACTATCATAACGAGAGATACCTTACCCTGGTACTGCGGGTTATTATTTAAAAATACTCAAAACTTTTTAAACGCATTAAAATCCCCTTGCTGTAATCCAACCTGTCAACTGACAATACAAGCTTACCATTTCCAAAATCTTTTTTAAGCTCTTCTGCACGCCGGCTGATGTCAGGATTAAGCAGCGCCGTATGAAACATTTCATAGTTAATTCCCATCGGAAATGCATCTACATCGACTATCCTGTCGTGCAGGTAGATCTCGTCCAAATGACAATCCAGCTTCATAACCCGGTAAATAGTACTGATAAAATGACGCATATAGCCATGCGTGTGGAATGCTATAAGGTCGGCCCCCAACAGTCCACTGAGTATTTCGGCTCTTTCAGGCAAACTCCGGAACAATTCGTAAGAAGGAAAAGGAATATGGTGAAAATATCCGATACTTATGTCGGTCATTTTTTCCCGGATCATTCGCGGCAACAGCATGAGCTGGTAATCCTGTACCCAAATCGTATCGCCAGTAGCAATCACCTCTAATGCTTTTTCACAAAACAGGGCATTCACCTCTTTATAGGCATCCCAGTAGTCATTCTGATACCGGACATTACTAAAAAAATAATGAAAAAGCGGCCATATAACACTGTTGCTGTAACCTTCATAATAATTTTCGATTTGATCGGGCGTCAGGTAAACCGGATGGTAATTCAACAACTCTAATTCCCGATCGATTTTCTTTCTTTCCCCTGGTTCTTCAATGTACAGCCCCGGCCAGCCAATCCAATGTGTTTCCATTGTCGTTTCCAGCGAACTCAGCCCTGTTGTAAGTCCTCCGGTACTCGGAACGATTCTGTACCCCTTTTCTTCTTCGACTACTTTTAACGGCAGCCTGTTGGATATGATCACTAATTTCATAAGAATATATAATTTGTATCGGTTGCTATCCCAATAAGTAAAAGCAATTATAACCTCGTTATTCTTTGATTAGCGCATCTGTCTGCAAACAGAAAATATTTAGCATCGCCTAAGCAAACTGAATTAAAAATAGTCAACATTTATTTCGGATAAACACCGATAAAAAAGACAGCTCCCTCCGGGGGTGATTTAAAAAAAAGTAGATTTAATAAAAGAAAACAAGGCTGTTTTCAAAACACTGTATTCACAAATATAGGGCTTTAGGAGCAATAACGAAAATAAAACATCATTTCAGCTGTTCCCGTCAGACAGATATGAAGTGTCATTTTTGTGTAAATGCGACTACCGTTTTGATACCATAACTGGTATTTCGTAAAACAAAAAAAAGACTTCCAATGGAAGTCTTTTTCATTTATCAGCTATTGGCTTATTCAAAAACCACTTCGTCCATCTGGAAGCTGTTTAAGAAAGCAACCGATTTTTCAATGTCATAATGTAAGATACGGTCTTCATGAACAAGCGGCACTTCTTCTCTGTAGGATTTCAGGAACATTTCGATAAAATCACTTGATTTTAAAGGTCTTCTGAATGCTACTGCCTGGGAAGCATTCATCAATTCAATGGCAAGGATACGCTCTAAATTTTCCATAATTTTTAAAGCCTTCGTTGCTGCATTTGCTCCCATACTCACGTGGTCTTCCTGACCGTTTGAAGAAACAATACTGTCAATACTGGCCGGAGTAGCATATTGCTTGTTCTGGCTTACAATACTCGCCGCGGTATATTGCGGAATCATGAATCCGGAATTTAATCCCGGGTCGCTCACTAAAAATGCCGGTAATCCTCTCAAACCGGAAATTAACTGATAAGTACGTCTTTCAGAAATACTTCCCAGTTCTGCCAAAGCTATTCCCAGGAAATCCAGGGCTAAAGCCAAAGGCTGTCCGTGGAAATTTCCTCCGGAGATGATCTCATCACTTTCAATAAAGATATTCGGATTATCGGTAACGGAGTTGATTTCCGTTTTAAATACTTTTTTCACATAGTCGATAGCATCCTTGGAAGCACCGTGCACCTGTGGAATACAACGGAACGAATACGGATCCTGTACATGTTTTTTAGGCTGTGCAATGATTTCGCTGTCTTCCAGTAATTCCTGGAAACGTTTTGCGGTATTGATCTGCCCTTTGTGCGGACGAACCAAATGGATCAGCTCATTAAACGGTTCGATTCTTCCGTCAAATCCTTCTAACGAGATGGCTCCGATAACATCGGCTAAATAGGAATATTTGCTTGCTTTCAGCAATACATAGCTTCCGTAAGCACTCATAAACTGTGTTCCGTTCAATAATGCCAGCCCTTCTTTAGATTGTAAAACAATAGGTTCCCAACCCATTTTTTCCAATACCTTTTTCGCCGGTTGGCGGAAGCCGTCAGCAAATACTTCTCCTTCTCCCAATAACGGTAAAGACAAGTGTGCCAATGGTGCCAGATCGCCGGAAGCGCCCAAAGAACCCTGCGAATAAATAACCGGTAAAATATCGTGGTTATAAAAGTCAATAAGTCTTTCTACCGTTTGCAGCTGCACTCCGGAATGTCCGAAACTCAAAGACTTAATTTTTAACAGCAACATGATTTTCACAATTTCATACGGTACTTCATCACCGGTACCACAAGCATGCGATTTCACTAAATTTTCCTGTAATCTGGATAAGTTTTCATTCGAAATTTTCACATCACACAAAGATCCGAAACCGGTATTAATTCCATAAATAGGTTCGTTGTGTGTTTGCATTTTATTATCCAAATAAGCTCTGCATTTTTCAATATTAAGACGGGCTTCTTCCGATAAGGCAAGGGTTTTATGCTCTGTAATTATTTCTTGTAGTAACTCCAATGAAATCACGTCGGAGCTTATATAATGTACTGTATCCATTTTATTGTATAAATTAATTCCTCAAAATTCCGCAAATTACGGGTAAAAAACAAGACATATTATTAGTATTTGGTATAATTGAATTATTAATCACAATTCTTATATTTGAGCAACTAAAATTCAAACAACTAAAAACCTGTTTAACATGAAGAAAGTAATTTATTTACTACTGGTAATTGTTTTTGCTTCTTTCGCCGGTCCGAAAGAAACCATTACCTTATCGGGTAAAATCAGTAATGCTGATGAAAACAAAATCAGAATCAGAGGAGAAGCCTTTGAAAAGGAAATCACCTTAAAACCCGACGGATCTTTTTCGGAGAGTTTTCCAATTGACTACAGCGGTACCTATACTCTGGGCACCAAAAACAACCGTATTGCCTTATATCTGGCCAAAGGTACCAAGCTGGCAATTAATGCCGACGATAAGAACTTCACCACTACCCTGGCTTTTTCCGGAAACGGCAGTGTTGAAAACCAGTATATCGCTAAAAAGAATGAAATTGTAAACAAGGCACTGGGCGATCCGCAAGCTTTTTACAGCCAGGATGAAAACACATTCCTGACCAAAAATTCCGAATTAAAAAAGACGGTTTTAGAGTTATACAACAAAACAAAGTTCAGTGATGCTGCTTTTAAAACCAGCGAACTAAAAAACATCAATTATTTTGAGCAGCTTTTAAATGCCAACTATGCTCCTTACCACGCGCATTATACAAAAAAAGAAGATTTTAAAGTATCGGCAGGCTTCCCTCTTTTTGACGAAAAGACAAACCTGGATAGTGAAGAAGACTTCTTGTTTTCAAATCCTTACAAACAGATTGTAGCAGCTAAATTCCGTGGGAAAATAATGGAACAGTTAGGTGAAGATGCCGATTACACTTCAAAAGTAGCCCTGCCGGAAATCAAAAAAATCAAGAGCCCGAGCATTAAAAACAGTTTACTGCAAAACTTAGGTTATGAGGTTGGAGCCGGAAATCCGGATGCCGAAAACCTGTATAAAGAATTAATGGCGTTATCAACTAACCAGAAATTCAAAGATGAATTAACGACCAAGTTTAATAAGATCAAAACACTAACTGTTGGAAAACCGTCGCCGAAATTCAACTACGAGAACCATAAAGGCGGAAAAACATCCTTAGACCAGTTAGCCGGAAAATATGTGTATATCGATGTATGGGCAACCTGGTGCGGACCGTGTCGTAAAGAAATCCCTTTTTTACAGGAAGTGGAAAAACAATATCACGGTAAAAACATTGAATTTGTAAGCCTTTCCATTGATGCTAAAAAAGACCATGAAAAATGGAAAAATTTAGTGAATGAAAAAAGCTTAGGCGGTATTCAGCTGTTTGCCGATAACGACTGGAACTCTCAATTCGTAAAAGATTATGCTATTGAAGGTATTCCAAGATTTATTTTAGTAGATACTAAAGGAAATATCGTAACGGCCGATGCTCCGCGCCCATCCGATCCGAAACTGGTTGAACTGTTTCGTTCCTTAGGGATTTAATAAAAAAGCGCTTCGAAAATGAAGCGCTTTTTTTATATAGGATATATGAGGTAAGAAGTGTGAATTATGAAATTAGAAGTACGAGGGGTGATATGGGATTTGCGAGGTGTTCTCTGAATATTTTTACCAAACTAAAAAAATATTTTTCATAAGTAAGCGAACATTCATTTATTAATATTACTTTTGTTCCGATAAAATGAAAGACTATGCGAACACGTGATACTAATAAAGAAGACCTGGTAAAGCAAAAAGCTATAGAAATGCTTGCCGATAAAGGGATTGAAGGCTTTAGTATGAATCGTCTGGCTAAAGAAAGTAATGTTTCGGTGGCAACACTGTATATCTACTATACCGACAAAGACGATCTGATAAAAAAAATCGGTGTGGAAATCGGGCAAAAATTCTTCGCTGCCATGATGAACGGATTCGTACCCGATATGCACTTTGTAGACGGGCTCCGGAAGCAATGGGAAAACAGGGCCGATTTCATGATAAACCACATGGCAGAAATGGGTTGTTTGGAAATACTGCAAAACTCCTCCTATGGCGAATATATCATTCAGGAAAGTGTAAAGGATTTCAGAACCATAATGACTGATTTTTTTACCAATGCTGTAGCAAAAAAACAAATGATACCCGTTTCAAAAGATGTATTCTGGAGCATTGCCTACGGGCCGCTATATTCGTTGCTCCGCTTTCATAACAGGGGTAAAAGTATGGGCGGCATGCCTTTTACACTGACCAACGAAATCCGCGATGAAACATTTGAACTGGTTATTAAAGCACTAACACCATAAAAGTATTGTTATGAAACTGCAAAACATATTCATATTTGCGACCAATATCAAAAAAAAAAAAAAAACAAAATCCGTAAAATTTTAAACGCCCATATAGCGATAACCGCCTGGAGCATTGACCAGGATGATATTGATTGCGTCTTAAGAATAGTAACCGATACGTTAACGGTATCACAGATAATAGCACTTATTAACGTTCATCATTATGAGTGTAAAGAATTAATATAAAATGAACAATCAGACACCAACAATACCGTTTACCGGCTATCAGAAATTTGTAGTTTTCTTATTAGCCATCACCCAATTTACCGTTGTACTGGATTTTATGGTAATGTCGCCTTTGGGAGATATTATGATGAAAACATTAAGCATCAGCCCTTCCCAATTTGGTGTGGCGGTATCTGCCTATGCCTTTAGTGCAGGGATTTCCGGACTTCTTACAGCAGGTTTTGCCGACCGGTTTGACCGTAAAAAACTCCTGTTATTTTTCTATATCGGTTTTGCAACAGGAACCCTGTTTTGCGCATTAGCGCCAACGTTCCCGCTACTGGTAATTGCCCGGATTGTCACCGGAATATTCGGTGGGGTAATCGGTTCTATTTCTATGGCAATAGTAGCCGACCTGTTCAGCCTGCAACAGCGCGGGAAAGTAATGGGTTTTGTTCAAATGGGCTTTGGCGCAAGCCAGGTTTTGGGTATCCCGATCGGTTTATACATCGCCAATAAATGGGGCTGGCATATTCCGTTTTTATGGATAGCCGTAATGGCGGGTATTATTGCGCTTACCCTGTTCCTGAAACTAAAACCCATCAACGAACACCTTTCATTGCAAAGAGATAAAACCGCTTTCCAGCATTTGCTGCATACAATAGCTAAAAAAAATTATAGAATCGGTTTTCTGTCAACAGCCCTCCTATCCATTGGCGGCTTTATGATGATGCCTTTTGGCAGCGCATTTGCCATTAACAATTTAAAAGTAACACAAGAACAATTACCGCTTATTTTCCTGGTTTCCGGTATTGCTACACTAATTTCAATGCCTTTTATCGGAAAATGGAGTGATAAAATCAGTAAATTCAAATTATTTGCTGCGGCTACTAGCTGCGCTATCATAATCATTAATATTTATGCCCATTTTTCGGCAACACCATTTTGGCTGGTCCTGACAATGAATGTATTGATGATGGTGGCAATAATGAGCCGGATGGTGCCGTCCATTGCGCTCACCTCGGCCATTCCACAGGCACAGGACAGAGGGGCTTTTATGAGCATCAATGCGTCATTACAGCAAATGGCAGGTGGTTTCGGAGCCATGCTCGCAGGAGTTATTATTGTACAAAAAGACAATTTTACCCCTTTACAGCATTATGATACACTAGCCATGATAGCCTCAACCATTATGCTATTCACCATTTATATGGTATACAGGGTAAACAAATTAGTTTTAAAAAAGTAAATGAGTGGACTATAAACTGATCAATCCGCCTCAGTCAATTGCCGCCTTTGTTGAAAGTTTCTGGATGCTGCACAATCCTTCGGACGAAAACAAAGAGGTCATTGTATTGCCCGATGGCAGGATTGATTTGTTTTTTTCAGTATCGGCAACCGAACCGTTCCATATCACCCTTTTAGGGCTGGAAACCCAACCGTCTTATGCCACTATTGAGCCGCAAACGCTCACCTTTGCCATCAGCTTTAAGCCGCTTGCAGCAGAATATCTGCTACAGCAAACGGTATCGGGCCTATTGGATACCGCCATCCGTTTACTGGCCGGCTTTTGGGATTTTAATGCCGGTGATCTAAACAGTTTTGAACATTTTTGCCAAAAGGCAGTCCATACAATACAGGAACGTATCCCTGAAAATATTGACGAAAGAAAAATAAAACTTTTCGATCTGATGTATGCTTCAAACGGAGCACTATCGGTAAAAGAATTTTCAGAAAAAGTATATTGGAGCGGCCGGCAGATTAACCGCTATTTTAACAGGCAATACGGTATCTCTTTAAAAACCTATTGCAATATTCTCCGGTTCAGGGCTTCCTTTGACCATATCAAAAAGGGCAAACTGTTTCCCGAGCAGGATTTTTTCGACCAGCCGCATTTTATACGAACCGTAAAAAAACTAACCGGTGTTTCTCCTAAAGAACTACGCCACAATCAAAACGACCGATTTATACAATTTTCAACGCTCACCGGAAAATAACTTTGTTCCGTAATTAAAAAGATACGGAAATGAATCTTAAAGACAAACAAATTGCGATAATCGGCGGTGGTCCGGGCGGACTAACGCTGGCAAGACTTTTACAGCAGGGAGGCTGTAAGGTAACCGTTTATGAACGGGATCTGAACAAAAATGCCAGAGTACAGGGCGCCAATCTGGATTTGCATGAAGAATCCGGTTTGGCAGCACTTCGAAAAGCTGGTTTAATGGCTGCTTTTTATGCCAACCATTTACCGGATGCCGGAAAATTAAGAATAACAGATCATCACGGTACCATTTGCCTGGACGATCATCAGGAAGGTAGTATAGCAGAAAACCGACCTGAAATTGACAGAGGTCCGCTTCGGAAAATATTACTGGAATCACTACAGAACGATACCGTGGTCTGGGACAGCCGGTTCCTTTCGATGGAAAAAGCAAATGACGGATGGTGGTTACACTTCCACAACAAAGAAAACGTTTATGCCGATATTGTTATTGGTGCAGACGGTGCGAATTCCAAGATCAGACCCTATTTAAGTGCTATAAAACCGATATATTCCGGCGTTACCATCATTGAAGGCAACATTTATGAGGCAGAAAAAAGTACTCCGAAACTCTTCAACCTGTTAAAAGGAGGTAAATTATTTGCATTAGGAAACGAACAGTCCCTGATTCTTAGTACAAAAGGTGACGGAAGCATTGCTTTTTATACCGGTGAAAAAGTAGATAAAAATTGGGTAACGGAGAGCAACATCAATTTTAAAAACATCCCGGAAGTAAAAAACTGGTTCGTTAAAAGCTTCCCCGATTGGGACGTGATGTGGCACGAATTATTTACCGCAGAAAAAATAACCATTATACCACGGCCTTTATTCCATTATCCGTCCAGCCAGCATTGGGAACCGCAAAGCAATCTTACGATCATTGGAGATGCTGCACACAGAATGCCGCCTTATGCCGGTGAAGGTGTTAACATGGCAATGCTGGATGCGCTGGAACTGAGCGAGATCCTGCTCGATGATAAATCCGGTGATACCAAAGTGGCTTTTAGCACATACGAAACAAAAATGCTGAAAAGAGCTGCTGAAGTAACTGCAATGACCATGGTCAATACCGTTGCACTCCACAGTTCCGATGCTTTACAGTATATTCTGGAAATGTTCCGCAGTTTCGATCAGCAGGCATAGCAACCTGATCAGGGAACCGGTATTTTCGGTTCCCTGATTAGCTATCAATTATTCTAAAATGGTTTTTAATATAAAGTCAGAAATGCTTTTCCGAGATTGTCAATACAGTCCGATGCGGTAAAAGCATGATACCCCACATCCGACAAAGCAATATCTGCCGTCAGCCCGTGTACATATACACCCACTATTGCCGCATCAAGAGGTTCGTAGGATTGTGCCAGCAGGCCGGTAATAATTCCGGTCAGCACATCACCGCTGCCACCTGTAGCCAGAGACTGATTTCCGGTGCTGTTTTCAAAAAGGGCATCGTGATACACAATCACCGTTGGCGCACCTTTTACCACCACTACCAGATCGTATTCTTTAGAAAAAGTCTTCACTTTTTTTATTTTTCCGGCATCGTCATGCCATTCTCCGATAAGCCGTTCCAGCTCTTTTTTATGCGGGGTCAGTATCGTTTTGGGCGGTAACAGTTCCAGCCATTCTTTATTTTCAGAAAGTATATTCAGTCCGTCGGCATCCACTATCAAAGGAGCTTTGTTGAGTTTTAAAAAGTGAAAAAATGCCTGCTGGGTTTCCGAATGCAGCCCCATTCCTACTCCAATGCCTATTGCCCGGAAATCGACTGCCTTGTCGATGGCTGTTAAATGTGTCGGATAATCATCGGTAATGACCATGACTTCCGGAATTATCGTCTGCACGATATCATAACCGCATTTGGGAATATATGCCGTAACCAATCCGGCTCCGGATTTCAAACAGGCTTTAGCCGACAGTGCCGGAGCACCGATCTTGCCATAACTGCCGCCCACAATCAAAGCGTGACCCTGCAGCCCTTTATGCGCAAATTTATCAATCGGTTTAAATCGCTTTAGAATTTCGTTCTTATCTGTTCGCATCAAATTTTCCATTATTTCCGATTTTAAAGACTTCTATAAATTTACAACTATTTCTGCATAGTCCCTTTATCATCGCTGCTAATCCTGCCTTTATATTACAGTATTATTAACAGCGAAATATGGTCCTAACTTAAAGATAGGCAGCCTATTGTTTTTTAGGCCTTCCGTTTTCAAATACTACCGCTGCAAGCAATTTGCCGTTATCATCATAATGATTAAAAATGCCATTGCCGTTTTTAAGCGTACCCGGATCTAATTTGTTACCGTTTTTATCATGGCGTTCCAAAACCTCCATTAGCCTGTTATCGGCCATTATCGCTTTTATGGTAACGATTCCGTTTTCAAAATAGGTCGTGTGCTCTCCAGTAATGGAATTACCCTTCAGGAAACCGTCTTCTTTTACTTTGCCGCTTTCATAATACGTTATATATTTTCTTTCCGGTTTGCCAATTATGTAAAACTCTTCCGTTTTAATTTTTCCGTTATGATAGTATTCGGTATACTTACCCGTTTTAATTCCTTTGTCATAATGCTGAACCGTGTACTTTTTACCGTCATCAAAATACACTATAAATTCACCATCCGGTTTGCCATCCGCATAATTGGACACCAATTTTTTCTTCCCGTCTTCATAATATGCCATGCTTTTTCCGTGCCGGATGCCATTGCTGTAGTTTTCTAAAAATCTTACATTGCCGTTTTTATAATAGATCCGCCAGGTACCGGTTTCCTTCCCTTTATCATATTCCCCTTTTTTCCATAGCTTTTGGTCATCATAAAAATAGGTCCATAACCCCGTTTTCTGATTATCCTGATAACTTCCCTTCCCGCTTTTTTCGTCTGTATACGACAGCTCATCCACCGTTATGGGCGTTGGGGAATGACTTTGCGTGTTTTCCTGGGCATATAGCACACCTGTTAATAACAAACAGGCTAAGAGGTAACTGTTTTTAAGCATTTTGTTTTGGTAATAATTGCTGTGAGAACGCAATTATACACAACTTTACAGAGATGGCAAAACAAAAATCTTCGTTATTTTTTCATATAAATCAATGATTGCAATGCTGTTGCCAAAATACATCCGGTGAATTTATACCGGCAGCTTGCCATTTTAAAACAAAAAATAATTATATTTGTTTTAATGTTAAGCAACAATAGCAAATATTACCCTCTTGCTACAACCGTAACTGTATCGGTTGCAACTGCCGTTGCTACAACATCTACAACTACAACAACTACCCCTTTAGGGGTATAATCATTACATATAATCCATTGTGTGCACTTGTTATTTTTAACAAGACGGCTTAGTTGTTTCTCTTAACAACCCTTTCCCTTATATTTTTAATCGTATTCATTTGTAAAACAACAGATGGATCCAAAAAGATAATCCTATGAAAGTCTTAAAATTTGGCGGCACTTCGGTAGCCAATGCCCAGAATATCATACAGTCCATTTCCATTATTAAACAAAAAAGCGGTAAAAAAGTTGTTGTAGTATCCGCTTTGGGCGGTATAACCGATGCTTTAGTTGAAGCGATAAACAAAGCGAAACATAAAGATCCCGAATATAAAAATATGCTTATAGCAATAAAAGACAGGCATTTCAGTACTGTTGAAGCGCTGTTGCCTGAGGAAAACAAAGACGTAATAAACCAATACATTACAGCGGCTTTTGCCCATATCGCTTCGCTTTTGGAAGGTTGTTTCCTGTTAGGGGAATTGTCAGACAAAACAACCGATACCATACTCGCCTACGGAGAATTGCTTTCTTCCCGTATTATTTATGAGAAGCTAAAACAACTGCCTGGTAAAGTCGCTTATGCAGACAGCCGCGAGCTTATTAAAACCGATGCCAACTTTGGCAATGCCCATGTAAATTTTGAAACTACCGATTTCTTAATCCAGTATTTCTTTGATAAAAACCAGGCAGAAATTACAATATTACCCGGATTTATAGCAGAAGCCTATAACGGTCTGACCACTACTTTGGGACGTGGCGGTTCTGATTATACTGCTGCTATTATTGCTGCTGCGCTCGATGCGGAACAATTGGAAATCTGGACTGATGTGAGCGGCATGTTTACTGCCAATCCCAGAATTGTCAAACAAGCCAGGCCAATTCCGGACATCAGCTATAAAGAAGCAATGGAATTATCCCATTTCGGAGCCAAAGTATTGTATGCCCCAACCATTCAGCCGGTTTTAAACAAACATATCCCGATTCACATTAAGAATACTTTTGCCCCGGAAGAGTACGGCACTGTTATCCACAATGAAGTCGTTCCAAATAAGGATTCCATCAGAGGCATCAGCCATATTGATAATATTGCGCTGATCACTCTGGAAGGTTCCGGGCTTATTGGTGTTTCCGGTGCGTCCAAACGTTTTTTCGGCGCGGTTGCCAAAGAGCAGGTCAACATTATTTTTATCACACAGGCATCCTCGGAACATTCCATTTGCATTGGTATTTCAGAACAAAATGCTTCCAGGGCAAAACGGGCTATTGATATGGAATTTCAATACGAGATCAAACAGCTGAAAATCAAACCTTCCTGTATTGAAAACAACCTCAGTATTATTGCCCTGGTGGGCGAAAACATGAAAAACCACCAGGGTTTAAGCGGCAGGATGTTTAGTACTTTAGGCAAAAACAATGTGAATATCCGGGCGATCGCACAGGGAGCTTCCGAACGCAATATTTCGGTGGTTATCCAGCAAAAAGATGTCAAAAAAGCATTGAACACACTGCACGAGCGATTCTTTGAAGACAACATCAGGCAGCTGAACCTTTTTATCAGCGGTGTGGGAAATGTAGGCGGAAAATTTATCGATCAGATCAACCAGCAGAAAAAATACCTGAAAGACAATTTAAAACTGAATGTCAGGGTTATTGCTATTTCCAATTCCAGAAAAATGTATTTTGACGACGAAGGAATTGCCCTGAACAACTGGAAAGAACACCTGGAAGCCGGAGAAGCCAACAATACCGAAGCTTTTATTGCCAATGTGGAAAAACTGAACCTGCGCAACAGCATCTTTATTGACAATACGGCCAATGCGCATATTGCCGGCATATACGACCGCTTTTTAAAGCAGAATGTGGCTGTGGTAACCTGTAATAAAATTGCCTGTTCATCGGAATATGAGCACTATCAGCACCTGAAATCGCTGTCTAAAAAGTACAATGCTCCTTTCCTGTATGAAACAAATGTCGGAGCCGGTCTGCCCATTATTGACACCTTAAAGAATTTAATTATTTCCGGTGATAAAATCAATAAAATTCAGGCAGTTTTATCGGGTAGTTTAAACTTTATCTTTAACAACTTTAATAAAGACAACAGCTTCCACGATATTGTAAATCAGGCACAGCAGGAAGGCTATACCGAACCGGATCCGAAGATCGATTTAAGCGGAATTGATGTCATGCGGAAAATATTGATCCTAATCCGGGAAAGCGGTTACCAGATGGAAATTGACGACATTCATAACCAGTCCTTTTTACCGGAAGATGCTCTGACAGCAACAACTGTTCCCGGCTTTTTGGAATCCCTGCAGGCCAATGCCGTCCATTTTAAAAATCTCTATCTGGATGCCGCCCAAAAAGAATGCCGCTTAAAATATGTGGCACAATTTGAAAACGGCAAAGCATCCGTAGGCTTGCAATGCATCGCTAAAGAACATCCTTTTTATAACCTGGAAGGGAAAGACAATATCGTGTTGTTTTATACCAACCGTTATTCCGAACAGCCGCTGCTGATAAAAGGTGCCGGTGCCGGAGCGGCTGTAACTGCTTCCGGAATATTTGCAGATGTAATTCGAATTGGCAACGTTTAAATCCCGAAAAAATGAACCGTATTAAACTATTTTGTCCGGCAACGATTGCCAATCTGTCCTGTGGATTTGACGTTTTAGGCTTGTGCCTGGATACGATTGGCGACGAAATGATTATTTATAAAACCGATACCAAAGGAATCCGGATTACCCGGATAACCGGAGCCGATTTACCGCTTGAACCGGAGCAGAATGTTGCCGGCGTGGCGGCTATGGCCTTACTGGAAGCCGTTCAGCCCGATTGCGGATTTGCCATTGAAATCACAAAAAATATAAAAGCCGGAAGCGGCATCGGAAGTTCTGCCGCAAGTGCAGCCGGAGCCGTTTTCGGTATTAATGAATTACTGGGCAGACCTTTTACCGCAAAAGAATTGGTCCGTTTTGCCATGAAAGGAGAAGCCCTGGCCAGCGGAAGCGAACATGCCGATAATCTTGCTCCGGCACTTTTGGGCGGCTTTACACTCATCAGAGGTTATGATCCTTTGGACATCATCCGCATTGACAGTCCTCCAGCCTTATTTGCAACGGTAATCCACCCGCAGATAACCTTGAAAACATCCGAAATGCGGGCAGTTTTATCACCCGAAATTCCGTTAAAAAGCGCCATCAGACAATGGGGAAATCTCGGCGGACTGATTGCCGGATTGTACACAAACGATTACGGACTGATCCAGCGTTCTTTACAGGATGAAATCATAGAACCCCTGCGTAAAAGATATATTCCTAACTTTGATCTGGTTAAAGAAACCGCCTTAAAAAACGGTGCACTGGGTGCCGGAATTTCCGGATCAGGTCCTTCAATTTACGCTTTAAGTCAGGGAATTGAAACGGCTCAAAAAGTTGCGCTTGAAATGAAAAAAATATATAGCGATACCACCATTCCGTTTGAAATTTATGTTTCGAAAATAAATCCGGATGGCATACGAATCATCAACTGATAAAACCGTACAAATGAACTATTACAGCCTGAATAACCCGAACCATAAAGTCTCTTTCCGGGAAGCCGTTATGCAAAGTATCGCACCCGATAACGGTTTGTATTTCCCGGAAACAATAACACCGCTGCCGGCATCATTTTATGAAACAATAACAGCTTTAACCAATGAAGAAATTGCCTTCCGGGTAATTCAGCCTTTCGTTGGAAACGAAATTCCGGAAACGGTACTCAAACAGATCATACAGGATACAGTATGTTTTGATTTTCCGGTCATTCCGGTAGCCGATAATATTTTCGCATTAGAATTGTATCACGGTCCTACAATGGCCTTTAAGGATGTAGGTGCCCGTTTTATGTCCCGTTGCCTGGAATATTTTAACCGGGAGAATGATTGTAAAACAACCGTTTTAGTGGCTACTTCCGGCGATACCGGCGGTGCGGTTGCCAACGGTTTTTTAGGAACCAAAAATGTCGACGTGGTGATTGCCTATCCAGGCGGGAAAGTCAGTGCTATCCAGGAATTACAACTCACCACTTTGGGAGCAAACATCAGTGCCCTTGAAGTGGACGGCACTTTTGACGATTGCCAGGCGATGGTTAAAAAAGCTTTTTCCGATGCCGATTTAGCCGGTATGCACCTCACATCTGCAAATTCCATCAATATTGCCCGCTGGCTGCCGCAAATGTTCTATTTTTTCTTTGTTTACAAAACTTTGAAGTCATACAACAAACCGGTAATTCTGGCCTGTCCGAGCGGTAATTTCGGAAATATCTGTGCCGGAATGCTGTCCAAACGCCTGGGCTTGCCCATTGCCCGTTTTGTTGCCGCCACGAATGCCAACGATACCGTACCCCGTTTTTTAGCAACCGGAACATACACGCCCAATCCCACAGTAGCCACGATATCCAATGCCATGGATGTGAGCAGTCCCAGCAATTTTGTCCGCATTCTGGAATTGTATCAGCATGATTTAAAACAACTGGAACAGGATTTTTCGTCCTTTTCGTTTACCGATGCAGCCACACTGGCAGCTATAAAAGAACTATATCGGGAAAACGGCTATCTTTCGGAACCACACGGAGCTGTGGGCTATCTTGGTTTGCAGCAGGAAATGCCGCAGCAATCCGGCAGTATCGGTGTTTTCCTGGAAACCGCCCACCCGATCAAGTTTGCCGATATTGTGGCTTCCAGTTTAAACATAACGCTGCCCGTTCCGGAGCAAATTGAACGGATTTTGAATAAAGAAAAAGTGAGTCATAAAATAAAATCCTATCAAGAACTGAAAAATTACCTGATGAAAAAATAATCCCGTTTTATCCCTTTTGCCACTCCATAAAAAATCAATACATTAGCGACCTAAAATAAATATACAGCACAAAATGAAAAATACAGCATTAACGCACGTTCACGAAAGTTTAGGAGCAAAAATGGTTCCGTTTGCAGGTTATAATATGCCTGTTCAATATGAAGGAGTTAACATTGAACATGAAACGGTTCGTAACGGCGTAGGTGTTTTTGATGTTTCGCACATGGGGGAATTTTTCCTGAAAGGAGAAAATGCCCTGGCTTTAATTCAGAAAGTAACTTCAAATGATGCTTCCAAATTAGTAGACGGTAAAGCACAATATTCCTGTTTACCAAACAACGAAGGCGGAATTGTTGACGATTTAATTATTTATAAAATTGCCGATAACGATTATATGCTGGTCGTAAATGCTTCCAACATTGAAAAAGACTGGAACTGGATTTCCAAGCACAATGATTTAGGAGTGGACATGCAAAATGCTTCCGATTCCTATTCTTTACTGGCTATTCAGGGACCAAAAGCAGCTGAGGCAATGCAGTCGTTAACAGCTACTGACCTGATCAATATGCCGTATTATTCTTTCCAGACTGCTGAATTTGCAGGAGTGAAAGACGTAATCATTTCGGCAACAGGTTATACCGGTTCCGGAGGTTTTGAAATTTATTTCAAAAATGAAGATGCCGAAACAATCTGGAACAGCGTTTTTGAAGCCGGAGCCGCTTTCGGAATCAAACCGATCGGATTGGCAGCCCGTGACACTTTACGTCTTGAAATGGGATTCTGCCTTTACGGAAACGACATTAACGATACCACTTCTCCATTAGAAGCAGGATTAGGATGGATTACAAAATTTGATAAAGAATTTACCAATTCGGAAAACCTTAAAAAACAAAAAGAAGCCGGAGTAACTAAAAAACTGGTTGCTTTTGAATTAACAGAAAGAGGAATTCCGCGTCACGATTATGAAATCGTAGACAAAGACGGTGCCGTAATCGGAATAGTAACTTCCGGAACAATGTCGCCATCGTTAAACAAAGGAATCGGATTAGGATACGTTCCAACGGCTTTATCGGCTGTTGACAGCGAAATTTTTATCCGAATCAGAAAAAATGATGTAGCTGCAAAAGTGGTTAAATTACCATTTTACAAAAAATAATTATAAAAAAAGAGGCTTCAAAAGAAGTCTCTTTTTTTGTTAAAGTGCTGTAATAATTTTATTTTTGCACACTGTTTTACAAACTATAACAAAAAACAATTAACTCTTATGGGAAGAGCGTTTGAATTTAGAAAAGCGAGAAAAATGAAACGTTGGTCAGCAATGGCTAAAACGTTTACAAGAATTGGAAAAGATATTGTAATGGCCGTTAAAGAAGGCGGACCAAATGCGGAAACAAATTCCCGTTTGCGTGCAGTAATGCAAAATGCAAAAGCTGCCAACATGCCGAAAGACAATGTGGAACGCGCCATTAAAAAAGCTTCCGATAAAGATACCGCTAACTATAAAGAGGTTTTATTTGAAGGATATGCCCCTCATGGTATTGCCATTTTAATTGAAACCGCTACCGATAATAATAACAGAACTGTTGCCAACATCCGAAGCTATTTCAACAAATGCAACGGTACTTTGGGTACTCAGGGTTCTGTAGAATTCATGTTTGACCATACCTGTAATTTCAGAATTCCATCTGAAGGTCAGGATGTGGAAGAATTAGAACTGGAAATGATCGATTTCGGTGTGGAAGAGATCTTTGCAGACGAAGACGGTATCATGATGTATGCGCCTTTTGAAAGCTTTGGTGCTATTCAGAAAGAACTGGAAAACAGAAATATGGAAATTTTATCTTCCGGATTCGACAGAATTCCGCAGGTAACCAAACAACTGAATGCAGAACAGGTTGCTGATGTTGAGAAACTACTGGAAAAAATTGAAGAAGACGATGATGTGATGAACGTATACCACACTATGGTTGAAGAATAATATTCCCGATTAAAACATAAAAAAACTACGGAGCGATCCGTAGTTTTTTATTTTATAGCCTTTTTGTTTATGCTTCTAAGGTCGCCGACAAAAAGATGTCTGCTTTTAACAGCTGCGATACCGGGCAATTTTCTTTGGCATTTAAAGCGGCTTTCTGAAAATCGTCTTCCGAAATTCCCGGAACTTTTGCAGCCAACTCCAGATGGATCTGGGTGATTTTACCATCTTCAAAAATTACTTTTGCAGTAGTATCGATATTTTCGGGTACAAATCCCAATTCCGACAATACAAAGCTCAGCTTCATTGAAAAACAGCCGGCATGAGCCGCACCAATCAATTCTTCAGGGTTTGTCCCTACTCCATCTTCAAAACGGGTTTTAAACGATAATTGGGCATTATTTAAAGTAGTACTTTGTGTGGAGATGGTTCCTTTACCCTCCATTCCGGTACCCTGCCAGTTGGCTTTGGCTTTTCGTATTAATTTCATAGTAGGTTGATTTAATTTTTAATTCCTATAAAGTTAGCTATTTGTTTGTTAACAAATCCTAACCATAACATAAATTAATCGATAATTCGCCCGAATATTTAAAACAAAACAGTGCAATATGAGATAAAAAAGTGTCGTTCGTCGGTAAAATCACACACTTTATCGAAATCATTTTATTTTTAGCACACGAAATAAAGATATGTGCGAAAAAATCATAATTTTATGTTAAACCAATAAACAATTTCCAAAAACAGCTATTAATATCACAAAAACAGGCTTTACAAAAATAATATAACCGAAAAGGCGACTACTACAACTTTTTAAAATTTCACCCAACCAAACGACATAATGAGAATGAAAACCGACAACGAGAAAAACGTCAAAGAATATTTCTTTTGGCCGGAACAAATCAGCTATACTTTAGTATTATGGGCTGTTATTCCAACATTATTATACCAGTATTTTAACATGAAGTGGATCGTTATTCCATGGATTCCGGTTGCCCTTGTCGGGATTACGGCTGCCATTGTGGTTGCCATGAAAAATACCCAGATGCAAAAGCGTTTGGCAGATGCCGGTCTGATATGGAATAACATTATCACCCAAAGCACCGACTGGAATACTACTGTGCAGCATTTTATTCCGAAAAGCAATAGTGCCTACAAAACACTTGTGCACAATCAATATGCCTGGATCATGCTATTGCGTTTTCAGTTAAAACACAACAACAACCAGCCGGGTCCGGCAGCAATGCAGGCATTGAAAAATGAGCTTGCAAATTATATTGCTCCGGAGCGCCTAAACGATATCCTTTTGCAGAAAAACAGTGCCAAACAATTGATTGCACTACAATCGGTCATCATTAAAGAGCTGTATAACAACCAGCAGATCACTAACCAGCAATATATTGAAATGCTGCGAAAATTAGCCGATTTGTATGATTTACAGCAGCAATGCGAAAAAATAACAAACTATACTCCCAATGGCTTTTTCAGCCGTATCAATCTTGTTATGATCCGACTGTTCATTATCCTGCTTCCTTTCGGGCTTATTAATGAATTCCGAAAATTAGGCAGCGATTTTGTCTTGTTAACGATACCTTTCTGTCTTTTGATTTCCTGTGTTTTCACCTTAATTGAAAGAACCGCTAAAAAACCTTTTGACCTTGGTTTAAATGATTCTTCTGCCCAAAAACTGGCAAAAATAGAACTCTGAACAAGCGTATAACCGTAAAAATAAACCACAACAAAAATCCCTTCTCCGGTATCATTCAGAGAAGGGATTTTTTTTAACCTGCTAACCGTCAGTTTATTATTTTTAATCAAATGATTAAAAAATTTGTTTAAATTATTTTGCTTTGCTAACTTTGTGGAAACGAAGCCCTCATGCCAAAGAAAATTGAAAAAGACAGCTCAACTGAAGAACGGATCAAAGCAGCCGCACGAAAAGTCTTTACCCAAAAAGGTTATGCCGCAACACGCACCCGGGACATTGCTGAAGAAGCCGGTTTGAATTTAGCACTGCTGAATTATTATTTCAGGAGTAAGGAAAAGCTATTTGAATTGGTGATGACCGAAAAAACGCAGCAATTCTTCGGATTGATCACACCAATACTGAGCAATGAGGCAACCGGTTTAGAGGAAAAGATTGAACAGCTAACACAGCATTATCTGGACATGCTGCTTAACAATCCGGATTTGCCCATGTTTGTACTCAGTGAGATCCGGCACAATCCCGGGCGCCTCAGCAAAAGGGTTTCTGTAAAAGAGCTGCTGGTCAATTCTTCATTTGCCAGACAATTGCAGGAGAAAAAGCCGGATGTCGAAGCCTTACACTTTATCATTACCCTTTTAGGCATGATCATATTTCCGTTTATAGCCCGCCCCGTATTGGAAACCAGCACGGTAATGCCTTCGGAAAGCTTTAATAATTTCATTCTGGAACGAAAAAAAATGATTCCGGTCTGGGTCAAAGCGATTTTAGAAACATAGCATTTTTTTAATCTAATTAATCAAATGATGAAAAGTATACTTTATTTCACGGTACTATCCGCTTTCTTTAGCCTGCCAATCCGGTCACAGGAAACACAGACGCTCACTATAGAAAACTGTTATGCCCTTGCCAGTGAACATTATCCTTTAGCCAAACAGCGGGAATTAATCCTGAAAAGCAGGGATTACAGTATCGAGAACATTTCCAAAGGCTATCTGCCACAGGTAAATATTGTCGGACAGGCCAGCTATCAATCGGAAGTAACGCAGGTTCCGATACAGCTGCCCAACACCACTATTCCGGTTTTAGACAAAGACCAGTATAAGATATACGGCGAGATCAATCAGGTAGTCTATGACGGTGGTATGATCAAACAGCAAAAACTGTCGCAGGAATCAAAGTCACTTGTGGAAGCGCAGAAACTTGAAGTGGAACTCTATAAATTAAAAGAGCGGATCAACGATTTGTATTTTGGGATCCTTTTAGTCAACGAACAGCTCAGGCAAAATGCTCTTAAAAAAGACGATATTGCGCTTGGTATAAAGAAAACGGAGGCGCAGCTTGCCAATGGAACCGTTTTCAGAAGCAGCCTGGACATACTAAAAGCAGAATACCTGACCGTAAGCCAGCAAACGCTCACGCTGTTGAGCAATAAAAAGGCCTATCTTAACATGCTGGCATTATTCCTGAACAAACCGCTGGACGACAATACCCTACTGGTCACTCCTGTCCCACCGGTACTCTCTACTCAAAACAACCGGCCGGAATTAGGCTTATTTGAACAGCAGACAAAAAATATTGACATACAGCAACAGGCAATTACCATAAAGAACATTCCTAAACTAAACTTTTTTTTCCAGGGCGGTATGGGAAAACCGGCTCTGAACATGCTCAGTAATGATTTTGAGGCCTATTATATTGGCGGTATCCGGCTGAACTGGTCCCTTTTCGGGTATTATACCCAGCGAAAAGAAAAAGACCTGCTGAATATCAATAAAGAGGATATCAGCATACAAAAAGAAACGTTTCTGTTCAATACCAACTACCAGCTGCAACAGCAAAATGAAGAGATCAGCAGGCTCAGCGGTTATCTTATCTCCGATCAAGAAATCATCAGTCTGAGAGGCAGCATCAAAAAAGCAGCTCTGGCACAACTGGAAAACGGTGTGAGCACCACCAGCGATTACCTGCGGGAAGTTAACGCAGAAGATACAGCCCGGCAGAATAAAATACTGCATCAGATACAATTGCTTGCCGCACAATATAAAGTCCGATTAACACAGGGTAATTAATTCCAAAAACCGTACGAATGAAACAGATACTTTTTACCATTATTGCCATCCCCTTTTTTATGGCCTGCAACAATACCGAAAACGGATATGATGCAACCGGTACGTTTGAAGCTGTTGAAACCATCGTTTCTGCCGAAGCAAACGGAACCATCAAAGCGTTGGCTATAGCAGAAGGTCAGCAACTCACCCGAGACCAGTTTATCGGCTATATCGATACCATTCCGCTATCGCTTAAAAAAGAGCAGTTGGAAGCCCAGATAAAAGCTACTTTAAGCAAAAAACCCAATATTGAAACACAAATTGCGGCCTATAAAGAACAACTAAAACAGGCCCGGCACGAACAGCAAAGAATCAATAACCTGGTAAAAGCGGATGCGGCAACCCGGAAACAGCTGGACGATGCCAATGCGCAGGTAAACATTTTACAAAAACAGCTGGATGCCGCCCAATCTGCGTTATCGATCACTGCCTCTTCTTTAAATGAAGATTCGGCTACGCTAAACGTTCAGATCAGACAGCTCAACGATCAGCTGAAAAAATCCAGAATCATCAATCCGGTAAACGGGACCGTATTAACCAAATATGCCGAACCGGAAGAAATGGCTTCGATTGGAAAACCACTATACAAGATTGCCGATCTGAGCAGCATTATTTTAAGAGCATACATAACCGGTGACCAGTTTTCCCAAATAAAACTGAATGAAAAAGTTACCGTTTATACCAATGCCGACACGAAAAAAAGCTACCCCGGAACGGTCGAATGGATTAGCAGCAAAGCCGAATTTACACCGAAAACCATACAGACAAAAGACGAACGTGCGAATCTGGTATATGCTGTTAAGATCAAAGTAAGCAATGACGGTTTACTGAAAATAGGCATGTATGGCGATGTGAAATTCAAACATCAAAACTAAAAAACATGAAAGCCGTTATTGTTGAAAATATAACCAAAACCTATGGCAAAGACAAAAAAACTGCTGTCGATAACGTTTCTTTTTCGGTAGCAACCGGTGAATTGTTCGGACTGATCGGACCAGACGGAGCCGGAAAGACCAGTATTTTCAGAATGCTCACAACGCTACTCCTTCCCGATCAGGGAAATGCCAGCGTGATGGCTCTGGATATTGTTAAAGATTACCGGGAAATCCGGCAGCTTGTAGGCTATATGCCCGGAAAGTTTTCCTTATACCAGGACCTTACCATTGCAGAAAACCTGAACTTTTTTGCCACTTTATTCAACACCACATTACTGGAAAATTACGATCTGATCAAAGATATTTACATTCAGATAGCCCCTTTTAAAGACCGGAAAGCCGGGAAATTATCCGGCGGTATGAAACAGAAACTGGCTTTGTGCTGCGCATTAATCCACAAACCGGCCATACTGTTTTTAGACGAACCCACCACCGGCGTGGATCCCGTTTCCCGGAAAGAATTCTGGGAAATGCTGAAAAAGCTGAAAACACAGGGAATTACCATTATTGTTTCGACACCATATATGGATGAAGCGAACCTGTGTGACCGGATCGCCCTGATACAAAACGGAAAAATACTGACTATTGATACCCCGTTAAACATTACGGCTGCTTACCCTGAGAAGTTATATGCCGTTAAGGCTGCCAATATGTATGTCCTGCTGCAATTACTGGAAAAATATCCGGACCGTATTAATAGTTATGCTTTTGGCGAATTTGCACATATCGCATTAAAACCGGCAGACGATGCTGTTTCACAATTACAGCATTACCTGGAAGAAAACGGCATAAAGGCGGTAACGATTCATAAAACCGAAGCAACAATAGAAGACAGTTTTATACAACTATTGCACTAATCACGATGGAAGATCAAGTCATAATCTGCGAAAAATTAACCAAACGTTTTGGCGATTTCACGGCTGTAAACCAAATATCCTTTACGGTTTCCAAAGGGGAAATTTTTGGTTTTCTGGGTGCCAACGGAGCCGGAAAAACAACTGCTATGCGGATGTTATGCGGTTTGTCGAAGCCCACTTCGGGCAATGCGCTTATTGCCGGTTATGATATTTACAAAAACACCGAACGCATTAAAAAGAATATCGGCTATATGAGTCAGCGGTTTTCCTTATATGAAGATCTTACGGTTGCCGAGAACATCCGTTTCTTCGGAGGAATTTACGGTCTTTCCAATCAGCAATTGAAAATAAAAAGTGAAGCCCTAATCCGGAAACTCCATTTACAGAGCGAAGCCAACAGCCTGGTAGCTTCTTTGCCATTGGGCTGGAAACAAAAACTTGCCTTTTCGGTAGCAATTATCCATGAACCTAAAATTGTGTTTTTAGACGAACCAACCGGCGGTGTCGATCCGATTACCCGGCGGCAATTCTGGGAACTTATCTATGAAGCGGCCAATAGCGGAATTACCGTTTTTGTAACCACTCATTATATGGATGAAGCGGAATACTGCAACCGGATATCCATCATGGTGGACGGTTCGATTGAAGCACTGGATACAACGGCCAATCTGAAGAAAAAATACGATGCCGTTACCATGGACGATGTGTTTTACCAGCTTGCCCGAACTGCCAGACGAGGCGAATAAAATCTGATTATGAAACAGTTTATCACTTTTATACGGAAAGAGTTTCTTCACGTTATACGGGACCGTAAAACGCTGCTGATCCTTTTTGGTATGCCGATTGTTCAGATTTTGATCTTCGGATTTGCCCTGACCAATGAGATCAAAAACTCGGAAATCGTTATTGTCGATAATGCAAAAGATGTCGCCAGTACTAATATAATAGCAAAAATTACCGCAAGCCGTTATTTTAAAGTCAGTACCTTTTTATCACAAAATTCCGATATGGAAGCCGAATTCCGCAAAGGAAAGATCAAGCTTGCCGTATTGTTCCCTCCGCATTTTAACGAACAGTTAGTACATGAAAACCGGGCACAAATCCAGATCATTGCCGATGCTTCCGATCCGAATACCGCGACCACGCTTACCAATTACATGACTTCCATTATACAGGAATATCAGGCGGAAATTAACGGGAATAACCCGGTTTCGTTACAAATTGTTCCGGAGATCAAGATGCTTTACAATCCGCAGTTAAAAGGTGCTCCGAATTTTGTTCCGGGCGTAATGGCACTGGTATTAATGCTTATCTGCGTTATGATGACGGCTATTTCAATTGTAAAGGAAAAAGAAAACGGTACCATGGAAATTTTGCTGGTTTCCCCGTTTAAACCCATTTTTGTGATCTTCTCCAAAGCGGTTCCTTATCTGTTGCTATCTTTAATTAACGTCAGTACGATATTACTGCTAAGCATTTTTGTACTGGATTTGCCTATAAACGGCAGTATAGTGTTGCTATTCCTGGAAAGTATCCTCTTTATCATTACCTGTTTAGCCATCGGTATTTTTATTTCCATTAAAACCAGTTCCCAGCAAATTGCCATGCTTATCTCGTTAATGGGCATGATGCTGCCCACTATTTTGTTTAGTGGTTTTATGTTTCCGGTTGAAAACATGCCAAAACCATTACAATTGATTTCCAACATTGTTCCGGCAAAATGGTTTTACATTATTGTAAAATCTATTATGATCAAAGGCCTCGGGTTTTCTGCCATCTGGAAGGAAACACTGATCCTTTTCGGAATGACTGTCTTTTTATTAATCATCAGCCTGAAAAGCTTTAAAACAAGACTGGAATGAGAACGATGCGTTTTTTGCTCCAAAAGGAGTTCCGGCAGATTTTCCGCAACAGAGCGATATTGGTCATGATCATGGTAATGCCGGTCATGCAGCTGATCATTCTCCCGCTGGCCGCAGATTATGAAGTGAAAAACATCAATCTGGCTGTCGTGGACAACGACCATTCGACCTATTCCCAAAAGCTGATTACCACGGCTGCCGCTTCAGGCTATTTTAAACTTTCCGGTTACCGCAGTTCCTATAAAGAGGCTTTACAGCTTATTGAAAATGACGATGCCGACCTGATCCTGGAAATACCGAAAAACTTTGAACGCAATCTTGTCCGGGAAAACCACCAACAGCTTTTTATTGCCGTAAATGCCATTAATGGTGTCAAAGCCGGACTTGGCGTTTCCTATCTGAATACGATACTGAAAAATTTCAATGCCGATATTCGTTTGCAAGTAAAGCCGGCTGCGAAATTCAATACTGCTCCGCTTATTGAAATTACGGTCTCAAACTGGTACAATCCGCTGCTGGATTACCACACGTTTATGGTTCCGGGCATTTTAGCAATCCTGATCACGATGGTGGGCGGTTTTCTTTCGGCACTGAACATTGTTAAAGAAAAAGAAGTTGGAACCATCGAACAGATCAATGTTTCCCCTTTAAAAAAATACCATTTTATATTGGGTAAACTCATTCCGTTCTGGATTCTCGGTAATGTGGTTTTCACTTTAGGACTGTTGATAGCCTGGCTTGTTTATGGCATAACACCACTGGGAAACATCCTTTTATTATACGGTTTTATCTGGATTTACCTGTTGGCAATTCTGGGCTTTGGTCTGCTTATTTCCACATTTTGCGATACCCAGCAGCAAGCTATGTTCATCATGTTTTTCTTTATGATGATCTTTATTTTGATGGGTGGTTTGTTTACCGCAATCGACAGTATGCCGGAATGGGCAAAATATATTTCCCGTTTCACACCGGTGAGTTATCTTATAGAAGTCATGCGCATGGTTGTCCTGAAAGGCAGTACTTTTAAAGATGTATTGCCGCATTTCCTGAAAATCGGGCTTTTTGCCGTAGTGCTTAATGTGTGGGCAGTATTGAACTATAAAAAAACATCCTGATAAACCATGAATAAGCCAACGTAAAAAGTTAATTTTTTCCAAAATACTTTTTACTGTTTTAAAAAAGTGTACTTTTACCGACTGATTAGTCAATCTTATCATGGATAAACAAAAAGAAATACTTGCCGCTGCACTGAAACTATTCGTAGAATATGGTTTTCACGGTACCGCTACCAGCAAAATTGCTAAGGAAGCCGGTGTTGCGAACGGTACCTTGTTTCATTATTACAAGACAAAAGAAGACCTGATCATTGCGCTTTATATTGATATCAAATTAAAAGTTGCGGAGCATATTGAAAATGCTGTTGCTTCCAATACCGATTATAAAACGCATTTTAAAAGCCAGTTTATTGCGATCATGCTGTGGTCACTGGACAACGATTACCAGTTTCGCTACATTCAGCAGTTTTATTCTTCACCCTATGCATCACAGATAGATTATGAAGAAATACAGAAACTTTCTAAAAAAGGCTGTGAGGAGCTGGAAGCCGCTATCCGTAAAAATGTGATTAAAGATCTACCGGTAGATTATCTGATTACGATTGTCAACAATTTTATATTCGGCGTGCAACAATACCTTCGCCAGTCGAAACTGAGCTTTGAAGCAAAGAAAGAAGTGATTTATAATTCCTTTGATATCTTGTGGACCATGATTAGCTGATTTTTTTTAAACCATATAGAGTGATTAGTCAATCTAAACTTATTGCAACAAAATAATAATGAACAAAATCTTAAAAAAAATGTTACTTACAATTTTTACCATACTCATATCCTTAACCGTAATTGTTTATCTTTTTCTCCAACAGCCAAAATTCGGGAAACTGCCTTCCGGTGCCCGGTTAGAGCGTATTAAGAACTCTCCTAATTTCAGGGACGGTAAATTCCAGAACAGCAGCTTCACGCCCGATCTGACGGAAGGCGCCAGCTTTTACAGCGTTTTAAAGGAGTTTCTATTTAAAGAAAATACAAGGGTAAAACCTGTAGACAGTATTCCGTCGAAAAAAACAGATTTACGGTCGCTTTCCAAAGAAGAAGATGCTTTTGTATGGTTTGGACATTCCTCCTATTTTATTCAGACCGATGGTATTAAAATCCTGGTTGACCCTGTTTTTAGCGGCGCAGCCTCTCCTGTCCGCCTGACTACAAAAAGCTATCCCGGCAGCGACATTTATACCGTGAATGACCTCCCGGAAATCGATTATCTTTTTATTTCACATGATCACTGGGATCATCTGGATTATGAAACCATCAAAGCATTAAAGCCAAAGGTGAAAACAGTGATTTGCGGTTTGGGTGTTGGTGAACATTTTGAATATTGGGGTTATGATACCCAACACATTATTGAAAAAGACTGGCATGAAACAATCGAGCTGCCAGATGGCATTACCGTGCATACCACGCCGGCAAGGCATTTTTCCGGAAGAGGATTAACCCGCAACCAATCGCTTTGGTTATCGTTTGTATTGCAGACACCAACAAAGAAAGTATTCCTGGGCGGTGATGGCGGTTATGATACCCACTTTAAAAAAATCGGGGAACAATTTGGTCCTTTTGACCTTGCCATTATTGAATGCGGGCAATATGACAAAAACTGGAAATACATTCATTTAATGCCGGAAGAGGTTTTACAGGTTGCCCGGGATCTTCGGACTTCCCGATTACTACCGGTTCACTGGAGTAAGTTTTCTCTGGCTAACCACAACTGGGACGAACCGATAACAAAGCTCAGAACCCTGAATCATAACGAAAACATCCGCCTGTGTACGCCGATGATCGGGGAAAAAATGGACCTGAACGCAAAAAAAACCTTTACCGAATGGTGGAAAAATATCAACTAAAATAACCTGAGACCGAATGTTATATATCTTTAAAACAAGCGTTAAAACCAAAAAAGACGCCCGAAAAATTGAACGTGTCTTTACCGAAAATGAGGCCATCAGTCATTTTAATTTTGACCTGGAAGACTGTGATAAAATTCTTCGTGTTAGCAGTGAAAAACTGGAAGTAACTGATGTTACGAATCTTATAACCGCATTGGGTTATTATTGTGAAGAACTAAGTGCGTAAACAAAATGTAATTATTTTGTTTTATTCTTGAAATTTCATCAGTAAAAGTGATTTTTTATTATTTTTATCGCATCAATAAATCTAATAATGAGCCACGAAAAAATACGCGATCATATCGATTGTTTAAACTGCGGAAAAATTGTCACTGAAAAGTATTGTCCGAACTGCGGACAGGAAAATGCCGAATCCCGTAAATCATTTTCTTATTTATTCACACATTTCGTAGAGGATTTAACTCATTATGACAATGCGTTCTGGAAAACAATACAATACCTGTTGTTCCGGCCTTCAAGGCTCACAAGAGAATACCTGTCCGGGAAGCGTAAAAAATATGTGGCACCGGTTAAATTATATATTTTTATAAGTTTTATTACTTTTTTCCTTCCGGGCATATTACCCGAAATAAATCATAAAAGTGATACACTCCGCCAGACACGACAGGCAGAGGCGCATAAATATGACGACAATTACAAAGAGGTCGATTCTATCCTGGAAAAGAACCAGATACCCAAAACTAAAATTGGCAACTACCGTTCTGTAAGGGAATTTGATTCGATACAAAAAACCCTTCCGGAATCGAAAAAGCCTTCAAAACTAATGGCTAAATTTGAACGAAGACTGGCCGAAATAAACGAAACATATACCATAAAAGAGATTATCTCAAAATTCAGGGAATCCTTTATTCATAACCTGCCAAAGGTACTTTTCCTCTATTTGCCCTTATTTGCTTTTTCGTTATGGCTGTTTCACAATAAGAAAAAATGGTACTATTTTGAACACGGTATTTTTACGCTGCATTACTTTTCGTTTCTATTGCTCAGCACTACCCTGTTCATGACAATTTCATGGCTATTTGATTTAATGGGCGATAATGGACTTCTCAGTGTACTGCAATTCATCATTACCTGTGTTTATCTCGGATGGGGATTCACGTATTTCTTTAAGGCACACCGATTTTTATACCATGAAAAACGATATATCTCGAACATAAAGAGTTTACTGTTGTTTTTTATCAACTCGTTTTTGATACTCATCGTACTGCTTATGTTTATCGTTTATACAATTTTATACCTTCATTAATTTGAATTTATTCTAAAAAGCAGGGCGTTTCATTTTAATGAAATAGTCGTACTTTTGCGTATCTCAAAAATTTTTAAAATGCAACATATTATTGATCGTTTTATCAGTTATGTAACTGTTGATACAGAATCTGATCCGAATTCCGATACTACTCCCAGTACTGCTAAACAATGGGATTTAGCAAAACAATTAGTTGAAGAACTAAAAGCTATAGGAATGGAAGATGTTACTATAGATGACAATGCTTATATTATGGCAACACTGCCTGGTAATGTGGAGCATGACGTTCCTACTATTGGTTTTATTTCGCATTTCGATACTACTCCTGACTTTACAGGAGCAAACATTAAACCGCAGATCGTTGAAAATTATGACGGAAAAGATATCGTGCTGAACAAAGATTTGGATATCGTACTTTCTCCAAATTATTTCAAGGATCTATTACAGTATAAAGGACAAACGATCATCACTACAGATGGTACGACGCTTTTAGGAGCCGATGATAAGGCCGGAATTACCGAGATCGTAACGGCAATGGAGTTCCTGATCAACAATCCGGAGATCAAACACGGAAAAATCAGAGTTGGTTTTACACCGGATGAAGAAATCGGACGCGGAGCTCATAAATTTGACGTCGAAAAATTCGGTGCAGACTGGGCTTACACGATGGACGGAAGCCAGATTGGTGAACTTGAATATGAAAACTTCAATGCTGCCGGAGCAAAACTAATCTTTAAAGGAAAGAGTGTTCACCCGGGTTATGCAAAAGGAAAAATGATTAATTCCATGCTTTTGGCCAACAAATTCATTTCAAAACTTCCGAAACACGAAACACCGCAGGAAACAAAAGGTTATGAAGGTTTCTTCCACGTAACCAACATCAGCGGTAGTATTGAGGAAACAAAAGTGGAATTGATTATTCGTGATCACGATAAGAAAAAATTCGAAAAACGTAAAGTTGTTGTCGAAAAAATCGCGAAGAAAATCAACAAGAAATTTCAAAAACAATTTGGCGGTGATATTGTTAGCTGTGAAATAAAAGACAGTTATTACAATATGCGTGAAAAGGTGGAACCGGTAATTCATATTGTGGAAATTGCAGAAAAGGCAATGAAAGAGCTGGGTATTAAACCGATCATTAAACCTATTCGCGGCGGAACAGATGGCTGCCAGCTTTCCTATATGGGCTTACCTTGCCCGAACATTTTTGCCGGCGGACACAATTTCCACGGAAAATACGAATATGTACCGGTAGAAAGCATGCAAAAAGCAGTGGATGTGATTGTAAAAATTGCGGAATTAACAGCTTTAAAAAAATAATTTCCATTACCGATGGAAGAAAAACACCAATGGGATAAGACCAATCAATGGGAAGAAGAACTGGATTATTTAAAATCCATCCTTCTAAAAACCGAATTGGTCGAAACAACAAAATGGGGCGGTCCTACCTATACCTGTAACGGGAAAAACGTTTTGGGAATTGGCGGGTTTAAATCCTATGTTGGCATTTGGTTTTTCAACGGTATTTATTTAAAAGATGAGCATAAAGTTTTGGTTAACGCCCAGGAAGGCGTTACCAAGGCTTTACGCCAATGGCGCTTCCAGTCGAAAGCCGGGATGAACGAAAAACTGATTTTACAATACGTTCAGGAAGCCATAGCCAATGAAAAAGCCGGAATGGTCTACAAACCGGCAAAAAAAGAAGCAATCGTATCCGAATACCTGCAAAAAGAACTGGAAAACGATCCGGAACTAAAAACTGCTTTTGAGCAATTTACGCCTTACAAGCAAAAAGAATTCCTGGAATACATTGCTACTGCCAAACAGGAAAAAACAAAGCAAAGTCGTTTTGAAAAAATCAAACCGTTTATTTTAAGTGGTATCGGACTGAATGACAAGTACCGCTAAATTTTTTAGCTGCCTGTCTTCAAACAATATTAAAAGCTCCGTTTTGGGGCTTTTTCTTTTTAAAAACAGCTTTATGATACTGTTATTTTTCCGGAATCATTTCGCTATATCGTTATAAATTCCCTCCCGATTACACCCTTTTTTATCCAAAAAGTGGTACTTATATACGCAAATATACTCAACTCCTGATTTTTATGCCAATCCATAATT
>NZ_DFUB01000003.1:0-12839 GCF_002379575.1 Flavobacterium sp. UBA4197
TTCAGCCCTTTTTAATTTATGTCATCGTATCCGTTTGCTTCTTTAAAGAAATCTTTAAAAAGATAAAACCGATAATACCGGCAACCAGCGACGAAATCAATATGGATATTTTAGAAACGGTAATATCGTCCGGCTGCGATTTAAACGCCAGTAAGGTTATAAATATCGACATGGTAAAACCGATACCGGCCAAAAAACCGGTCGCAAAAATCTGCTTCCATTGCAAATCCTGCGGCAGTTTACAAATTCCGATCGCAACCGCTGCAAAACTAAACAGAAATACACCCAACGGTTTTCCTAAAACAAGTCCCAGGAAAATACCGATGCTGTTTTCATGTGTCAGCCCTTCTACCCAGTCATTCCCGATAATGATTGCCGTATTCGCCAAGGCAAACAAAGGCAATATAAAAAAGGCAACCGGTTTGTGCAGGGCATGCTGCATTTTATATGAAATTGTTTTCTTGCTGCCGTCTCCGAAAGGAATCACAAAAGCCAGTAAAACACCGGTAATGGTGGCATGCACCCCCGAATTCAGCATAAAATACCACATTAAAACACCACCCAGCAGGTACGGAAACGGATTATTCACTTTCAAACGGTTAAACACAAACAATACTGCCATGATTCCTAAAGCAATTCCTAAGTTCATCACCGAAAGATGATCGGTATAAAAAATCGCGATAATCAGTATGGCTCCCAAATCGTCAATAACGGCCAGTGCCGTTAAAAACACTTTTAGCGATAAAGGCACGCGGCTTCCCAATAGTGACAGTACTCCCAGCGCAAAAGCAATATCCGTCGCCATCGGGATTCCGGCTCCGGACTGTGTTGGCGTACCCTGATTGAAAAACATATAAATTCCCGCCGGAATCAGCATGCCTCCTAAAGCAGCAAATAGGGGCAGTAACGCATTTTTAATACTGGAAAGTTCTCCTTTATAAATTTCGCGCTCCAGCTCCAGACCAATCAAAAGGAAAAAGATCGTCATCAGTCCGTCATTAATCCAATGCTCAAACGAATGGCTTCCGATCCGGAAATGCCAGATATGTTCATAATATTCCTGAAATACGGAATTTGCTAACAACAGGGAAATAATGGTGCAGACGATCAGGACTATTCCTGATGATTTTTCATTTTCAAAAAAATCAGCAAAGAGTTTGGTTGCTTTCATATATAATAGGGAGATAAAATCAGATTAGGCTTTTTAACGATAATCACAAAGATACCATTTTTTAAATTAGCGGTTTTACAGGTAAAAATCACGCTGATTTCATCTATTAAAAATGCGTTAAACGGATTCGGAAATACACAACATTACTTTATCTTTGCACTTCAAATTTGTATGCAATGGAAACTGTTTTAGACACAAATATACTCCCGACAGGCAAGCCGAAATGGCTGCGCGTAAAATTGCCGACCGGTAAAAAATATACCGAATTACGCGGACTGGTAGACAAATACAAGTTAAATACGATTTGTACCTCGGGAAGCTGTCCGAATATGGGAGAATGTTGGGGAGAAGGAACGGCTACTTTCATGATTTTAGGAAATGTATGTACCCGTTCCTGCGGATTTTGCGGTGTAAAAACCGGACGTCCGGAAACAGTGGATTGGGATGAGCCGGAAAAAGTGGCCCGTTCCATTAAAATCATGAACATCAAACACGCGGTTATTACCAGTGTGGATCGTGACGATATTAAAGACGGTGGCTCCATTATCTGGAAAGAAACCGTTAAGGCTATCCGCCGTATGAATCCGGAAACCACTTTGGAAACCCTTATTCCTGACTTTCAGGGAATGGAAAGAAACATCGACCGTATCGTAGAAGCCGATCCGGAAGTAGTATCGCACAATATGGAAACCGTAAGACGGCTGACCCGTGAGGTGCGCATCCAGGCAAAATACGACAGAAGTTTAGCCGTTTTAAAATACTTAAAAGAAAAAGGAATCCGAAGAACAAAATCCGGAATCATGTTAGGCTTGGGTGAAACCGAAGAAGAAGTGATCCAGACAATGCGGGATTTACGCGATGCAAATGTGGATGTGGTGACCATCGGTCAGTATTTGCAGCCCAGCAAAAAACATTTACCGGTTAAAGAATTCATCACACCGGAACAATTTGCAAAATATGAAAGCATCGGTAAAGAAATGGGATTCCGTCATGTAGAAAGCGGCGCTTTGGTACGTTCTTCCTACCATGCACAAAAACATATCTTATAATCATTCCGATTATATAACACCTGAATACTGTTAGTTAAATGAATCAGAAAATAAAAATTGCCATTAATGGTTTTGGTCGTATTGGACGTAACCTGTTCCGACTTTTACTCAATCATCCATCAATTGAAGTTGTTGCGATAAATGATATTGCCGACAACAGGACCATGGCACATTTAATAAAGTATGACAGTATTCACGGCGTACTTCCGAACAAGGTTACTTTTGACGAAAACGCCATTATAATTGACGGTCATTCCTATCTGTTTTTCCATGAAAAAGAAATCTCCGGATTAAACTGGAAAGATCTGGATATTGACATTGTTATTGAAGCTACCGGAAAATTCAAGACTTATCCTTCGGCCGAAGCCCATATTAAGGCAGGCGCCAAAAAAGTAATTTTGTCTGCTCCGGCAGAAGATGAAAACATCAAAACAGTTGTACTGGGTGTTAACGAACATATTCTGGACGGTACAGAGCTGATCATTTCCAATGCCAGCTGTACGACCAACAATGCCGCTCCGATGATTCAGGTAATTCAGGAATTATGCGGTATTGAACAGGCCTATATTACCACGGTTCACTCCTATACAACCGATCAGAGTTTACACGACCAGCCGCACAAAGACCTGCGAAGAGCCCGTGGCGCTTCACAGTCCATAGTACCCACCACAACAGGAGCTGCAAAAGCACTGACTAAAATTTTCCCGGATCTGGATGGGAAAATCGGAGGATGTGGTATCCGGGTTCCGGTTCCGGACGGTTCATTAACAGACATTACCTTCAATGTAAAACGTCAGGTTTCGATTGAAGAAATCAACAACGCTTTCCAAAAAGCGGCAGCAACAAACCTAAAAGGAATCCTTGATTATACCGAAGACCCAATCGTTTCGGTTGATATCATCGGAAATCCGAATTCGTGCCTGTTTGATGCCCAACTTACTTCCGTGATAGACAAGATGGTAAAAGTTGTAGGGTGGTATGATAATGAAATCGGCTATTCTTCACGAATAATTGATTTAATTATCCACACATATAACAAATAATTAACTATATTTATACTGATTTTTAAACAAAGAAATGAGGTATATTCTGTTTTTATTATTTTTTCTACCATTAAAAAGTTTTTCACAGGAAAAAATTACCCCAATAAAAGTAGATAGTATAACCTACTATCTGGAATTATCGAATTTCCACAAGAACAACTATACCTATAATAAAGCCCTTGAGTTTGGTAAAAAAGCAGTCAATTATGCTTCCAAAAACAATCTTGAAAAAGGGCTTGCCGATACCTATCTGGCTATTGGCGGTATATACTACCAGCTAAAAAAGACGGATGACGCGATTGAAAATTTCATCCGCAGTCTTGCTATTTACAACAACCTGAAACCTTCTTCCAACATTGCCTTCTGTTACTATAACTTAGGCTTGTGTTATCTGGATAAAAACAGTTTTTCGATAGCTGAAAATTATTTCGACAAAGCCATTTCCATTTATGAGCAAATCCAGATTCCGGATGCGATTGAACTGATCAACCTTCAAAAAGGGATCATCTACAAAAAGAAAGGCAATATCAACCTGGCTACGGCGCTGTTCAAAAACATCATTGCCAAAAGCAATATCGACAACCTTTTCGAAACCAAGGCCGAGGCCTATTATCAGCTGGCGGAAATCAACGAGGCCAACAATCCGAAAAAAGCGATTGATTATCTGGAAAAAGCCAATGTACTGACGAACAACAATAACATTTCACAAAAGCTGAAAATCATCCGGAAGATCAGCACCCTTTACAATAAGACCAATGCGGTTAACCAGTCTTTCTACTATTTAAAACGGTACGTACACCTAAAAGATTCCCTGACTGCCATTAACAATGACAGTATAGGCGAAGCGGCTTTTGAACGGTATATTGCCAACGAGCAGCTGAAAACCATTGAAAAAATGGACAAGGAGAATAAGGAACAGGAAAAGTCCATTAAATTCTCCAAACTGATCAGTATACTAAGCATTGCCTTAATTTCGATCTTATCCCTGTTAAGTCTTTCGCTGTACAAGAATAACATCATCCGTAAAAAAACCAACCAGCTTTTAAAAGAGAAAAACCTCGAACTGGAAGTTGAAAAAGAAAGAGCCGAAAGAGCTTCAAAAGCGCGTGCCGAATTCCTGTCGACGGTAAGCCACGAGCTGCGTACACCGTTAAATGCCATCAACGGAATCACCCATATTTTAATTGAGGACAAGCCTAAGGAAAGTCAGCTGGCCTACCTGAACTCCCTTAAATTCTCAGGAAACTACCTGTCTACCTTTATCAACGATATCCTCGAGATCAACCGTGTGGAATCGAATGCGCTTGAGGTTGAAAAAATCAATTTCAACATACGGGAACTGTTTCAGAATATCATGGATTCCTTTATTGAACTTGCGAATAACAACAATGTTATCTGCCATCTCGATATTGATGCAAATATTCCGAACAACCTGGTTGGTGATCCTACCAAACTTTCCCAGATATTGATCAACCTGATCAACAACTCCCTTAAATTCACCAAAGATGGCGATGTCTGGATACAGGCAACCCTTAAAAAACAGGTGGATGCTGTTGTGGAACTTCATTTTGAAATCCGCGACACCGGAATTGGTATCCTGAAAGAAAAACAGGAAACCATCTTCGACAGTTTCACGCAGGGTTCTGTAGAAATCAACCGTAAATATGGCGGAACCGGTTTAGGACTGTCCATTGTTAAACGTTTGGTGGAATTATTAGGCGGTAAGATCAACCTGGAAAGCGAGCTTGACGAAGGGGCCAAATTCTATTTTGACCTTTCTTTCCCTATAGGCGAAGAAATACTTGTTGAAAAGAAAACCGGTCTGGGCTATGATGAGCAATGGCTGATTGGTAAAAAAATCCTGTTGGTTGAAGACAACAAGATCAACCAGATGATTACCAAGAAAATGCTGGAACGCAAACAGATGGACTGTACCATTATTGAAAACGGGGAAGATGCGATCGAACACCTTCGCAATCATAAATATGATCTGGTACTAATGGATGTGCATTTACCGGGAATCAACGGAACGATCGCCACGGAAGAGATCCGGAAGTTTGACAACATAACCCCTATTATTGCCTTAACGGCGATCTCACTGGATGAGAACAGGGAAATGCTGCTTTCGTATGGAATGAATGAGGTGATTACAAAACCTTTCGATCCGGAAAAGTTCTACGAGATTATTGCAACCACCATCATTTTTCAGAGCAACAATCAATAAGCTGCTATCAGGTTTTTAATCAGGTTACGCACATGTGGTTCTGCCGCTTTTGCTGCTTCCAGAACTTCATCATGAGTAATGCTGTCAATACTGTGTTCGTCACCCATATCGGTAATTACAGAAATACCGAAACACTCCAGGTTCATGTGTCGGGCAACAATTACTTCCGGAACGGTTGACATTCCCACACAGTCACCGCCTATGGCTTTCACCATTTTATATTCTGCCAGCGTTTCAAAAGTAGGTCCCTGTAATCCCAGGTAAACCCCGTCTTTCACGTCTATATTTAATGAAGCTGCAATTTCTTTTGCTTTGGCAATCATTTTACGGCTGTACGGTTCACTCATGTTTACAAAACGAGGTCCGAAACGCTCGTCATTTTTCCCGCGCAACGGATGCTCCGGCATCATATTGATATGATCTTTAATAATCACAACAGAACCCACGCGATATTCCGGATTCACACCACCGGAAGCATTGGAAACGATAAGTTTTTCCACTCCCAGATAACGCATTACACGTACCGGGAAAGTAACTTCTTTCATATCATATCCTTCATAGAAATGAAAACGTCCCTGCATCGCCACCACTTTTTTATCGCCTATGGTTCCGAAAACCAAAGCCCCTTTATGTCCCTGAACGGTAGAAACCGGAAAATTCGGAATCTCACTATACGGTAAGGTAAATGCTATTTTAATATCTGCTGTAAATCCACCCAAACCGGAACCTAAAATAACACCATATTCCGGTGTAAAATTGGTTTTCTCCTTAATGTAATTAACTGTTTCTTGTACTTGCTCCCACATAATCTAAAATAGTTTTATCAAATTCATCTTTATTACCCACAAAAGAACTGATGATTGGCAGGTAGAATAATTGTCCTGAAGGCAATTTCCCTGCCAGCCGCACATAATCCTTTTCGGTGGTAATTATTATTTTATTATTCGCTTTTTGTTTTATTTCGGCTATATCCTTATCGGTAAAATCATGGTGATCCGGAAACGCCATACAATTGTTTTTAGCAGCTTTTAAATGATTAAAAAACGGCTCCGGCTTGGCAATACCGGCCACCAGCAGCACTTTATCGCTGTCTATGTCCTTAACAGCTATTGAATTCTCTTCAGAAAAAACAGCATCATGATATTGGATAAAAGTAAAAAATAATTGCTGATGTGAAGCCAGTTTAAACCTGGTTTTAATTTCGTTCTGCTGAATGGCCGTCAAGTTTTCCGGACATTTTGTAACAACCACGATATCGGCACGGTTCACACCGCTTCTGCTTTCCCGTAAATTACCAGCTGGTAAGATCAGATCGTCAGTATACAAATCATTATAGGCTGTAAGCATGATATAAAAGCCGGCTTTTACCTTTCTGTGCTGAAAAGCATCGTCCAGCAGGATCACTTCCGGTTTTTCCTGTTGCTGCAATAACTGTTGTATTCCGTTGGTTCTGTTTGCATCGACCGCGACCATTACCTCCGGGAATTTCCTGTAAAACTGAAACGGTTCATCGCCCAATATTGCGGCATTGGAAGCCGCATCGGCCAGAACAAACCCTTCCGATTTCCGTTTATAGCCCCTGCTCAATGTCGCAATCTTATATTTTCCGGAAAGCAGCCGGATTAAATATTCAATTTGCGGGGTTTTACCGGTACCGCCAACACTAAGATTACCAACAGCAATAACAGGAAGGTCAAAAGAATGGGACTTCAGAATCCCTTTGTCAAAAAAAAGATTCCGTATACCCGTAATACCACCATACACTATAGCAAGCGGAAAAAGTATTTTTCTCAGAAAATTCATATTACGAAAGTAGCTATTTTTTATCTTTGAATATAACTTTCACGGTAAAGTTTAAGCTTTAGACTCCTTAAAAGAGTTGGCTTCACCAATTAAAAATATAATCCAAATGAAAATTAAAGAGATACTCGCGATACTGGAAGAAATGGCTCCGCTTGCCTATGCCGAAGATTTTGACAATGTTGGTCTGTTAGTTGGCGATGTCAATGCTAATGCTACCGGTGTCCTGGTTTGCCATGACGCTTTAGAAACGGTAATTGATGAAGCAATTGCCAAAAACTGCAACCTCGTGGTGTGCTTCCACCCGATACTCTTCTCCGGATTAAAAAAAATAACCGGGAAAAACTATGTGGAGCGCGCCGTCATAAAAGCGATCCGCAACGATATTGCTATTTATGCCGTTCATACCGCTCTGGACAATCACCAACAGGGTGTCAATAAAATTTTCTGCGATGCTTTGGGACTTACCCATACAAAAGTATTGGTTCCGAAACAGCACTTTATCCAAAAACTGGTTACCTATACCATTCCGGAAAATGTTGCCAAAGTGCGCAATGCCCTTTTTGATGCCGGAGCCGGAAAAATAGGCAATTATGAAGACTGCAGCTTTAACTCCACCGGAACGGGAACCTATATGGGGAATGAAAACAGCAATCCGGAAATTGGAGAACGTTTTGAATTTGTAGAAGCTGCGGAAATTAAAATCGAGGTCACTTTTGAAAAACACCTGCAGTCCAAAATTCTGAAAGCCCTTTTTGCCAGCCATGTTTATGAAGAAGTCGCTTATGAAATTTACGATCTGCAAAACACCCATCAGAACATCGGATTGGGAATGATCGGTGAATTTAACCATCCGCTAGCGGAAGCTGATTTCCTGGCACTTGTTAAAGAAAAAATGCTGGCCGGTGGTATCCGTCACAGTGCGTTTACCGGAAAAGCCATTAAAAAAGTTGCCGTACTGGGTGGTTCCGGAAGTTTCGCCATTAAAAACGCCATTAGCATGGGTGCCGATGCTTTTTTAACTGCCGATTTAAAATACCATCAGTTTTATGAAGCCGAAAACAAGCTTCTTTTAGCCGATATCGGGCATTTTGAAAGTGAAAGATATACAAAAAACTATATAGTTGATTATCTTACGAAAAAAATTGCTAATTTTGCAATCATTTTATCGGAAGAAAATACAAATCCAGTTAAGTACTTTTAAAATATGGCAAACATCAAAGAACTAAGTGTAGAAGATAAGTTACGAGCACTTTATGACTTACAGTTAATCGATTCACGCATTGATGAAATTAGAAACGTGAGAGGAGAATTACCTCTTGAAGTGGAGGATTTAGAAGATGAAGTAGCTGGATTAAGCACTCGTTTAGAGAAATTAAAAAGCGATTTGGATTCTATTGAAGAGCAAATCAAGGAAAAAAAGAATGCTATCGATGGTCACAAAGAGGCGATCAAGAAATATACAGAACAACAAAAAAATGTTCGTAATAACAGAGAATTCAACTCTTTAACAAAAGAGGTGGAATTTCAGGAATTGGAAATTCAATTAGCGGAAAAACACATCCGTGAGATGAAAGCTTCTATCGAACATAAAAAAGAAGTTATTTCACAAACCAAAGAGCGATTGGATGCAAAACAATCTCACTTAAAACACAAAAAAGCAGAATTAGACGATATCATGTCTGAAACTGAAAAAGAGGAAACGTTCTTATTAAACAAATCTGCCGAATATCAGTCACAAATTGAAGACCGTTTATTAGCAGCTTACAACAGAATCCGTACCAGTGTTAGAAATGGTTTGGCAGTTGTTTCAATCGAAAGAGGTGCTTCTGCAGGTTCTTTCTTTACAATTCCGCCGCAAACACAGATGGAAATTGCTTCCCGTAAAAAAATTATTACAGATGAGCACAGTGGAAGAATTTTAGTAGACAGTGCATTAGCTGACGAAGAAAAAGAGAAAATGGAACAATTATTTTCTAAAATATAAGTAACTTAAAGCCTCCAAACGGAGGCTTTTTTTATGAAACTACTCAACAAAATACTATACTATATACTCACAAAGTCTATCGGATTGTATATTAATCTGATGAGCTTTTTATTTCCGGAAAAATCGGCACAGCTTGCCTATCGTTTTTTTACAGAACCCAGAGAAGGAAAACTCGATCCGAATAAAATTCCGGGTATCCTGAGCGAGGCTCATGCCGAAGCAGTCACCTTTGGAAACCAGACCATACAAACCTATACCTGGAAAGGTAACGAACACCGTATCCTGTTAGTACACGGCTGGGAAAGCAATGCTTCCCGCTGGGAAAGAATCATCGTTCAGCTGCGGCAATCCGGAAGCACCATTATCGCACTCGACGGTCCGGCACAGGGGCTTTCCAGCGGACGTGAATTCAACATTCCGGAATATGCCCGGTATGTGGATACCATTATGCAGAAATTCAATCCGAAATTCCTGATTGGTCACTCCATGGGCGGTGCCACCTGTATATTCTACCACTACACCTATAAAAACCCGATGCTGGAAAAAATGGTTATTTTAGGCGCTCCGAGCGAATTTATGATCGTACTGAACAACTATAAAAAAATGCTCAGCCTGAATAAAAAAGTATCCTGCCTGCTGGAAAAAAGAATAACCGAACGCTTTAATATTGATCCCAATGAATTTTCAGGCGACCGGTTTGCCTCCGATTTCACACTCAAAGGCTTGATTGCTCATGATGTGGACGATCTGGTGGTTTCCTTTAACGAAGGTAAGAAAATAGCCCAAGCCTGGAAGTCGGCAGAATTTATCGAAACCAAAGGATTGGGACATAGTTTACACGACGACCATTTAAACCAGCGCATTTACCGTTTCCTTTTTGAAGCCGACTAAGTTTTAACTATTTTCTTCGTTTTAAATAGCCTATTTTTGACAGATGAGGATTGAGCAAAATAAAACGGTTTCTTTTCACATCGGATTTATCCGGCTGGTGATGCTGTCGCTTTTGCTGATTTTAGCATCGTGCAATACGAAGAAATCGATCCATACAATACTGGATGTTCCGCTCACCAAAACATTAAACCTTTCCCAAACGGTTTACTTTGACAAAAGCGATTGCTCGTTTACCGAAAACTCCGAATCGTTTACATTCCAACAGCAGCATACGGCTGTGGCATACCTCGTTCCGGAAGTTCCCGTTGTTAGCTGTTCCGGTTTTACCAGAAATACCATTGGCAGGCTTACTGTCAATCCGGAATATAACAGTACCAAAAAGAGGAACCTCCATCCGCTCTATCTGCTCTATAAAAAACAGAAGATTGCCTTATTGTAATTTTTAAAATCCGCTTTGCTAAAAAACCTAGCAACATGCTTTATTCATTTTAAAAATTACAACTATGACTATTCCACACAATAGCCCGACTTTTTATTGGGCAGGATTTTTCACGCTTTCCCTTCGCATCGTTACCGGCTGGACGTATTTTTCAGCTTTCTGGAGACGCCTGGTACTCGAAAACAAATTAGATCCCGAAACTGCCGGATATATCGGCGAAAAATTCAATCATTTCCTCCCAAATGCATTGGGAATACAACCGCTTATCGAATACCTCGTTACCCATCCCGATGCCCTCTGGTGGTCCATGATCGGCTTTACAATCATCGAAGGAATTGTAGGTTTGTTTTTTATGCTTGGGCTCTTTACCAGATTAATGAGCATTGGTGTTTTCTTCCTTGCTCTGGGTATTCTTTTAGGCGCTGGATGGCTAGGCACCACCTGCCTGGACGAATGGCAGATCGGCGTTTTGGGATTGGCTTCCGGATTTACGGTTTTCTTTACCGGAGGAGGAAAATTTGCTTTAGACAACTATCTCCCTTTTTTAAAACGGAATCCTTTGGCGGCATTCCTCACTTCCGGTACGCTGCCATTATCTAAAGAAAAGATGCTCTTTACAGGAATAACTGGTACACTGTTCATTACCTTTATGACACTGTTTACCAATCAGTATTTCCATGGTGGTGTCTGGGGAACCCTGCATAACAAATCGGTAAAACCAAAAATAGCCCTTGAAACCCTGCAATATCACAACAACGCACTTCATTTTTCTGTTTACAGAACAGAAGGAGCCGATGTGTACGGTTCTTTCCTGATTGGCATCAGCCTGCAGGATGCTGCTGCCAAAACCGTATTTGCCTTGCAGCATGACCAGCTGGCGGCATTCCCGGAAGAACAGATCCAAAACAAACATGTCGCTAAAATCAAACCCGGCAAACACAGCCTGGTTATTCCGCTTGGTGCTAAGGCTGTAATTACCCTTAATGCAAAAGAAATACAGGATTTACCCCGGGGAACCTATACATTAGTATTGACAGATATCAGCGGAATTCAATGGTCAAAACCATTAATTATTGAATAAAAAGCCCTCCTTTTTGCTGATTATTTCGTTTTTTAATTCTTAGAAGTCTTCAAATTAGCTTATTTTTGTAAAATGGAAGAAAATGTAAAACGCCTTAATAAATTCTTATCCGAAACCGGATTTTGTTCCCGTCGTGAGGCGGACAGGCTTATTGAGGAAGGTCGTGTAACCATTAACGGGATCGTTCCGGAAATGGGTACTAAAGTGACTCCTGATGATGAAGTAAGAGTAGATGGAAAACTGATTCGCGAGAAAACAGAAAAACCGGTTTATCTGGCCTTTAACAAGCCTGCCGGAATTGAATGTACCACCAATCAGGATGTCCGCAACAATATTGTGGACTACATCAATTATCCGAAACGTATTTTCCCGATTGGCCGGTTGGATAAAGCCAGTGAAGGCTTAATCTTTATGACGGATGATGGTGACATTGTCAACAAAATCCTTCGTGCGCGTAACAATCACGAAAAAGAATATGTCGTTACGGTTAACAAACCGATCACCGATCGTTTTATTCAGCGAATGGGTAACGGTATTCCGATATTGGATACGGTAACCAAAAAATGTAAGGTTGAACAGATCAGCAAATTTGTTTTCCGGATCATTCTGACGCAGGGATTGAACCGCCAGATCAGAAGAATGTGCGAATACCTGGATTATGAGGTTACCGCCTTAAAACGTATCCGTATTATTAATATTTCACTGGATGTTCAAGTTGGCCGTTACAGAGATCTAACGGATGCTGAAATCAAAACACTGAACGAGTTGATTGCTCCTTCCAGCAAAACGGAAGAAGCCAGTTTACCGAAACCGGTACCAGGCAGAGAAGTAAAAAAAGCATTTTCTCCCAGAACGCAGAACAACCGAAATTTTAGAAACAAAAAATAAATTTAATAGCAAAGCAAAGGGACACTAATGACTACGTTCTTAACGACAGCGATCAGTTATTTGTAAAGAAAGCATTAATATAAAGGGGTAAAACCTAAAAAATAAAGCCGGATCATTTAATGATTCGGCTTTTTTATGTGCGTTATTATAGACAATATCTTTTATTAAAGGATGATTTCCCGATCATTTAACCGGTTCTCCACACCCCTACTTCACACCCCTACTTCACACTTCTTTTCTCTCACTTCTTTTCTCTTATTTCTTTT
>NZ_DFUB01000024.1:0-44827 GCF_002379575.1 Flavobacterium sp. UBA4197
GCAACGGATGCTAACGGATGTAGTACAACACAATCGTTCACAATTACTGAGCCTGCTGCTTTAGTAGCTTCAGCTTCAGCTCAAACGAATGTTGCTTGTAACGGTGGATCTAATGGTTCTGCTACTGTAGCAGTAACGGGTGGAACAGGTGCTTATACTTATGTTTGGGCTCCAACTGGTGGAACTGCTGCAACCGCTTCTGGTCTTGCTGCCGGTACCTATACCGTAACAGTTACAGATGCTAACGGATGTAGTGCAACACAATCGTTCACAATCACACAACCGGCTGCTGTTAACATTACTTCTCAACCGGGTAACAGTACTATTACTGTTGGTGGAAATGCAACTTTCACAGTTACGGCAACTAACGCAACTGTTTATCAGTGGCAAGTGAGTACTAACAATGGTGGTACCTGGAATGATATCAATAACGGTGGAACAAACCCTGTAGTTTCAGGAGCAACAACCAGTACCCTTACATTAACAAATGTACCGGTATCGTACAATGGATATCAGTTCAGAGCGAATGTGGCTAACGGTACTTGTACTGCAATTGCTACAACCGCTGGTGTATTAACGGTTAACAATCTTGTTATTCTTGCTGTTAATGACAATTTCACTACTACTCCTGTTTATGCTGGTTCTGGTGGTGTTGCTGGTGATGTTACGTTAAACGATACCTTAAACGGTCTTCCGGTTAACGATAACGACATAACCATCACATTAGTTAACAACGGTGGTTTAACCGGTGCTACAATCAATGCCAATGGTGAGATAAACGTACCTGTAGGAACTACTCCGGGAACGTATACAATGACTTACTCTATCTGTGAGGTTGCAAACAGTACTAACTGTAGTACTGCAACAGCAATTGTTTTAGTTGAGCCAGGAATGAGTGTTAAAGATTTCGGCACAATGCTGGTTAACATCTATCCTAACCCGGCTACTACTACAGTAACGATTAAGTTGATGAACAACATTTCTAATGCAAGCGTGACTGTGTTCGATATGAACGGACGTCAGGTGTTGCGTCAGAATTTACACAACGAAGAGAGCAGCATTAATGTTGATCAATTCGAAGCGGGTGTTTACATCTTCAACATCGTAACCGATCAAGGTAAAACAACTAAGAGACTGATCAAAACAAACAAATAGTTCTGATCGAACTCAATAAAAAGAAAACATCCGCTATATGCGGATGTTTTTGTTTTTAGGGGAAGGTGGTTGGGGAAGCAAAGGGCAAAGGGCAAAGAGCAAAAGGCAATAGATAATGATAAATTAGGAATCAGGAATGATGGATTAGGAATGATGGATTAGGAATGGGCATAAAAAAAGCAACTCTTTCGAGTTGCTTTTTTTATGTTGTAATCAAAGTAAGAATTATTTCTGAGCGTTTACTTTCATACTTAATTCCATTGAAATAGCGGAACGCTCATATTTAAGTTTTCCGGCCATCGTTTCAATTACGATTGTATCCTCATAAAGTTCAGCGATTTTTCCATGCATACCGGATTTGGTAACAATCTTATCCCCTACTTTAATATCTTTTTCAAATTGTTTTTCTTTTTTCTGTCTTGTCTGTTGCGGTCTGATCATTAAGAAATAAACCACCACGAACATTAATATTATTGGTAAAAACTGACTTATTTGTCCCATATTTAAATTATTTAGCCTTTGGCGTTACTTCAGCCTTGATTGTAACTGTTTCAGTTCCTTTAGCTGTATTGGTTGTTAATGTAACTGTTTTTTGTTGTTGTCCCGGTTTTCCTGTAGAATCAAAAGTAACTTTCAACGGTACAGAAGCTCCCGGTTTGATTGGTTCTTTTGGCCATTCCGGTACTGTACATCCACAGCTTCCCTGTGCATTTACAATAATTAAATCGGCTTCTCCTTCATTGGTAACTGTAAATACAGTTTCCGCTTTATCTCCTTCGTTGATTGTTCCGAAATTGTGCTCTTCTTCGTTGAATTTAATTACAGGTAATTTCCCTGAAGCTTCGTTGTTTTTAGTGGCAAGCTCAACACTCGCATCATCAATTTTATCCGATGCATTTTCTTTTTTACAAGAAGTTGTTAGCACTAATGAAGCTATGGCTAACATTCCAAGAGTTTTGTTAATCATATTTGTTTTTTTACAATTTTACATTAAACCTCTGCCGGTTTTGATCAGTTTATTTTCTTTTTGATAATCTTTAACCAGATTATCTAAAATTCCGTTGATAAAAATACTACTTTTTGGAGTAGAATACTCTTTCGCAATTTCTAAATATTCGTTAATTGTTACTTTTACCGGAATAGACGGGAATTTTAAAAATTCACAAATCGCCATTTTAAGGATAATGGCATCAATCTCGGCAATACGTTCTGCATCCCAGTTAGGTGTCTTATCAATAAATTCTTTGGTTAATTCCGAATTGTTAAGGATCGTTTTGCGGAATAAGTTTCGAACAAACTCCTTGTCATCAATATCCTTATACAGCTTCGGTACAATAACAGCATCCGGATTGGTATCTTTAATTTGCTTTAACTGCTTCTGAATAGCGGTATTTACCAATGGAATATCATCCACCCATGTTAGTTTGTTATCTTCCAGATAATCGTATAACTTTTCATTCGGTGCAATTATTTCGGTAAAGATATCTTCTACAAACTGCTTGTCTTCCTCAAAGTCATTCACATCATTGCGCATGTAGTCGGCATACAACTTACTGTTTTTGATGTCCTCCAATAAAATAAGGATATAATCGTCGTTATTTTTCCAGTTGTTGATTTTTCTGTCTTCTAACGCAATGCTTAACGAATTGTTTTCGGAAAGGATTTCCAAAACGGCATTACTGACAAATTTTTTATTGGGATTGCGTTCTTCCTTAGTGGCAAGGTGCTTTTTACTCGATTTATCGATGAAATCCTCTTCTGCTCTTTTGATTTCTACCAGAGAAGAAAGCATAATGAGGTATAAATCCTGAATATTTTCTATACTATAGAACAGGAATTTCTCCTCTTTTTCAAGATTATCTGAACTATTTTGATGCATGGCATATATTGACTGCATCACTTTCACACGAATATGTCTTCTGTTTAACATCCTGCTGTAAGAACTTTTAAAAATTAAAGAAGCGAAAGAAAAATTCTTTCGCTCCGCAAAATTATGAAATATATTATTTGAAAACTACTACTTCGTGTTTTCTTTTTTTCTTGCATCAATACGATTCTGCGCCATTCTCATAGCTGCCTGGTGCGTAGTAATGTTATTCTCTTTTGCATAATTGAAAATATCCAATGTAGTATTGAAGATATTTTCTGTTCTGCGCATAGCTTCCTCTTTACCATATCCGGCGATTTCTCCGTATACGTTAATGATTCCACCGGCATTGATTAAGAAATCCGGAGCATATAAAATACCTCTTTCCTGTAATCTTGCACCGTGAACGTTTTCAACAGCTAACTGGTTGTTTGCTGCTCCGGCAATTACTTTTGCCTGGATTTTTTCGATAGTATCGTCGTTGATTGTTGCCCCTAAAGCACAAGGAGCATAGATATCCACATCAGCACTGTACAAATCAGCACCGCTGAATACTTTAGCACCATATTTAGCACCAACTTCCTGTAAACGTCCTTCGTTAATATCTGTAATCTGTACCAAAGCACCTTCCTTAGTGATTAACTCTACTAAAGTTTCACCTACGTGTCCGATACCCTGTACTAAGATTTTTTTACCTTCTAAATTATCCGAACCAAACTGGTATTTAGCTGCCGCTTTCATTCCCATATAAACACCATAAGCTGTTACAGGAGAAGGATTACCGGAACCACCTCTTGATTCTGAAATACCCGTTACATAAGGCGTTACATCACGGATAAGATCCATATCAGCTGTAGTAGAACCTACATCTTCTGCAGTAATATATTTACCGCTTAATGAGTTTACAAACTGTCCGAATCTCGTGATCATCTCCGGAGTTTTATCCGTTTTTGAATCACCAATGATTACCGCTTTACCACCACCTAAATCTAATCCTGAAATTGCTGATTTGAAAGTCATTCCACGAGACAGACGCAAAACATCGTTTAATGCTTCCCATTCGTTAGTGTATTTCCAGATTCTTGTTCCTCCCAAAGCAGGTCCTAAAACTGTGTTATGAACACCAATTATTGCTTTTAAACCAGTATCTTTGTCGTGACAAAATACGATTTGCTCATGATTATCAAATGAAACTTGACCAAAAACCGGGTCAATTTTATGAAGCTCATTAGCAGTTGTAACTTCTGTTATCATGTTTTAAATTTTATTTTGAGGTTGAAATTTATTCAAAAATAGATTGCAAAATTACACTTATATTCAGAATAATTCAACATAAATCGGTATTTTTAATTATTCATTAATAATTATTTTTAAAACCAACTTTTAAAATCACAATAAAAAACACAACATTTTAACACCAAAACAATATATAAAGCAAAACAATTCGTTTAAAAATGAAAGAACTACAATATTTAAACAAATATTTCATCAAATATAAATACCGCTTTTTATTAGGAATCATAATTACAATTGTAGCCCAATTCTTTACACTCTATACCCCTAAACTGGTTGGCGATTCTATAAAGGCATTGGAAAACAGTAAATTAGACGCTTCCGTGGTGCGGAGCCTGCTGTTGGAAAACATCATTTTGATATTGACCACTACCCTGATCGCCGGTTTTTTAACCTTCCTGATGCGCCAGACCTTAATTGTAATGTCCCGTCATGTCGAATTTGATTTAAAGAATGAAGTATTCCAGCAATACGAACGCCTTTCGCAAAATTTCTATAAGAAAAACAGAACCGGTGATTTAATGAACCGTATCAGTGAAGACGTTGGAAAAGTGCGCCAGTATGTGGGGCCGGCCGTGATGTATTCCATCAATACCGTTATCCGCTTTGCCGTTGTTACGGTACAAATGTATATTATCTCGCCAAAGCTTACCTTATATTCATTACTGCCATTGCCTTTCCTGGCCTACAGTATTTTTAAGATCAGCTCCGAGATCAACAAGCGCAGCACCTTATACCAGCAAAACCTCTCCAGGCTTTCCACCTTTACTCAGGAAATGTTTTCCGGAATACGGGTTATTAAAGCCTATTCCATTGAAAATGAAAAACAGGAAGACTTTATAAAACTATCGCAGGACAGTAAAAACAAAAACATGCAGCTGGCCAATGTGAACGCACTTTTCGGTCCGTTAATGATACTGTTAATCGGTGCCAGTAACCTTGTTGTGATTTACGTTGGCGGTATGATGTATATTAACGGCAGTATTCCGGATATTGGCGTGATCGCACAGTTTATACTTTACATCAACATGCTTACCTGGCCGGTAGCCTCTTTAGGGTGGGTATCCTCTATGGTTCAGGAAGCGGAAGCCTCTCAGAAGCGAATCAACGAATTCCTGAAAATTGAACCGGAAATCCAAAACACCGTACCGGAGAAAACCGAAATTGAAGGCGAAATTGCTTTCGAAGACGTTACCTTTGTGTATGAAGACACAAACATCAAAGCCCTGAACAATGTTTCCTTCCGTATCAAAAAAGGCGAAACACTTGCCATATTAGGTAAAACCGGTTCCGGTAAATCAACAATACTCTCCTTAATAAGCAGACTGTATGATGTTAATGAAGGTGCCGTAAAAATTGACCATCGAAACATTGATACCTTAAATTTATTTGATGTCAGAAACAATATCGGCTTTGTACCGCAGGATGCTTTCCTTTTCTCCGATTCGATTAAAAACAACATCAAATTCGGAAATGAAGAAGCAACCGACGAAGAAGTAATCGAAGCCGCTAAAAAGGCAGTCGTTCACAAAAACATCGTTAAATTCAAAAACCAGTACGATACCATATTGGGTGAAAGAGGTATCACGCTTTCCGGCGGACAGAAGCAGCGGGTATCCATTGCACGTGCCTTAATTAAAAACGCTCCGATACTACTTTTAGACGATTGCCTGTCGGCAGTGGATACCGAGACAGAAGAGGCAATTTTGAGCAATTTAATGGAATTCTGTAAAGATAAAACTACAATTATTGTCAGTCACAGGGTTTCTTCAGCCAAAAATGCCGACCAGATTATCATTCTTGACGACGGAAAAATAATCCAGCAAGGAACTCATAATCAATTAGTAAACCAGGAAGGCTATTATAAAGACTTATATTTTAAGCAACTTTCGGAAAAAGAATTACAATAAATGTTGGTTATTTTGGTTTTTTTTTAGATTTTTGAGTTCTACTTAACACAATTAATAATTGACAGAAGGATTATGAGAGAAAATGAAATGTTAGAAAAAGAAGAAATTTTTTCTAAAGTTTTACGAGCAGGAAGAAGAACGTATTTCTTCGATGTGAGAGCTACAAAAGCTGACGATTACTACATTACCATCACCGAAAGCAAGAAATTTACGGAAGATGATGGTTCATTCCATTTCAAAAAACACAAAATTTATTTATATAAAGAGGATTTTGTTGCTTTTAAAGAGATTTTAAATGAAATGACTTCTTATGTTTTAAACCATAAAGGAGAAGAAGTAATTTCTGAAAGACACCAAAAAGACTTTAAAAAAGAATATTTTTCAGAGAAAACAGAAGAAACGAAATCTTCCGGAAGCTTCACTGATATTGACTTTGATGATATTTAATATTGAATAGAACTATACGCTATAAAAGCCTGAAAAATTAATATTTTCAGGCTTTTTTATTTTTAGCTGCTTCCCTTCCGCTTCACTCGATTTATTATTTTATTTTTGTTAAAGCCTAATCCATTAGTCCCGATACCTATGCCTAAAATTTTAATTATTGAAGACGATACAAGAGTAGCCGAACTGCTAAAAAGAGGCCTGGATGAAGAAGGCTATGAAACCCAGCTGGCCTATGACGGGGAAATGGGAAAAAAGCTTTCCTTATACAACACTTACGATCTTGTGATCACCGATATCGTATTGCCCAAGATCAGCGGACTGGATTTGTGCCAGTCGATTAAAAACAGTAATCCCGGCTTGCCGATTATTATGCTGACGGCTTTGGGAACGACCGATGACAAGGTTGACGGTTTCGATGCCGGAGCCGATGATTACCTGGTCAAACCATTTGATTTCAGGGAATTAATGGCACGCATCCGGGTATTGCTGAAACGCAGTACAAACGCACCAAATTATACCGACAAATTCACTTATCAGGATCTGGAACTGGATTATAACACCAAAACCATTAAACGCTCCGGAAAAGAAATCAGCTTAACGCCAAAAGAGTTCAAGCTTCTGGAATACATGATGCAAAATGCCGAACGCGTACTGAGCCGGACCGAAATTGCCGAAAAAGTATGGAACACCCATTTTGATACCGGAACCAATTTTATCGATGTTTACATCAATTACCTCCGCAAAAAGATTGACAAGGATTTCGACAACAAACTGATCCATACAAAATCCGGTATGGGATTTATTCTGAAACTGGAAAGCAACGACTAAATGACAATTACAAACAGACTCAGCCTATTATTTACCTTTCTGACGGCTTCCATCGTGTTGGTCTTTGCAGTCATTATCTACCTGTCCGGCGAAAAAAGCAGGGAAAGAGCCTTCTATAAAAGCCTGAACAAAGAAGCCATCACAAAAGCCAACCTGTTTTTCAAGGCTAAAATTGACACCCAGACCCTACAGGCGATTTACACCAATAACCGTTCGATAATCAACGAAGTTGAAGTTGCCATTTATGACGATTCCTTTAACTTATTATACCATGATGATGTGGATATTGATATCGTAAAAGAAAATAAAAAAATGCTCCATTCCGTTTTGAAAAAAAAGGAAATCCGTTTCTATCTCGACAAATGGCAGGCTATCGGTTTAAAATACGAATATCAAAACAAGAACTATATTATCATGGCGGCGGCCTATGACCAGAACGGTTACCACAGTTCCGATTCCATTAAACGCACCATCCTTATTTTATTCTTCTCCTCCATCCTGTTTATCTACATCATGGGGCGCATCTTTTCCAAAAAAGCCTTATCGCCGGTGAGCAATATTGTAGCCAACGTAAAGGTGATCTCGGCAACCAATCTGGATTTAAGAGTACAAATACCCAATAGCAAAGACGAAATTGCTGAGCTGGCAACCACTTTTAACGAAATGCTGAACCGCCTGGAAAAATCATTTGAAGCACAAAAAGATTTTGTTTCCAATATTTCACACGAACTGCGCACGCCATTAACAGCTATGCTAACCGAACTGCAACTATCAGTGAGCAATATGCGCACCAACGAAGAATATCAAAAATCCATTACAAACGCCATAAATGATGCCCAAAAACTGGTCCGGTTATCCAACAGTCTGCTGGATCTTGCCAAAGCCAATTATGACCAGGCAGAAATCGGACTGAAAGAAATTCGTCTCGATGAAGTCTTACTGGATGCGCGGAACGATGTGATGCACAACCAGCCGGAATTTAAAGTAAACCTTATTTTTGAAAAGGAAATTGAAGACGACGATTTTATATCCGTAAAAGGCAATGAATACCTGCTGAAAGTTGCCTTTATGAATCTGATTGAAAACGGCTGTAAATTTTCGGAAGAAAAGGAAAGCACCGTAGCGATAACCTATTTTAAAACAAAAACAATAATCCGTTTTCAGGACAACGGTATCGGGATCAATAACGAAGATCTGCCAAATATCTTCACTCCTTTTTTCAGAGGTGATAACAAGAATTTTGCAGGAGGAAACGGGATCGGCCTGTCCCTGACCCAAAAGATAATTGCCTTGCATAACGGTAGTATTTCCGTAGTGTCCGAACCCGGCCAGGGAACCACCTTTACAATCGAATTACCCCATATTTAAGCAATTCTATACAGTAAAATAAAACCAACTTCTGCAAAGTACACGATCGAAATGAAAGAAAGCAAAGCTTTTATAGGTGAGATTGTTATTGAAAAAAGGAATTTATGGACCCGTTTTAAATCTTTATTTAAAAAACAGCCCTGGTAAGCCATCGCCTTTGTTTAGGCTTGTAGTTTTCCCGGTGTGATGCCATATTTTTTACGGAAAGCCGTGATAAAATGCTGCACATATTCATAGCCGCAGTAATCGGCTACTTCCTTAATAGTCCTTTCCTGTTCCAGTAGCAAATGTTTCGCTTTTTCCATCCGTAAGTCGTGCAGATAGCCAAAAACGGTAGTATTAAAAATTGCTTTAAAGCCTTTTTTTAATTTAAAATCGTTTAGTCCCACTTCATGCGCCAGCGCTATTAGCGTGTAAGGATTGCTGATGTTCTGCTCCAGTAAATATTTCGCATGATGGATTTTTTCGATATCCTGGAAATTCATCACCTCTTTTTTCTCTTTTAAGGTCGTTTCAAACTGGGCAAGCTGTAACATAAACAACTCAATAACCTTCGACTCGATAAAAAGACGTTTCAGCAAACCGGAACGTTTGCACTGCATGATTTCCGAAATGATAAGATTCATCTGTGGCGTAATAGCCATATTTTTCTCTTTCATTGCCGACATACTCCTTTTTTCAATACCGTTAAGAAACTTATCCAGTACGGTATTTTCAACATTCATAAAACGCTGAAAATAATCTTCTGTAAAATGCACTTCAAAAAAGTTATTCAGATCTTCCTGTTTGGAAAAATTAAAATACCCTTCAAAGTCTTTGGTATAAATAAGATTATGCTGCTGTGGTTCAAAACGAAAGATCTCTTTGGAGCCTAAAGTAGTGGCCTGGCTGGATCCGGAAAGCGTAAAATGCATTTCAAATACGGAATAATTACTCTCTATTTTTAAGGAAATATCTTCTTTGATCCGGGTTTGCCCTTTCGTAATGTGGATTCCCTCAAACCATAAATCTTCGATATCCGACGAACCGAATTTCGGATGAAATATAGCAGTGTTACTTTCGGTATAGGCTTTATCGCTTTTAAAATTCTGTGGCAAATCCCGCTCAAACAAAATATCATTGAGATCTGTATTCGTAATAACCATTTTCATTTAAAAATCCTTTTAGCGTTATCAATAATCCGTTTTGAGTACAACCTTAAAAGGGATAAAGCTGACCTTTGTTCAAAGATAAATATTATTTAGAAACAATCTAAACTATTAATTTATTTTTATCAAAATCATCAATCACACAATGGCAAATACTAAAGAAAACAAATTACTGCACATTATTAATGCAACACTTCAGGTAAAAGCTAAAAAGTATATAACGCCTAATTATTTACGAATTACACTAACAGGGGCATCTGTAAACCAATATGCAGCAGCAACCGTAGGGGAAAACAATAAAATTTTTATTCCGCCGGCAGGTGTTCGCGAGATTCATTTTCCGCATTTTGATAACGGAAAATGGGCACTTCCGCCACAAGAGGTCTGCCCGTCCATCCGTACCTATACCCACAGGGGGATTGATCTTGAAAAAGAAGAAATGTATATTGACTTTGTTGCTCATGGCGATTCCGGTCCGGCTTCTTCCTGGGCAATCCATGCCAATGTTGGCGATCCTTTAGGCGTGGCGATGTACGGCTTAAAAACGGAACTTTACCCGAAAGCCGACTGGTATTTGCTTGCCGGCGATGCTACGGCTATTCCCGTTATCAGTGTTATACTGGAAACCTTGCCCGAAACGGCAACCGGTATTGCCTATATACTTGTTGAAAACGAACAGGAAATACAAACCATTTCAACGCGATCGCAGGTAACGGTCAACTGGTTATTCCATAACGACAATATTTTGACTACTGCACTGGCAGATGCCGTTAAAAACCATCCGTTACCGGACTCGGGTGTCAGCCGTTTTGCCTATGTAGCAGCCGAATTTGCTACTGTAAAAACGATCCGGAACTATATGCGAAAAGAGCAAAAATGGGAACGCAGCGAACTTTATGCCTACTCTTACTGGAAAGCAGGCAATAGTGAAGAACAATCGGAAATGGAACGACGCGAGGAGTTCCAGCTAAAATAAACGAAGCCGTCCGGAATACCGGTAACAGCTTCCAAACAGGATACAAGATGAACTTTAATATAAACAGAATCATACAATTCTTAAACCGGCCATTACTGGAAGTGAATCAGGAAGAAAGCCCGGTCACCTTCGACATACAGTTTGATAATGTCGCTTTTAATGCCGATGGTGAAAAAGCCGTCCGGAGAATTTCCTTTCATGCCGAAGAAAAAAGCGCCACGGCATTAGTGGGATTATCTGCAACCGACAAAATAACGTTAACCACGCTCCTTTCCCACTTTTGGGATATTAAAAAAGGAACCATTAAAATTGGCGGTATTCCCATCAAAAATATCCCGCAGCAGCAACTTTCAGCATTTGTTAGCGAAATTTTCCAGGATAGTGAAGTATTGAACGACAGTATTTACAACAACCTTAAATCGGAAAATCCGGAAGCCACGGACGATGCCATATTTGATGCTACCGAAAAAGCTCAGGTCATTGATTTTGCCTGGGAACTGCCGGAAGGATTGCACACGCGGATAGGAAAATACGGGTACCAACTGTCTGTTAATGAAAAACTGCGCCTCAATATTGCCCGGGCAATACTAAAAAACGCACCGATACTGCTTTTAGATGAAGCTGCTTTTTCTCTGGATGCAGACCAGAACAACGGTATCCAGAAAACCATTCAGGAACTGGTAAAAAACAAAACCCTGCTTATCATTACCGACAGGCTGGAAACCATAAAAAATGCCGATCAGATCGTAGTCCCGGCAGAAACAGTAGAAAAACCGGATGAATTGTTTACTTCCAACGGATTATACTCGTTGCAGCAAAAACGATAACATCCTGTAAAGCACTTTAATTTTAATTTAATTTTTTTTGTTTACGCAAAGTTAAGTATGTACTGACTTTTTCGTTAAGCCTGGCGTTACCACTAACGCCAGGCTTATATTTTTATAGTAGCTCGGGATTACAGAAAATCCCGTTCGTTTTCTTTTAACTGCAAAATCACTTCTTCCAGTTTCGCCCTGATAAAGCCAAACAGTATTTTAATAGCCGTAACATTCTCTGCATTTTTAGCCAACTCTTCCAGTTGTTTCAGTTCGTTACTGATGGAATGAATCCGTAAGCTTTCCACACTCGGCCTTATTTTGTGCATAATACGGCCCACCTCTGTAAAATTATTTTCCGAAAGGGCAATTTCCGTCTTTTGGATGGTCTCGTTAACCTGCTCAATAAAAACCACCAGCAGCTCATTCATAAACTTATCGTTTTCACTGCTTAATCCCTGGATTAAACGCAAATCATAGAGCTTCGTTAAAGTGCCTATCTTTTCAATTTTACCGTTATTCGTATATTTTGCAATCATGTTAATCAGCACGTCTTCGTCAAACGGTTTGGTAACATAATCATTCATGCCTACTTTCTGGCAGCGTTCTACCTCGGTCTTAAACGCATTTGCCGTTAAGGCGATAATCGGTATATCCAGTTTCAGCTCTTCTCTTATAAGCGTTGTTGCTTCAATACCGTCCATTTCCGGCATCTGGATATCCATCAGTATCAAATCAATATTGGCGCCTGTTTTTAGAATTTCAATCGCTTTTAATCCGTTTTCCGCTTCAATAACATTGCATTTATAATGTTTCAGGGAATTTTGTGCCACCATCCTGTTCAGAATATTGTCCTCTACAAGAAGGATCGTAACATTTTCGAGATTCATCCATTCTTCCTGCTGGTTCGCCTTCTGGATCTTCTCTTCATCTCCTTTTTCCAGCTCCAGATACACATGAAATACCGTTCCTTTGCCTTTTTCGCTTTCAATTTCAATCGTACCGCCCATCAGCTCTACCAGTTCCCGGGTAATGAACAACCCCAATCCTGTTCCGCCATAGCGTTTTGTTGTGAGCGCTTTGTCTTCCTGTGTGAACTTTCGGAAAATATCTTTCTGGAAATCAGCGTCAATTCCAATTCCGGTATCGGAAATCGAGATCTTTATTTTTTGCCGGGCATCCGAACTTTCTACAAAACTGCAATCAACTGCAACGCCGCCCTGTGTCGTAAACTTAACCGCATTGCCGATAAGATTAAATAAAATCTGCTCCAATCGCAAAACATCCCCTTTTAAAACCTTCGGAATATGCTCCGAAACCGATTTGCTAAGGTATAGCTCTTTGGCTTCAGCCCGTGGCTTCATCACCGTTACCACGTTATTGATGGTATTCTCAAAAATAAAGTCTTCTTTTTCAAGGGACATTTCCCGGGCTTCAATTTTGGAGATATCCAGTACGTTGTTAATGATCGCCAGCAAATGTTTGGAAGCAATATTACTGTTGTTTACATATTCTTTTTGTGCTGCGGTCAGATCCTGTTTCGATAATTCTCTTAAAAAGCCGACTATCGCATTCAAAGGTGTCCGGATCTCATGGCTCATGTGAGCCAGGAAAGCTTCTTTCGATTTCGAAGCCTGCTGTGCCTTGATTTTTTCATTCTTCAGCTCAATTTCCATCCGCTTTTGTTCGGTAATATCCAGATGGATCCCTATGGACCCGATCCATTCGCCATTGTCGTCATAATTCGGTCCGCCGCTGATGGCCCACCATCGCAGTTCTCCTTTTTTATTTTTAATCGGCAGCTGATACAAATTCGAAATACCTTTTCTTCTCAGTTCCTGTTTGCTTTTCACCAGCTTCAGATCTTCATTATACATAAAAATCTCCGGGGCGCTCTTACCGATAATTTCATCCAGTTCGTATCCGGAAATCGAAAGAAAGCCCTGGTTTGCATACAAGATGATATCGTTCCGGTCCACTTCTATCAGCCCCATATTCATATTGGCAATAATGTTGCGGTATTTTTCTTCCTGTGCTTTAAGGCTGGTTTCCGCCTTTTTTCTTTCGGATATATCCTGAATAAAAGAACAAAAGAATTTTTCTTCATTGTGATTAATCGGCAGTATCGAAATTTCTATAGGAAACTCCTGTCCGTCCCTGTTCAGTCCGCTCAGTTCCAGCTGCCGGTTCAACACCGGCCCTTCGCCGGTTTCCAGGTAATGGTTCATCCCGTTAATATGTCCGCTTGCATACTTTTCCGGAATAATCGTATCGGTCAGGTTTTGCCCTAAAACCTCATCCTGGCTCCAGCCGAATATTTTCTCGGCCTGGCGGTTCCAAAAAGTGATTTTCCCGGCGCTGTCAATATTAATAATTGCATTCAACGCCGCATTCATGATCAGGCGGTTTCGCTCTTCATTTTGCTCAATCAGCGTTAACGTCTGCTTTTTCTCGGTAACATCCGTATATTTCCAGAAATTCCCCTGTAGTTCTCCATTGATAACAATCGGGATATAATCCCTTTCAAAAAAGCGGTTGTCTGTTGTCTCGATCAATTCATTCGTCACAATTTTGCCTTCTTCAAAAATCGTTTCCAGGCGGTTTACAAAATCGTCCGGTTTTCTAAAGATATGCCTGGAACGTTCGGCCGTAACGACACAATCCATTCCAACCATCGTTTCCGGACGCTCTTTTATCCCGAAAAAATTGCAAAACAGCTGATTGATAAATAAGATTTTCCGGTTTTCGTCTTCTACCATAACACCGGACTGAATATTTGCCAGCAGCATTTTAAAAAGCTCAACCGTGTGGTTCAGGCTCTTTTCGGATTTTCTTCTTTTTTCGATTTGCTCACTTAAATATCCGGAGATAAACAGCAGATCGTTTTTATCTTCATCTTTAATATCCTGATACGTATCGTCAATTCCTTTCAGACTTTCATACAGGTTTTCAATAGACCTTTCCTTAAGGTCATTTTCTCTTTTTAAATTTTCATGTACTTCATTGTATTCTTTTTCACTTTCCTGGAATGCCTGGTTCATAATCCCTTTATCTTTCTCATACGAGTTGTAAGAAGTATTAACAGACTCCAGAAAAGCCCTGAAATCATTATGCTGCCTGAAATCTTTCGGCAGGTATTTATTAATCTGTTTTTGTAATAGCTTATGATACGTCATGATCACTCAATTTCATTAAGTCCGGTAATTGTCATCGTTTGGTTATGAAGTTCACAATTAGAGAAAGGCCGCATCGGGGAAATTTCGCCATAAGAGTAAAACCCGGTCAGTAGTGTTGCGGCACCGAAAATATCGGAAACCGCTTCCACCTCTTCCTCTATCCTGTTTCCCAATATCAGTTTTCTTCCCACGCAGCTAATCAGTATAGCGAGCTTGGGAGCGGCATGCTGTATGGCTAAACACGTATTGGCGGCATCACTTGCCGCATCGACCAGTTTATCAAAATTTGCCTTCATAAATTGTACTTCACTTCCCACAGGCAAATCACCGGCAAAAGTCATGCTTTTATTGTTGTTGTCAATGGACAGTATGGTTCTTACTATCGTTTCCCCACTGTCTTTTAAAGTTAGTGCCAAAGGGAATAATAATGCCGATCCGGGCAGTTCGGAAGCATATATCCCCAGGTAGTTTTTATACAGGTCCAGGGCGTTCTTGTTGTCTATTTCATATAATATATTTTCACTCGATTTTGTTACTGTTTTTTTCAATCCGAAAGTCTCCCATCCGCCCAAGGAACCGTGTGAAAGCAAGAGTTTATCGCCATAAAAACCAATGGCAATTATCTTACCGGTTTGCGGAACACTGTTTAAACCCACATAGGTTTTTTCAAACCGGTCGGCATCACCGGCCAGTCCGCCGGTAATTAATACCTGTTTCGATTTGGCCGCATTCATCCCTTTAACCAATTCACTCCCGTTTACTTTTCCGCCATCAGACAGTACAAATATTAACCGCAGTCCTTCATCGGGAAGGTTTTCCACCAGTGCTTTCCCGGCGGTAAAACCGGAATCGTAATCCGCAATATCAATTTGTGATGTTTTGATCGCTGTAGCCGAAAATTCATGTGCCGTTAACGTGATCGTATCGTCTACTACTTCTTTCTGATAAATCTCTCCGGCAGAAGAGCAGAGCGCAATATCGGCCAGCGGAAACCGCTTTCTGAGAAAAGCATACGTATCGGGATCTGAAATTAATCCGGGTGCACCGAAGCCAATAAGCAATTGTGCGGCTTCATAATTCAAACCGTCGTCATTCTTTTCTTTTAAAAATGACGCCTCTTTATACAGGAGTAAAGCTGTTTTCATATTTTTCTAGTAAAACCGGTGGATAAATAATACTACTAAAGCAATCTAAATATCGCTGAAACGGTAGTCTCTTTAAACTTTTCACTATTGAATATGAAAATGTTACATTTTTGTATAACCTGAAAAAAGCAACTGTAGTCATAGGTAATTTAGATTTGGGATCGCTTTCACAAGTTACTAAAAAAGCGTGTATTTTATATATTTTTACACAATAATTTAATTTTTACTCAGAAAATTAAAAATTAAATTAACAACATGATAACAACACCCTTAAAATCAGTTATTTTTAGTAGCTGAACTTTTTATTCAGCACTTAAAAAATAACAATATCTTCCGGAACTATAGCAAACCCCGGCAATCCGGGTACTCCGGCTATCGCAGTATTGCAATCCGGGAAATTTCAAAAATATTTGCAATGATTCCTGAATAGTATAAAAACATAATACTATTTTTAGTCCTTAATTAATTTCTAATGAAAAGAGGCCTTTTAGTCACGCTGTTCGTATTGTTCGTAACCGTTGCTTTTGCTCAGGATTTTGAGTTTAAAGTTCCGGACTATAAACAGATACAGAAAGAAGTACAAAATAAAAAATCGGTTTATTATTATCCGCTATTAAAGGAACGGTTAAGCCGTTATGATGCATCGCTGACAGCAGCAGATTTCCAATACCTGTACTATGGTTATATTTTTGATAAAGACTATGACCCTTACAGGAACTTTTCTAAAGAAGACGATCTAGCCCTTTATTTAAACCGCGAGGTACTCGATCCGAAAGACTACGACAAAATTATCGAACTGACCAAAAGCGCTATTCAGGAATTCCCGTTCGATATCAGAATGATGAACATCCTGGCTTACCTCTATCATTTAAAAGGCGATGAAGAACAATCCAAAAAAGTATCCACTATTTTCCATGGTATTTTAAATACGATCATGCATTCCGGTGACGGGGTAACCTGTGAAACCGGTTTCCACGTTATTGTTGTGGGACATGAATATGTATTGCTCAACATGCTGGAATTAAACAACACCGGACAATCACTTGTTGGCAATTGTGATTTTATTAAAATTGCCGCTACCGAAACATTTAAAATAAAAGGCCTGTATTTTAATATTGAAAAAATGCAGGAGAAAAACCTTGGGATACTGACTTCAAAAAACAATAAAGATCGTTAGATGGATAAAATCAGTTTAATTACGCAGATCGCAAAAATCACCGTTTTTGTTTCCTTTCTTTTAGCGCTCTTCCTGATAACGGTACAAACCCGGAACAAATTGAGCAACCGGCTGTTTGCCTGCTTTATTATTCTGAGTGCTGTTGATATCAGCGGTTTTTTTATGTTCAGCTATACCGGCAGTCATCTCAATCTGGAAATGTTCCGGATCCTGATGTCGCTGTTAATCATGCCGTTTTTTTACCTGTACATGCTATCGGTCTGTTATTCCGATTTTCGCATACAGCCCAAGCATTTGCTGCATGCCGTTCCTTACCTCATCGGGAATATCGTTATGGCACCACGCCTGTATTTTGCCGATACTGCCGGTAAAGAACAACTGTTCAGCCACCTGACAAAATCTCCCGAAATGATCTTTATCCGCGTGGTTACAGAGCTGCAATTTGCCTTTTATATTATTGCCGTTTTCCTGCTTCTGAAAAAATTCAGGGAAATTTACCGGGAAAACTATACCGATCCGACGAGTGCCACATACAAATGGCTGTTCCAGATTACCGTTATCTCTACCGTTGCACACACTATCGTACTTGTAAAGAACACCGTTATTTATACCGATCATGACGGTATTTTTATCTGGCTGAACATAATTGTCGGCCTGATTGCCTTATCTGTATTATGCTGGTTTGTTCTCAAAGCCCTATACTATCCGGAACTATTCAGAAGCGTTGATTCAAAATTACAACTGGTAAAAGACATCGTTCATACGGAAGAGGCCAATCCGCATCCGGAAACCGTAGCGGAACAGGACACTCCCATCACGGCAAAAATCAATCAGCTTAAAAGCTATATGATCGCTCAGGAGCCTTATCTGGATCCGTCGCTGACAATACAGCAGCTGGCCGATCAGATTGAGCTGCCGGTAAAAGAGCTATCCGTTTTGATCAACCACCACATGGATCAGCATTTCTTTGATTTTGTAAACGAATACCGCATTCAGAAAGCCATGCACCTTTTAAGAAATCCCGAAAAAAGCGATGTAACGGTACTGGAAATTTTATATGAAGTGGGTTTTAACTCCAAATCGTCTTTTAATACCTCTTTTAAAAAATATACAAATCTAACGCCCACACAATACCGAAACACCTCATCTTAAAGGCTTTAAAAAAAGTCGAACGCCTCATTTAAGAAAGTCGAACCAATTTTATCTTCAAAAAATGGTTCGACTTTTTTTATCGGTCGCACAGGAACTTTCGCTACCGCAATTTTGCTTCAAATAATTAAAACCAACGCAAAAATTGAGATCATGAAAAAAGTAAACCTGTTTCTGTTATTACTATTACCATTATGCTGTATGGCACAATCATTACAGTTAAAAGGAAAAGTAACCGATGCCGCAGCACCGTTAGCATGGGCAAATGTTGTTATCACCAGTCCCGAAGGAAAAATAATTACCGGTATGACCACCCTGGAAGACGGCTCGTTTGAAATGGAACTGAATAAAGGCACCTACAACCTTAAAATTAGTTTTTTAGGCTATAACGACTGGCAGAAAGAGATCACGATGGATACCCCTGTCGATTTGGGTACTATCGTTGTTAGCGAAAGTGCCAATACCCTGCAACAGGTCGTGATTAAAACCAACAAGAAAATGGTGGAACAAAAAATTGACCGCCTGGTATATACTGTAGATAACAATGCCGCCGCTGCCGGTGGTGATGCCATTAATGCCATGAGTACCGCTCCGGGTCTTGTGGTGCAAAACAATGCCATCAGTATGCTGGGCAAAGGTGCTTCCCGTGTGATGATCGACGGAAGAATTGTAGCTCTGTCCGGTGAGGAGCTAATCAGCTTCCTGAAATCAATATCGGCCAGCGACATTAAGAATATCGAAATCATTACCAATCCACCAGCTAAATATGAAGCTGCAGGCGATGGCGGCCTGATTAACATCATCCTTAAAAAAGGTGCTTCAGATTCCTGGAAAAACAGCACTACGCTAACCTATGACCAGAATACTTACGGCTCCACTACGCTGCGCAATAATTTCCTGTACAACAAAGACAAATTAAAGTTCACTGTAAGCGGTACCGGAAAATCAGGAAATACCCAATCCAGACAGGATTTGGACACTTACTATCCCGGTGGATTATGGGAATTAAAATACAAAGGCAAACAAAAAACGGATCATGCTTCCGGACGCATCACTGCCGATTATGCTCTATCCGACCGTACCAGCATAGGCGCTCAGTACCTGGGGAATTTCAATAGCCCGGACAGTAAGGATAAAGCTGTGATCAATATCTTTAATACCGGAAAAACACTGGATTCTTTATTAATCAATAACGGCCGCAACAAACAGCATTCAAACAACCAGACATACAATGCCCACATCATCTCAAAATTGGATACGCTGGGCAGAAACATTGCCATAGATGTGGATTATTTCACTTTTGATGCTAAAATTGACAACCGTTTTACTGCCGAAACCTTTTCACCGGATACCGCTTTCCTGAACGTTAACCAGGCCGCCAGAAATATTTCTAACCAGAACATCAATAACTTTACTATAAAAGCCGATATGGAACATCCTTTGGCTTTTGCCAGCCTTTCTTATGGTGCCAAGGTAAGTTTCAGCAACAGTAAAGGTGCTATTCAATACTATAACACCATTAGCGGTAGCCCGGAACTGGATCCGAACCGTTCGAATACCTTTGAATACCGCGAACGCAATCAGGCCGTTTATATTAACGGAACTAAAAAAATAAACGACAAATTCAATGTACAATTAGGATTACGCCTTGAAAACACCCAAACGGAAGGATATTCCCAAACGTTAAACCAAAACAATACCAACAACTATTTCAAATTGTTCCCGACCGTTTATCTTTCTTATACCGAAAATGACAATCACAGTTTTCTTTTTAACTACGGAAAACGTATTAACAGACCCGGTTTCCGCGATTTGAACCCGTTCCGTGCTTACCTGAACAGCAACAGCTATTCCGAAGGAAATCCTTTTTTACAGCCTTCCTACAATGATAACTTCGATCTTACCTATACCTACAAAGGAAAATTGCGTACCAACGCCTTCTTTAATGTGATTACCAATGGTTATGGTGTGGTGTTCAGTTCCAATGCAGCAACAAACACTCAGATCATCAGTCGGGAAAACTACTTTAAAGAATACTATTACGGTATCGGAGAAAACTACACGGCAACGATCGCACCGTGGTGGCAAAGTCAGAACTTAATCTATCTATTGGGTTCCAAAACAGTATTTGCAACAAACATCCAGGCGGTTCCTATGAATAAAATGCAGGTGTATCTGGCCACAAACAATACTTTCTCCCTGAACAAGCAAACCAAATTACAGCTGGACTATCTGTATTGCTCTCCTTACAAAAGAGGATTGTATGAATACGGAACCGTTTCCGGGTTAAACCTGGCGGTAAAACGAAGCTTTCTAAACGATAATATGCAGGTTGCCATACTCTTCAATGATATCTTTAATACAACCTATTTAAAAGATTATACTTCAGTTGTAAATGGCATCAAACAAGTTTATAACGAAAACAACAGCAGCCGGTTTGTAAGAGTATCACTGACGTATAACTTCGGAAACAATAAAGTGAAAGTAGACCAGCGAAATTTCGGGAACGAAGAAGAGAAAAAAAGAACCGAAAACTAAACCTTCTCCCCGCTCTAATGATTTTCTAATATTTTTCTAAAACATCTCTAACAGCCCAATCCAATGGGCTGTTTTACTTTTGCATAGTTAATAAAACAAATTATGGACGATTATCCCAATTTAAGTACTAACGTTTCGCTGTAAAGAACATGACCGGTATTGTTCTTCAGGGAACAAAATCTTTATCAGTCATGAAATTTATATTTTTATTCGTAAAGCGTATAAAAAACAAGACGTTTTACAACAACAAGAAAACTCCTGTCACATCCGAATATTACGATATTCACCTCGGTATCGGGACTATGCCCTTTATCGCTATTGGTTCCGAAGAACAGACCATAAAGTCCGGTACGATTCCGAAACCGCAACAGTATCAACCGTCTAATCCTGCTACCTATGCTTTCGGTAACTGAATTTGCAGTGCGGTTAACACTCGCCTTCGTTTTAGGAGCCGCTATAGGCATTGAGCGGCAATGGCGGCAAAAAAGTGCCGGATTGCGCACCAATACCCTCGTATCCATTGGAGCAGCCGCCTTTATACTGCTGTCGGTTTCGATTACCGGCCATTCCGGCGATCCCAGCAGAGTAGCTGCACAGATTGTATCCGGAATCGGTTTTCTGGGTGCCGGCGTGATCATGAAGGACGGCTTGAACGTACAGGGTTTAAATACAGCCGCTACTTTGTGGTGTGCTGCTGCTGTAGGCGCTTTGGTCGGAATAGGATTATTCCCCCAGGCAATACTCACCACAGTTACCGTAATCATTACCCATTTATTATTGCGTACTGTAGGCACAAAGCTTAGTGTATTGACATTTATTCCTAAAAATACCTCCCTGCCTGCCGACTATAAAATTATCATTAACTGTAAAAACAATGTGGAAAACCACATCCGGGTATTGTTAATACAACAATTGGGGAACAATGAAAAAATAGTGCTCCGCTCCCTTGCCAGCAGCGATAATGAAAATCAGACCTCAATTTTAATCGTTGCAGAAATCACGGCAGCCGGCATACAGGATTATATCATGGAACAGATGGTAAGCCGGCTCACCATTGAACAGGAAGTAACCAAAGTGAGCTGGGAATTTACAGGACAACAAGCTGAAATATAAAAAGCAAAACCTTATCAAAATGTTGACAACAAAAATAAAAAACGGGAACAAAGCTTTTTCAAACTTTGAAGAAAGTGCCACTACCCGGCTTAATGCTATTGCAAAAGCCGACGGTAATCTTATATATGCCTTACTGGAAACCAGCGAAGCCGGATTGAGCCAGCAAACGGCGGAAGAAAAATTAAAAAAATTCGGTCCTAACGAAATCCAGCACGAAAAAGCGCCTTCCTGGTACAAACAGCTGTTCATGGCTTTTGTAAACCCGTTTATAGCCGTATTAATTGCTCTGGTGGTTATCTCTGCCGTAATGGATATTATTTTAGCCGCACCGGGCGAACAGGACTATAAAACGGTAATCGTTGTGAGTGTGATGATCATTCTCAGTTCCCTGCTGCGGTTCTGGCAGGAATACAGCAGCAATCAGGCTGCCGAAGCCTTAAAAAACATGGTTACCACAACAGCAACTGTATTGCGCAAAACCATCGGCAAACAGGAAATTTCGTTTAAAGATCTGGTACCCGGTGATATTCTCTATTTGAGTGCCGGCGACATGATCCCTGCCGATATCCGGATAATACAATCCAAAGATTTGTTTGTGAGCCAGGCAATACTCACCGGAGAATCCCTGCCTTTGGAAAAAAGAGAAGCTCCGGTAACGAATCCAACGGCAAAACCGCCTTTGGAACTGGAAAATATCTGCTTTATGGGAACCAATGTGGTAAGCGGAACCGCAACGGCTATTGTGGTTGCCACGGGAAACCTGACCTATCTGGGTGCAATCGGCAAAGCCATTAGCGGCAAACGTTCGGAAACCAGTTTTGATAAAGGCGTCAATAAAGTCAGCTGGCTGCTAATCCGCTATATGCTGGTTATGGTACCTCTGGTTTTTATCGTTAACGGACTGACCAAAGGCGACTGGTTTGATGCCCTGCTGTTTGCTATTGCCATCGCAGTGGGATTAACCCCGGAAATGCTGCCAATGATCGTTACCGCCAACCTGGCCAAAGGGGCAAAAAACATGAGTAAGCGGAAAGTAATCGTAAAACGCCTGAATGCCATACAGAACATTGGCGCAATGGACATACTGTGTACCGATAAAACAGGTACGCTCACTATGGATAAGATCATTTTAGAGCGGCATCTGAACGTTTTGGGCAATGAAGATGATGAGGTCCTCAAATGGGCATACTTTAACAGCTTCCACCAGACCGGCTTAAAAAACCTTTTGGATGTAGCCGTTTTAGAACATGTGGAACTACACGACTACCTGAAAGTGGAAGAAGATTACAAAAAAGTAGATGAAATCCCTTTTGACTTCCAGCGCCGCCGCATGAGTGTTATCCTGGAACAGAAAAACGGCAAACACCTGCTGATCTGTAAAGGTGCCGTTGAGGAAATGCTCGATTTGTGTTCCCATTCTTTTTATCCCGGTGAAAATGCCCGCATACACATCGAAAAAGATGCCATTGTTCCGATTGATGCCGGCATGCGCGAAACGGTCTTAAATACCTCAAGAAAGCTGAACGAAGACGGTTTACGGGTATTGCTGGTGGCAATAAAAGAATACGATAACCGTTCGGCTAACTACAGCGTAGCCGATGAAAGCAAAATGGTCTTAACCGGTTTTATCGGCTTTTTGGATCCGGCAAAACCTTCTGCCAAACCAGCTATTGAAAGTTTACAGAAACTGGGCGTACAGGTAAAAGTACTAACCGGTGATAACGATATTGTGACCCGGAAAATCTGCCGCGATGTTGGCATTCCGTTCCATCACGTTCTATTGGGAAATGAAATTGAGAAAATGACCGATGATGAACTTTCTTCAAAACTGGAAGCAACCAGTGTTTTTGCAAAGCTGAATCCGGTTCAGAAATCCCGGATTGTACAACTGTTCCAGGCACAGCAGCATACGGTTGGCTTTATGGGCGACGGTATCAACGATGCTCCGGCACTGCGAAATGCTGACGTAGGGATTTCGGTGGATACCGCTGTGGATATTGCCAAAGAAAGTGCCGATATTATCCTTTTGGAAAAAGACCTGATGGTATTGCGAAAAGGAGTTATTTACGGCCGCCGGACATTCGGGAACATTATCAAATACATCAAGATGACTGCCAGCAGTAACTTCGGAAACATGTTCAGCATGCTCGGTGCGAGTATCCTGCTGCCGTTTTTGCCGATGTTGCCCATCCATTTACTGATCCAGAACCTGTTATACGATATTTCACAAATATCCATTCCCTGGGACAGAATGGACGAAGATTTCCTGGAAAAACCGCAAAAATGGGATGCTGCCGGAATCAGTCGTTTTATGCTGTATATCGGTCCGATAAGTTCCATCTTTGATTATGCCACATTTGCCGTACTGTTTTTTGTATTCAAAGCGAATGCTCCCGAACATCAGAGCCTGTTCCAGACCGGCTGGTTTGTAGAAGGATTGTTATCGCAAACATTAATCGTACACATGATCCGCACGCGAAAAATACCGTTTGTACAAAGCTGGGCAACGGCTCCGGTTGTCGCCCTCACTTCTTTAGTAATGCTGATCGGTCTGGCAATACCGTTTACACCTTTTGCCAAAACGGTAAACCTGCAGGCTTTACCACTTGCTTATTTTCCATGGCTGATAGGCATACTAACCGGCTATTGCCTGCTGACCCAATTGGTAAAGACACAGTTTCTCAAAAAGTTCGGACAATGGTTGTAGGATACTGTAATCTGCCGTTATTATTTTGGTTTCATTGCCCAAAATAATAACGGCAGATTCGTTCTGTTTAACCGATCCTATACATCCGGCTTTTGAAACATTTAAAATCTTGGTATTTTTTTAAGTATCCGCGAATTACTGTCAAAACGTTTGATAAAAGTAAACTGGAAATTTCCGGAATTAAGGCTGATGTGGTTATCATCCTTATAACTCACATAAAGCTTGTTAAGCAAAAAGGATGCGTTAAGCGACCAGCTGTCGGCATTATAACCGAATGCGGATCTGAAAAAGACACTCGGATTCCAGATTAACGTATCGTTTATATTTTTAAACCCTACCGTCAAACCGGGAGTTACAGAGCCCGTCAGAAAAAAATGACGGTTAATAACCCATGTATAGGCATAGCCGATACTGGGTCCAACCTGGTAAAGGTCTTTATAGAATGCTAAAGAGGTTTCGGCGCGAACCCGTGTATAATAAATACCACCGCCCAGTAACAAACTTCCTGCCGACTTTAACTGCCGTTCCGTCTGGTCAAATGCCGATCGATAGGAAAACTTATTACCATTGAAAACATATTGCCCGAACAGCCCTACTTTGGTTAACTGCATGTCGGGATACATTCCGATGATGTTTTCCTTATTTGTATCTTCCAGGTAAAACCCTTTATAATCCTGTCCGAAGAAATCCAGTACTATTTTCTTTCCGTAATAATGATATTGTAAATCCAGCGAACGGGTTTTTCCCTTTTCCGGATCGGCCAGGAAATTAAAGCCGTGGCTAAAACTGAATGACGAACCGCCCCAGCTAAAGCCTGCACCAATATCAAAAGGATTATTAGGCATGTATTCATCCGTTTTATCGTTACCTGTTTCATGGGACAGCGAAGTGTATTTTCTGGCAATAAAAACCCTTCCGGAATATTCCTGGCTGAACGTACCGATATAGGTACTATCGGTCTGGGCAATGGCATTTTGCTCAAACGCCAATAAAATTAAAAAAAAGAGTATGTGTAATCGTCTGTTTGGCGACATCTGTAGGGCCTGGATTAAAATATACTGAAAGTAACGGGGAATATGCTTTTATATTATATTTTCTCCCGGTTTGCCATCAGTGTTTTCCCCCAATCGTTCAGGCTCCACAGCACTTTTACCAATTCGTCGCCCAAAGCCGTTAAAGTATATTCAACCCTTGGCGGCAGTTCGTTAAATGATTCCTTCCGGATCAACCCGCTTTCTTCCATTTCCTTCAGCTGCTGGTTTAAAACCCTTCGGTCCACAACGGCAATACCCCTTAGAAATTCACTGGGACGTTTCATTCCTTCATTCATTTGCCATAAAATCGGGATTTTCCATTTGCCGCTAATCGTATTGACGGCTTCTTCCAACGGGCATATTTTATTTTCGGTAATGCGGATTTTTGTTTTCATAACAATCGGTATCGGAGAATCACAAAAATACAAACAGGAATTACCGAAACAAAATGTAGCGGAAACATCCCGTGAAAAATATGCCGTTATTTTTTTACAGCTACTACGCTGATACTCTTAAAAGTTGACTTTTTCCACCCTATGGGGTAAAAAAGTGCGGTATTGTGCGTTTCACTGAAACTGGTGATTTTTACACAAAAAAGAAATCTTATGGAACATTTACAGGAGCAAATCGAAGCCCTCAACAAGCAATTGGCCATTCAGCTGCCGCCGGAAGTAATCGCCGCATTCAATGAAGCCATTGCCGGTTTAAAATCCCGGAATATTACCCAAAATGCTCTTAAAACCGGAGCGTCTTTTCCCGATGGAGCCCTGCTCGATCATAAAGGAGAAACTGTTTGGCTAAGCGGGCTGCAGCAACGCAAAAAACTGGTTATTGCCTTTTTCAGAGGTTCCTGGTGTCCTTACTGCAACCTCGAATTAAAAGCATTACAGGACGCCTATCCGCTTATACTGGAAAAAGAAGCCGAACTGATTGCTGTTTCTCCCCAAATGCCCGTTTATAATGCGGCACTGCTGGAAGAGCATCCATTCGGTTTTAAGATTTTTACCGATAAAGACAACGACCTTGCCAAACAATCCGGCATTGCCTTTACACTGCCCGATTCTGTTATTCCTTATTATGAAAGCCTCGGAATTAAATTGCAGGATTTCAACAATACCGCTGCTGCTGTTTTGCCTATTCCTGCTATATTTGTGATAAACGAAGATAACAGCATTGCCTACCGTTTTATCGATGCTGATTATCGGAACCGTATCGTTATTTCAGAACTAATAGCCGCGTTATGACAACAAGAAAAGGAGCCCGGACCATTGCCGCAATACCGCCATCAATTTTAGACCAGCTCAACAAGGGCGAAATTGAATCGGCCAACCTTAACGAATGGCTGGCCATCAACCAGAAGCAGCTGTTGGAAACCGTTTTAACACAGTACAACCGGAAGACCTATTTACAGGATATCCTGACGGACATTTCAAATTTAAAAAAGCAAACGGTCACAACCATCAATGAGGCTATTGGTGTAGGGCTGTTAACGCAAAGCTATATCCATAACGATACGGCGCTTTTTGATCTGCTGTCGCAACATCCGTCGGATACCGTGCGCTGCTGGGCAGTATTCTTTGTCGGTAAAGATGAGGCTACAGTAGCGGAAAAACTGGAACGGATGAAAGTTTTTGCCGCCGACCGTCATTTTGGGGTACGGGAACTCAGCTGGCTGGCGATACGTCCGGACATTACTGAAAATCTGGAAACAACCATCACACTGCTAACGCCCTGGACCCGGTCTGACAACGAATATATCCGGCGTTTTGCCAGTGAGTCCATCAGGCCGAGAGGCGTGTGGTGCAAACATATCGAAGCGTTAAAGGAAACTCCGGAATTAGCCTTACCCATATTGGAACCTTTAAAAGCCGATACTTCCAAATATGTGCGCGACAGTGTTGGTAACTGGCTTAACGATGCTTCCAAAACAAGACCGGAATTTGTGGTCAGCCTGTGTAAAAAATGGGAAAAGGAAAACAATTCCAAAGAAACAGCCTATATCCTGAAAAAAGCAAGGCGAAGTATTCTGAAATAAAAAACTATAAGTCGTATCTTTGAATAGTTACTCCAAATTGAAGTCATGTCGGATACCCGCTTAAAAATCTTTCATACAGTCGCCAGGCATCTGAGCTTTACAAAAGCTTCCGAAGAGTTATGCATTACTCAGCCTGCCGTTACCAAAAACATCAAAGAACTGGAATCTGAATTTGACATCCGTTTGTTTGAAAGAAAAGGTAATAAGATCGAATTAACCGAAGCCGGGCAGCTGCTTTTTAATCACTCGGAAGATATTTTTGAAATTTACAAAAGGATCCATTTCGATTTAAGTCTTTTAAAAGAACGCCATTCCGGTGAACTGCAGCTGGGCGCCAGTACCACGCTAAGCCAGTATATCCTTCCTCCCGTTCTCGCTAATTTTTACAGACATTTTCCGGATATCCGGATTTCGCTTATCAATGCCAATACCGAAAAAATTGAAAAAGCCGTTATCCAGAAAAAAGTAGCTTTGGGAATTGTGGAAGGAAAATCAAAAAATGTAGCCTTAAAATACACGCCTTTTTTAAAGGATGAAATTGTAGCCGTTGTGCACACTTCTCAAAAACTGGCAAACAAAGACAACCTCAGCATGGCGGAATTTTTAAAAACACCGCTGGTATTAAGGGAAGCCGGTTCCGGCAGTCTTGATATTATTTTACACGAACTGGGCAAGCATTCCGTTCACCTGAAAGACCTGAATGTTATTATGCATTTGGGCAGTACCGAAAGTATAAAGTCCTTCCTGGCAAATTCCAACTGTATTGCCTTTGTGTCCATTACAGCCGTTAGCAAAGAAATTGTAAACGGCGAATTTAAAGTTATTGACATTGAAGACCTCGACATCAAGCGCATTTTTTATTTCGCTCATTTACAAGGAAAAACGGAGCGCATCCCGGAAATCTTTATGCGGTTTACCCAAAACAGTATAACCGGAAGTTATAGCTTATAACTATTTATCATTGGCCTGGTGCTGTATATATTCCGAATTTTGTGCTTACAAACAACAAAACAAATCATGGAATCAACCAGCCCAGAAAACAAAATCAAAATACTGTTTTTCAGCATTTTTATCATTTTATGTCTTTTCCCTTTCTTTTCACCGCCAATAGCTTTATTGTCGGGTTTCCTGCTCACTTTGTTCCTGGGCAATCCTTTTCAGAAATTCAGCCACAGTGCCACCAGGATATTATTGCAGTTTTCGGTGGTGGGTCTGGGTTTCGGAATGAACATTACCGAAGCGGTCAAAACCGGAAAGGAAGGTTTTATCTTCACCATAGTATCCATCACTACAACATTGATCGTCGGATTGCTTGTCGGGAAGCTGTTTGCAATTAACCGGAAAACCAGTTTTTTAATTTCCTCCGGAACCGCTATTTGCGGCGGAAGCGCCATTGCTGCCCTGAGTCCGGTTGTTAAAGCCGGAGAAGAAGAAATATCCGTTTCTCTGGCAACGATCTTTATCCTTAATTCAATAGCATTATTTGTCTTTCCGCTGTTGGGACATGTCTTTCATTTAAGCCAGCCGCAATTTGGGATGTGGTGTGCCATTGCCATTCACGATACCAGTTCTGTGGTTGGAGCCGCCCAGCGGTTTGGCGACGAAGCCTTACAGATAGCCACTACTGTAAAACTGCAACGTGCCTTATGGATCATACCGGTTTCGGTTGTAACAGCGCTGGTTTTTAAAAATAAGGAAAGTAAGGTAGTCGTTCCGTATTTTATCTTCCTGTTTATTGCGGCCATGCTTTTCAACAGCTATTTTCCCGCTTTCCAGCCAATAAACGAAGTCATCGTCATGCTGGCAAAAAAAGGACTGACAATAACCCTGTTTCTGATCGGAGCCGGATTAACAAAAGAATCGCTGAAAAAAGCCGGTATAAAACCTTTGGCTCAGGGTGTCCTGTTATGGCTTTTTATATCCGTAGTATCGCTTGTAGTTATTGTGAATGCCATTGCTTAGTGAAGACTATAAAAATTAAAGGGAGCCTAAACTACTCCCTTTTATATTACGCTATTCTGGAACCGTTTTCAACTTTAAAATCCGGAGCCAGTAAAATAACATCCCCCTCTTCGGGAACCGCGCCTAAAACGAGGCACTCGCTCATGAATTTTCCAATTTGTTTTTTAGGAAAATTAACCACCGCTACAATTTGTCTTCCTATTAAAACGTCTTTTGTATATCGTTTGGTAATTTGTGCAGACGATTTGCGGATACCTATTACTGCTCCGAAATCGATCGTTAACTGAAAGGCCGGTTTTCGGGCTTCCGGAAAATCATTGACTTCCAGTATGGTACCCACTCTCATTTCTACTTTTTCAAAATCGCCCCAGCTTATTTTTTCTTGTTCCATAATTAATTTTAAACTATTCGTTTTCCAAAATTAGCAAATCATTTTACATTTATTTATCTTTAACTCTTTTAATAATTATACTACATTTTACAAATGGCACGTACTCCGTCAAACATGTTACCGCTTGGAACCATAGCACCTGAATTTTATTTAAAAGATACCAATTCGGCAGCGGCTTATTATTCCTTCTCCGATTTAAAAGGAGAAAAGGGCACCGTAGTTATGTTTATCTGTAACCACTGCCCTTTTGTACATCATGTTATCGACGAAGTTGTCCGCATTGCTAATGACTATCGCGTTCAGGGTATCGGTTTTATTGCCATATCCAGTAATGATGTTGTGAATTATCCGCAGGATGCTCCGGAGCTGATGACGGAATTTGCCTTTGAGAATAAGTTTGAGTTTCCATACCTGTATGATGAGAACCAGCTTGCTGCCAGAAATTATGATGCTGCCTGTACGCCGGATTTTTATCTATTTGACAACCTGGACAGATTGGTGTACCGCGGACAGCTGGACGACAGCAGACCAGCAAACGGAATTCCGCTAAGCGGCAGCGATTTAAGAGGCGCAATTGACGGTGTTATTTACAACCGGGTTATCAATCCGGAACAAAAACCCAGTTTGGGCTGCAATATTAAATGGAAATGATGCTTATCTAAAAAAATTAGCTACCTTTGCGCTGTGTAAATATACCAGCTATGTTGAGCAATCAGACTTTAACGGTAATCAGGCCACTGTTTTCTGCAAGGAAACGCAGTGTAGCTGTCCTATTTTCACACAACAAAGCCTTCATTAATTAGACCCCGTATATAACAGTTTTTTCTTTTTTATATATACGCGGGTACATTCCTTTCAAACTTTATACAGTAAATTAATTTAATTCGATAGAAAGATCTGTCGGACGCTTTTGCTTATTTATCATGACATCTAAAAAGTTTTTTGCAACGTTGGTTGCACGCCAAATTATCTGGTTCGTCACTATTTTGTTACTTTTAACAGGATTGTATCTTGTTCAATTCCACAATATCGCCTGGGAAGTCCTTTTAATTCCTATTGCTATTCTTGCGGTTATTGCTGTTGATACCTTTCAGTCCAAGCATTCCATTCGCCGTAACTACCCGCTGGTAGGACGGATGCGTTATCTTTTTGAATCCGTTCGCCCGGAATTCAGACAGTATTTCTTTGAAGGGGAACTGGACGGAAAACCATTTAACCGCAGGCAGCGTTCCATTGTGTACCAACGTGCTAAAAACGAAAAGCAAACCATTTCTTTTGGAATGCAGGATGATCCGAACCGCATTGGCTATGAGTGGGCAGCCCATTCAATATATCCCAAAAAAGCAAACGAAAAAGATTTCAGGGTTACTATTGGTAATACCCAGTGCCTGCAACCGTATAGTGCCAGCATTTTAAACATCAGCGCCATGAGTTACGGGGCATTGAGCAAAACTGCCGTTACCTCGTTGAACAAAGGAGCCAAAATGGGGAATTTTGCCCATAATACCGGCGAAGGCGGCATCAGTGATTACCATTTACAGGGTGGTGATCTGATCTGGCAGATCGGAACCGGATATTTCGGCTGCCGTAATCTGGATGGCAGTTTTTCAAATGAATTGTTTGCCGAAAGAGCTGCCTATCCGGAAGTTAAAATGGTGGAGTTAAAACTGTCACAAGGGGCAAAACCGGGACATGGCGGTTTACTGCCGGCTGAGAAAAACACTCCAGAAATTGCAAAGATCAGAAGTATCGAACCGTACACTACGGTACACTCACCGTCGGCACATACCGCTTTTAGCAATGCTATTGAACTGATGTATTTTATAAACCAGCTGCGTCAGCTTTCCAATGGGAAACCGGTAGGATTCAAGATCTGTATCGGACGTCAGGATGAGTTTATCAATATCGTGGAAGCCATGATGGAAACCCGCATTTTCCCTGACTTTATTACCGTTGACGGAGCAGAAGGCGGAACCGGGGCAGCACCTTTGGAGTTTATTGATTATATGGGTATGGCCCTTTCTGATGCTTTGGTGTTTGTGAGTTCCACTTTAAAAACCTACGGTATTCGCGAACAGGTTAAAATTCTGGCAGCCGGGAAAATCATTTCGGCATTCGACCTTGCAAAAGCGTTTGCTTTGGGTGCCGATGCCTGTTATAGTGCCCGCGGAATGATGTTCTCATTAGGCTGTATCCAGGCATTGCAATGCGACAGCGGTAAATGTCCGGTAGGGATTGCCACGCAGGATAAAGCGTTATACAAGGGAATTGATATTACCGACAAGAGCGTACGTGTTGCCAATTTCCATAAAAATACCATGAAAGCCCTGAGTGAATTTATCGGTGCCTGCGGATTTGAAAAACCAAAAGAGATTACGCCAGCCGTATTTTTCAGAAGAACGGAAGGCAGTGCCAACCGCAGTTTTGCAGACCTTTATTTTAAAGGAAAGCTGCAGGATCACAACAGCAAAAAAGAAATGTCAAATTTTTAAAAGATAAAAGTTATGAAACCAATACCCGTTTTATCATTGACCGACTATCAACTACTTCGTGAGTTGACAAAAAATAGCGGCGACAATAAAAGTGCAAAAGAAATCATGCAGCTGTCAAATGAATTGGATCGTGCTATCGTGAACAAAGATGATATTGTAGCCGATAATATTGTCAGAATCAACTCTTTTGTAGAAATTGAAGATACTAAGGCAAAACAACGCATGAAAATTCAGATTGTACTGCCACAATTATCAAACATTAAGGAAGGGAAAGTTTCTGTAATCGCTCCGTTAAGTATCGCACTGATAGGATTTAAAGAGAATGACGAAGTAGATTGGGAAATGCCTGCCGGAATAAAATCACTGCGCATCATATCGGTAACCAATCCTGTCGTTTAATGCTTCTTTACAAAACACCTTCTTTTGGGAACGGTGTTTTTTTTATGCTACTCCCGTTCTAAAATAATTTCCACCGGCCGGTTCGTTCTGGGTCCGAATTGCTGTGCCTGACGTTCGTTTTGTGCCGAACATAGAACATACATATTGAAACTGTTTAGCTGCAAAGACTGTGTTTTAAAACGTCCGCCGTTAGCTTCCCCGTCTGTATCCTCTACTTTAATAAAAAAATTATCGGCCGGAAACGTGTTCGCTACAGACAACAGGTAATTGTCTTTTGCAAAGGGAAAAAACCATCTTGTTTTCTGATCCTTTACTTCTTCGGTTACCCGGTTGCCGTTTTCGTCAATTTTATAGTTGGATGAAAAAACCAATGGCTTGTTGCTGTTTGTCCAGCTATAGATATTGTTGACATTGATGATTTCCTTTCCGGATTCGTCAGCAATAGTGATCTTTAAATTTTTAATGTTTTCTTTTTTCCCGTTTTCATGCACATTCAGTACCAGGTAAGATGTAAAATCATATCCGCAATGCTGGGCAGGCAATTGGGCTTTCGCCGTAAAAAAGGTAAACAGAAGAAGAAAACTTAAATAACGCATGTTCATAAATTATGGGCGTAAAAATACGAAAGCAAATGATAATTCAATAAAAAAAGCCCTCAAAATGAGGGCTTTTCTATTTATCAGTATGAGAGCTGTGGTTAAGCTAAACTTTCTTCAAAAACCGGTGTGTATCTGCGTTTGGCTTTGCCTAAAAGCACTTTCGCGATCTGGTCTGAAATCTGGTTGTCCGGCAACAATCGGTCTAACCAGAAAAATTCTCCTGCCGAGTTTATTTCCAGGAAATAATATTCATCATCCGGAGTTACAATAATATCAATGGCGCCGTAATTCACATCATACATGTCCATCATCTGTAATAATTTCACTCTCAGATCGGCCGGTAATTCATACGGTTTCCAGTCTTCCAGCAATTCAATACCTTCCCTTCTCCAGTCCAGTTTGGCATTATCCATTTTTTGAGAATCGATTTCAAAAGCATAAATTTCCTCACCAACTATCGTGATACGCAATTCTACTTTCTTATCTAATTTTTCCTGAAACTGCATCGGGCAATATTGCAGCGTCTCGATATTATCCAGGTCTTCTTCTTTTATTAAGTTGGTAAAAACAACATTTTCAACACCGTTTCTTTCAATGGCAAAAGAACTCTGCATTTTTGTGATAACGCCTCCCGGATGGTCTTTTACAAAACGTTTTGCTTCTTCCGGGCTATTGGTAATACAGCTTTCCGGAACTTTCATCCCCAGATAGGCTGCGATTTTCATTTGCTCTTCCTTACTGTCCAGACGTCTGTATTTGCTGTATTTCCCTAACTGGAAACAGTTCATGCTTTCCAGCATTCCGAAAAAAGTAGCGCGGATTTCGCCATAAACACTGCCCAGATATTCTCTTTCCAGAACAGTATCCAAACGGCCACCCAAATTATGGCTGCGTCGGTACCATAACGATGCAATATCATGTATGGATACCCGTTCTCCTTCATAATCAAGATATGTTTTCCACTCGCCGTTTTCATAGCAGGTGCTCAAACCGTATTTCAGAGGATATTCGTCTACATTAAAACGAATCGGCTCACCGCCGTGTTCTCTAATTTTTCTTGAAACAATATCAATACATTCATTATCCAGAGTATGCGTAATAATCAATACTTTTTCCATAAATATTTTTTTATGTTATGCCTCGTTTGCCAATAAGGTTCACTATATAACAGTTATTAATAATTTCCTGATTTAAAAAAGCAATTCTATAAACTATATTCTTGCTATGAGTTTTTCAGCGATGGTTTCTCCGATCGGATATCCCAGATCCCGCTGAATCATCCCCCATTCTCCTTGTGGGTTAACTTCTAAAAAAACATAATCGCCATCTTTCCGGCGGATTATATCGATTGCTCCAAAATACAGACCGATATTTTTCATCATCGTATCCAGAGCGGTACAAACGGTATCCGGCAGCACATAAGGCTCCCAGGACGGCTTGATATCATTGGCCGCGCGCCAATCGGTCTTACCGGCTTCCGATGCTTCGGCATTAATTTTTCCGGTATAAAAAGTACCGTCAATATAAATGACCCGCAATTCATACAGCTTCGCAATATTGCGCTGAAAAATCATCGGACAATAGGGCAAAGTGTCTAATCGTTCCAGGTCGGATTCCTGAATGAGCGTTGTTGGAAAAAAAGGAGTGTTTCCTTTCATACTGCGCGATAACGAGCCATGTAATTTGGCTATCATATTCCCCTGACAAACCGAATAAAAGAAATCTTTTACTTTATCCGGGTCATTGGTAAAAAGACTTTCCGGAATGATTAATCCTGCCTCGCGGGCAAAGGATAATTGTTCCAGTTTGTTCTCTCCTATTCTGTGATCGAGTTCCATCGGGTTCATCCAGGGAACATCTTTGAGTGATGCAAAGAACAGGTTGCGCATTGTGGTATATTCCTGAAAATAAATATTTTTAAACGAATCATCCAGATCATCGGGAAGTGCAATCCTCCATAACTTCCTGTAATAAACCGCTTCAATATCTTTTACTGTAAAAGAATGGTCTCCCTGCTGTATGCTCACTGAAACTTCCTGTGAATCACAGGAATAATCAAATTGCAGCTGATGGGAAAATTCATCAGAATTTAACCTGAAAACTTCTTTACCTAATTCTTTTAATCGCTTAATTACTATGTCAATAGTATAAAAATCATTACTGTGGCTTATACATAATATCATCTAAAAACAGAAAAAGCAATGACTTGTCAAACAAGCCATTGCTATTAAACTTATAATTACAACTCTGTAAACGGTCCTCCAGGCTCAAGGATTGGCCCTCCGGTTTCATCGTTATCAGATGGATATTTCATAGTTTGTAATAAATCGTATCTTGGTACAGTTACCGGTCCAGGTCCGTCTTCGTTGTCAGATGGGTATTTTAATGTTTGTAAAGTATCAGTAGCTTTTAAAGTTATGATATCTCCACCTTGAACAGAATTCTTCTCTTCGTTTGTCAATTGGTTCTCTAAGAAATTAGCAAAGAAAGGCTTTTTAAGGTCTTTATTGTTTTTCATAATTATTAAATTTTTAAAGTTAATTGAATTGTCTGATCTTATTTGCAAATAATTGACATTCCAAAATACTATTTTTTTACGCTTTTCAGCAAAAAAAATAATTTTATATGAAAAATAAAATCAAGTTACTGGTTTAAAGAATTTTACAACTCTTAACAAAAGTTTTAATTTAATAAATAAATGTTAAATTTAACACTTTTTTACTATGCATACACAGCAAAAAAATGTTAAATAAGTATAAAATGAAAAATACAGGCGTTAAAAAACACACAAAATGTATAAAAACGGCATAAAAAAAACTGCCATATAAGGCAGTTTTTACTATAAATGTGATATGGACTATTTTACATCCATTAATTCTACATCAAAAATCAACGTAGCATCCGGCGGAATAACACCACCTGCACCACGGGAACCGTATCCTAAATAGGACGGAATTACAAAACGGGCTTTATCGCCTACCTGTAATAAAGCAATACCTTCATCCCATCCTTCAATAACCTGTCCTCTTCCTAATGGAAACTCAATAGGCTGTTTTCTTTTGTATGAACTGTCGAAGATCGCTCCGTTCTCTAATGAACCGGAATAGTGTACAGAAACGATTTTACCTTTTTCTGCTTTTTTCCCGCTTCCTTTCTGAATCATTTTATAACGCAGTCCGCTTTCTGTTTTTTCAAAACCGGCTGCTAATTTTTCCAAAGCCTCTTCAGCCTGACGTTTTTGCTCTGCTAAACGTTTTTCTCTTGAACCTTCAAAAGTACGGAACGCTTCAATGGCATTCCATTTCTGAGCTTCTTCCCCTACTCTGATGATTTCCAGGCTATCGATAAGATCACCCTGCGCAACAGCATCAACAATATCCTGTCCTTCGATTACGTGACCGAAAACGGTGTGTTTATTATCCAGCCAAGGTGTTTCAACGTGTGTGATAAAAAACTGAGAACCGTTTGTTCCGGGCCCTGCATTTGCCATCGATAAAACTCCCGGTACATCGTGTTTCAATTCCGGATGAAATTCATCATCAAACTGGTATCCCGGTCCGCCAACACCGCTTCCAAGAGGACAACCTCCCTGAATCATAAAGTCGGCAATAACTCTATGGAATTTTAAACCGTCATAGTATGGTTTTCCCTGTGGTTTTACATCATTTTCTAAATTCCCTTCCGCTAAACCAACAAAGTTCCCAACAGTTCCAGGGGTTTTATCATGCGTTAACTTTACCAAAATAGCTCCTTTGGTAGTATTAAATTTTGCGTAAATTCCGTCTTGCATTTTTTATACTTTTTTAAATAATGAGCAACAAATATAATGTTATTTTATAAATTTATAATTTAAGGCTTCCCGCTTTTATTTGCGTTTGTAAGTCAGTGCATAAATTATGATGGCTGCCACAGACAGCATCGCACCTCCAATTGAGAAAGCATGCCATTTGCCGTAATTCCACAGCCACAAACCAAATGCCGATCCTAAAGCTGTTCCTAAAAAACTGAACGACATATAAACCGTATTCATCCTGTTCCGGGCTTCCGGAAGCAACGAATAAACCCTGGTCTGGTTCGAGATATGTACCGATTGCAGACCTACATCAATAAAAACAATTCCGATTAATATCCCGATTAAACTCCCGGAAGAAAAATAGAATATGATAAAACTGATCAGCAGCAGCAAACAGCCATAACCAATCACGACCCGCGGATTACCCTTATCGCCTAATTTCCCGACAAGCGGTGCCGCCAAAGCTCCGGAAGCACCTACAATTCCGAAAAGGCCTATCGTTGCACTGTTATAATGAAACGGTTCCCCGGATAGCAACAAAACCATAGTGGTCCAGAAAGCGCCAAACTGGGCAAAGCTTAACGCATTGATCAGGGTTGCTTCCCGCAATAAAGGCTGTTCTTTGATCAGCGAAAATAAAGATCCTAAAAGTTCTCCGTAAGTTCCTTTAAAATTCGGTCTGTTTACCGGGAATTTCTTTTGTATCACAATCACGATTAGCAAACATAAAACGGCAGCAATCCAGAACATTCCTCTCCAGCCGAGCCAGGCACCAATAAAGCCGCTGACCGTTCGTGAAATTAAAATGCCGACCAACAAACCGCTCATGACCGTACCGATCACCTTACCTCTTTGTTCCGGCGAAGCCAGGCTTGCCGACAACGGTAAAATCAACTGGGGTACGATGGACGAGGCTCCGATTAAAAAACTGGCGATCTGAAGCATCTTAAAGTTTGTGGCGGTAGCCGCAATGATCAAAGCTGCCACTGCAGCAAGCGTTGTGATTTGTATTTGTTTTTTACGTTCCAGCTTATCGCCCAGCGGAACCATAAAAAACATACCGATTGCATAACCGGCCTGTGTTAGATATGTAATGGTTCCAGCCTGGTCTTCGGGTATAGAAAATTCTTTAGCAATAAGAATTATCAGGGGCTGGCAGTAGTACAGATTGGCAACAATCAAACCTGTACAGATGGCCATAAAGCCAACATCTGTTCGGGATAAATTCATGCCGCAAAATTAATTCTATATCTCTTAATTAAATCTTAAATTACCGGAAAAATTTCTTCCGGCATCACCGGATTTTAATACAAACTGTATCTTTGTGAAAACCGTTTTTTTAGCATAAAACCAACTATATTCAAACGGATTTGTAACTTTAAGCAATCAAAAAACAACTATTAAAAACCGAATCATGGATATTCCTGAAGATTACCTTGAAACCAATAAAGCGACCTGGAATGATAAAGTGGATTATCATATCGCTTCCGATTTTTATCAAATGGATGCTTTTTTAAACGGTGAATCCACGTTAAACGAAATCGAACTGGCGTTATTGGGACCGGTTTCCGGCAAAAAGATCCTGCATCTGCAATGTCATTTCGGGCAGGATACCATTTCTTTAGCCCGCATGGGTGCAAAGGTTACCGGAATTGATTTATCCGATAAAGCAATTGCAAAAGCAACGGAATATGCACAGCAAATGACTATCGATGCGACCTTTATCTGTAGTGACGTTTATGATTTACCGAATCATCTGGACGGGCAGTTTGACATTGTTTTTACCAGCTACGGCACTATTGGCTGGTTACCGGACCTGAACAAATGGGCAAAGGTTGTCAACCATTTTCTAAAACCGGGCGGGAAGTTTGTATTTGTGGAGTTCCACCCTGTGGTATGGATGTTTGACAGCAATTTCACGGAAATACAATATGATTATTTCAATACCGAAACCATTATCGAATCGGCCACCGGTACCTATGCCGATAAAGAGGCTCCTATTAAAAATGAATCCGTGAGCTGGAATCACCCGTTAACAGAGGTTATGAGTGCTTTAATACAACATAATCTGGAAATTAATATCTTTGAAGAGTATAATTATTCGCCTTATCCGTGTTTTAACGAAGTGGAAGCATTTGCCCCGAATAAATTCCGTATCAAACATTTAGGCAATAAATTACCCATGACATATTCAATAGTAGCGACAAAAAAATAAACCTATGAAGAGCCTTTATAATCCTGCTTCCAATCAGGACATCATCGACCGCATCAATCAATTGTCACCACATTCTCTTTCTCATTGGGGAAAAATGACCGTAAGTCAAATGATGGAACATTGCCAGGCACCCATAAAAGTGGCTTTTGGAGAACTAACGCTTAAGCAGAACCTGATCGGGCTGTTGTTCGGAAGAATAGCCAAAAAGAAATTGGTAGAAGACAAACCGTTTGATCCCAATATCCCGACAGCCAAAGAATTTATTATCACTCACGAACCGGATTTCGATGCGGCAAAAACAGCATTAATAGACCGGGTTAGCCGTTTCCAGCAGGGACCCAGCGTTATCAAAAACCTGAAACATCCGTTTTTTGGCCCGATGACACCGGAAGAATGGGATATTTCCCAATGGAAGCACCTGGATCACCATTTAAGACAATTTGGCGTTTAATCCAAAAATGATGATTTCTCTAAATAAAATAGGATTACTCGTAACCGGATTGCTCTTTTTATCCTGCGAAACAAAAAAGCAGGACATTGCGTTGTCCGGTACCTTTGTTAATGTTTCTTATTTAGAGAAATCAAACCATATACTGCTTGCCGATATTCCGTTTTATGCGGTTGAAATGACTTTTTTAAAAGACAGTGTTTTATTTTCCAATGGTTTCGAAACCGGAAAAATAGCATTTCATAAAAAAGGCAGCCTGTACACGCTTCACAATGCCTATCAGCATAACGGCACTTTACAGGACATGCAGCTCGAAGCGACTTCCGACAGTACTTTTATTGTAAAAGACAGTACCTATACAAATACCAAAGGGAATACTGTTTTTTCAAAATCGGCCGCTTCATTTGAAAGCCGGTTAGCCCAAACCATGATTGCCGGAACGTATGAATTTATCTTTCCGGAAACCTTAAAAACAAAAAAGGTACATTTCACCGATAAGGAAATTACCGGTTTTCCCGGTTACAGCCGCTATGAATTGTGTTATTCCGGTGACTGTATGCAAATGATTACCGATAAGATCAATGCAATTTACCTTTCCGATGCCAACACAACAACCCTGTTTGGCTGGAAATACGGACCGGACAATACTGTCGCACTATATAATGTAACCGCTCCCGTTCCGGATATAAAGGGCGATCAGAAGATTACAACCCGGGCTTATCTGCTTAAAAAAGTGCAGAAATAAATTGATTTCTATTTTTTAAGCTATTTTTGCCAAAATTTTCACTCTATGCGCATTGACATCATTACCCTGTTACCCGAACTGATCCGAAGTCCGTTTGAAGCTTCTATTTTAAAAAGAGCTGTCGATAAAGGCCTTGTAGAAGTTCATTTTCACAACCTTCGCGATTACAGTACCAACAAACACAAAAATGTGGACGATTATCAGTTTGGCGGCGGAGCAGGAATGGTCATGAGTATCGAGCCGATCGATGCCTGTATCAGTAAGCTGAAAAGCGAACGCGAATATGACGAAGTGGTTTATATGACTCCGGATGGCGAAACCTTAAATCAAAAGATGGCCAACTCCATGTCCCTGTTAAAAAACATCATCATTTTATGCGGCCATTATAAAGGAGTGGACCAGCGCGTTAGAGATCATTTTATTACCAAAGAGATCTCCATTGGCGATTATGTCCTTTCCGGAGGCGAATTAGGAGCTGCCGTTCTGGCCGACAGTATCATCCGTTTGATTCCGGGAGTACTGAGCAATGAAACATCGGCTTTAACCGACAGTTTTCAGGATAATCTGCTCTCTCCTCCTATCTATACACGTCCGGCGGAATACAAAGGATGGAAGGTGCCGGATATCTTATTGAGCGGTAATTTTCCGGAAATTGAAAAATGGCGGGAAAACCAGGCTTACGAACATACCAAAACAAGACGTCCCGATTTACTTAACGACTAATAATCAACAAAATAGGCACTCTTAGAAATATTTCAAGAAAAGTAAGTTTTTTAGCTATAAAAGACTTGTCTGTTTCGTTAAAATCATTATCTTTGCGCCCATATTTGGACTAACCTCTGACGATAACCGTGAATGTTGCTCTGATTCAAAACAATTAACATTATCTATCATGTCAAATTTATTAAAATTTGTTCAAGACGAATTCGTAGCGAAAAAAGATTTCCCTGAATTCAACGCAGGTGATACTATCACTGTTTATTACGAAATTAAAGAGGGTGAAAAAACCAGAACTCAGTTCTTCAAAGGAGTTGTTATCCAAAAAAGAGGTGCTGGTGTAACGGAAACTTTCACAATCCGTAAAATGTCAGGTGCTGTAGGTGTTGAGCGTATCTTCCCTTTAAACATGCCTGCTTTACAAAAAATTGAATTGAACCAAAGAGGTAAAGTTCGTAGAGCTCGTATCTTCTACTTCAGAGAACTTACTGGTAAAAAAGCAAAAATCAAAGAAAGAAGAAGATAATCTGCTTTCCGATTTTCATAGAACAAGTCCCGATATATTCGGGACTTTTTTTTTGATAAAATCTTACCTTTTAAATTATCATTTTAGCATTTTTCAAACGCCAAATTAATAAAATACTAATTCGAGCGTTAACCCGCTTATTTCGACCGCTTTTTCTTTTCATTTTCTTATCTTTGCTACGCTTTTTTTAAAGGCAAAAAAGAGAACAAACACTACTATATTATTTTCGATACGATTTTAAAAATTCAAACGATGACACAAAAATCAAAGATTATTTACACCATTACAGATGAGGCGCCAATGCTGGCTACACATTCATTATTGCCAATTGTAAAAGCATTCACGGCTCCGTCTGGTATTGAAATAGAAACAAGAGACATTTCTCTTGCAGGAAGAATACTGGCTAACTTCCCGGAATTCCTGAAAGAAGAACAACGTATTAATGATGACCTGGCAGAATTGGGACAACTGGCAACAACTCCTGAGGCAAACATCATCAAATTACCAAATATTTCTGCTTCTGTTCCACAGTTAAAAGCAGCTATCAAAGAATTACAGGCACATGGTTATGCTGTTCCCGATTTTCCGGAAGAGCCTAAAAACGATGCTGAAAAAGAAATTAAAGCAAAATATGCTAAAGTATTGGGTTCTGCCGTAAACCCGGTTTTACGTGAAGGAAATTCCGATCGTAGAGCACCAAAAGCGGTTAAGAATTATGCAAAAGCCAATCCGCATTCAATGGGACCATGGTCGGCAGATTCCAAAACCCATGTAGCCAGTATGGAGCAGGGTGATTTCTACGGAAGTGAAACATCGGTAACAGTAAATGAAGCTACAGACGTTAAAATCGAATTCGTTGCTGCCGATGGTACTGCTACGGTATTAAAAGCAAGTACGCCTTTAAAAGCCGGTGAAATCATCGACAGTTCGGTAATGAGCCTAAAAGCTTTAAAAAGCTATGTGGCTAAAGAAATTGAAGATGCCAGAGCTAAAAATGTATTGCTTTCGATTCACCTGAAAGCAACAATGATGAAAATTTCCGATCCGATTATCTTCGGAGCGATCGTAGAAGTTTATTTTAAAGAGGTATTCGAAAAATATGCTGCTTTATTTGAAACTTTAAATATTGATACCCGTAACGGTTTGGGGGATGTTTATGCAAAAATTGCCGGACATCCGCAACAGGCTGAAGTGGAAGCGGCTATTCAGGAAACGTATAAAAAAGGACCTGCATTGGCAATGGTTAATTCCGATAAAGGAATCACGAACCTGCACGTACCTTCAGATGTGATCGTGGATGCTTCGATGCCTGCTATGATCCGCACTTCCGGACAAATGTGGAATGCCGAAGGAAAACAGGAAGATACCAAAGCATTAATCCCGGACAGATGCTATTCCGGACTTTACACGGCTACTATTGATTTCTGTAAAAAGAACGGTGCTTTCGACCCTAAAACAATGGGAAGTGTACCAAATGTTGGTTTGATGGCTCAAAAAGCAGAAGAATACGGATCGCACGATAAAACGTTCCAGGCTACTGCTACCGGTGTTATCCGTGTAGTGGATACTAATGGTACCGTATTATTACAGCAAAATGTGGAAGCTGGTGATATTTTCAGAATGTGTCAAACAAAAGATGCACCTATCCAGGACTGGGTTAAACTTGCCGTAAACAGAGCAAAAGCAACCAATACACCAACGGTATTCTGGTTAGATGAAAACAGAGCACACGACAGAGAATTAATCAAAAAAGTAACTGCTTATTTAAAAGATTATGATACAACCGGATTGGATATCAGAATCCTTTCTCCGGTGGATGCTACGATTTTCTCTTTAGAAAGAATCAAAGCCGGATTGGATACTATTTCGGTAACCGGAAACGTATTGCGTGATTATTTAACCGACTTATTCCCTATTTTAGAATTAGGTACTTCTGCCAAAATGTTATCGATCGTTCCTTTAATGAACGGTGGTGGTTTATTTGAAACAGGAGCCGGAGGTTCTGCACCGAAACACGTAGAACAATTCCTTGAAGAAGGTTACCTACGTTGGGATTCTCTTGGAGAGTTCCTGGCATTAGCGGTATCTTTAGAGCATTTAGGAAATGTATTCAACAAAAACAAAGCTTTGGTTCTTTCGGAAACATTAGACCAGGCTACTGAAAAATTCCTTGCAAATGATAAATCTCCTGCCCGTAAAGTAGGACAGATTGACAACAGAGGTTCTCACTTCTATCTGGCATTATACTGGGCTGAAGCTTTAGCCACACAAACTAAAGATGCAGAATTACAGGCGCAGTTTGCTCCTATTGCAAAAGAACTTTTTGAAAATGAAGCACAAATTAACGGTGAGTTAATCGGTGCTCAGGGGAAAGCTCAGAATATCGGCGGTTATTACCACCCAGCGCAGACATTAACAGACGAGGCAATGCGTCCAAGTACGACTTTAAATACAATTTTAAATAAAATTGCTTAATTAGTTTTGTCATTATAAAAACAAAAAGGCAACCATAACGGTTGCCTTTTTTTATGGCGATAACCTTTGCTAACAACCATAAAAAAGCCCGCTCTTTCGAGCGGGCTTTTTACATTATTATCACAATCTAAAACTAATTATCGTTTTAACGAGAAGTGCGCCTTAAATTCTTTTAATTGTCCTT